>DASZZN010000009.1 GCA_035544955.1 Candidatus Dormiibacterota bacterium
CGCTCGCATGGCACTAAAGCGCCGCTCGCGTGGGCCGGCGGGCCCGGCGCACTCGGCCGAAATCACGATGGCCTCGTGTGCGCGTACAGGCCGCATGCGACGCCGGCCCTGTTACGCGCGAAAGCGCGGGCGGCCTGACGGCCGCTGGACGACGCACCCGCCCGCCCGGTTAGTCACCGCCGCCGCCGCCACCGCCACCACCATGGCCGCCGCCCCCGCAGCCCTCATCGCAGCGCGATGGTGGTGGGGGAGGCGGGAGTTGCGACTGCGCAACTAGCTCGGTGCCCGGAAGGAGGTAGGCGACGTATCCATTCATGCTGACCGGATTGAGACCGCCCGGCACGGCAAACCAGCTGTCGGGCTGGCCGTTGAGGGCTTCCGTCATGAAACCGTGGAAGATCGGTGCGGCGCCCACGATCCCACTGACATTGCGCATCGGCGTCTGATCGGCGTTCCCGACCCAGACGGCAACCGCCAGGTTGGGCGTGAAGCCGACGGTCAGGTTGTCGCGGAAGTCGTTCGTCGTCCCGGTCTTGGCGGCGACATGATGGCCGGCCACCACCAGGTCGCTGTTCCGGCCGAACTCGAGCGACCGGTTGCGATCGTCCGAGAGCATCTGCGCCATGATGAAGCTGACCTGCGAGGTGAGCGCCGGCTTGCCGTTTCCGCGCGGGTCGTAGCGATAGAGGGTGCTGCCGTCATGCGCCGTGATCTTGAGGATCGGTTGCGGGTGTTCGTAGATGCCCTGCGCGGCCAGCGTGCTGGCGCCGACGGCCATGTCGATCAACGGGACTTCGTACCCGCCAAGCGTCAGGCTCGGCTGATAGCTGCTGGCCGGCTGGTTGAGCGTCGTCACGCCCATGCGGCGGGCGACATCCACGACCCGGTCGGTTCCAGTGCCCAGCTCGACTTTCACGGCCGGAATGTTGAGCGAGTTGCCCAGCGCGAAGGGGAGGGGCTGCCAACCGTGATACCAGCCGTCGTAGTTCTGGGGCGTGTAGCTGCTGCCATCGCTCAGCCGGACGTTGATCGGCTCGTCCAGTACCCAGGAGCCCATCGTGAATTTCTGCGACTCGATGGCAGCCGTGTAGGTGAACATCTTGAACGCCGACCCAGGTTGACGCGGGACGACCGCCATGTTGTACTGCCCGCCCGGCACGTCGGCGCCCGCCGACCCGACCATCGCCAGCACCGCCCCGGTTTCCGGATCGAGCGCGACCAGCGCGCCGTCGGTGACGTGCTGCCCCTGCAGCGCCATGACTTTCTCCCGAACCTGGCGCTCGGCGATCGACTGCAGGTTCCAGTCGAGCGAGGTGATGACCGTCAGTCCGCCGTTCTTGAGCAGCTCCCCGCCGTAGGTTTGCTCCAGTTGCGACGCGACCCAGTGCACGAATCCGGGAGCTTTGACGTCGTCGGCCGTCGAGGGTTTTTGCGGGCTGAGCTTCTGCGCGTACGCCGACTGCGCCTGGGCTGCGGTGATCGCGTGGTTGCGGACCATCGCATCCAGCACCACGCGCTGCCGTGCCTTCGACCCGCTGAAATTGGTGATCGGATCGAGCTCGGTGGGTGCCTGTGGCAGTCCGGCGAGCAAGCTCGCCTCCGCGAGGGACAACTGGCTGGCGGATTTGCCAAAGTAGGTCTGCGCCGCCGCTTCCACACCGTAGGAGCGATTGCCGTAATAGATCCGGTTCAGGTAAGCCTCGAGGATCTGTGCCTTCGAGTACTGGTGCTCGATCTCGACGGCGAGGATCGCCTCGTCCAACTTGCGCAACACCGAGCGGTCCTGCGAGAGGTAAATGTTCTTGACGAGCTGCTGAGTGATCGTGCTGCCACCCTGGTTGAAGCGCAGATGCAGCAGGTCGTCGAGGCCGGCCTGACCGGTGCGCAGCAGGTTGAGGCCGCCGTGCTGATAGAAGCTGCGATCTTCGACGGCGATGGTCGCCTGTTGCATGGCGGGTGCCACCTTGGTCAAGGGCACGATGTGCCGCCGCTCCGATCCCTGGTGGATCTCGGCGAGCAGGACGGTTCCGGTGCGGTCGTAGATGCGGGTCGAGAGCGGCAGGCGGGCAGTGCTGAGATTCGCGGTGGATGGGAGTCCGGCCCACACGTAGAGCACACCGGGGAGTAAGACGAGGAGGAGGGCCAGGAGGACGGCCGGGCCCATCGTCCAGGGTCGGAAGCGGCGTGGCCGCCTCGATGCGACCGCCCGGCCACAACTCGAGCAGTACCGGCTATCGGGCCTCAGCCCAGAGCCGCAGGCGGTGCAGAACGAGCCGGTAGTATTGACGGGTTACATTATAGCGAGAGGCTCAATAAACTCCCGCCCCGACCCTCCCCCGAGGGGGGAGGGAGATCTCAGACGACGTGGGCGCCCAATACTCCCCGGAGATGGGCGAGCGCCCAGTGCTGGACGTCGTCGCCGGGGTGGCCGGGGCCATCGAAGGTCTCCACGGCCGAGGCCGGCACGAACACCCGGTAATCGCGGTTGCGCAGGTCGGCGACCGTGTGCAGGACACAGATGTCGGTGCAGACACCCACCACCGTGACCTGCTCCGGTTGGGCGGCGAGCAGGCGGGCGTCGAGGTCGGTTTCGAAGAAGCCGGAATAGCGCCGTTTTCGGATCAGGGTTGCGTCGTGGAGCAGCGGCTGGAGTTCCGGGACCACCTCCGACTCGGCCGTCCCGCGCACGCAGTGCACGGGGAAGACCTCGAACTCGCGGTCGTTGGGGTCGTGCGTGTCCGCCAGGAAGATGAGGTGGTCGCCGGCCTGGCGGCGTTGCTCGATCACCTCGCGAATTCGGGGGATGGCGGCGTCGCAGCGAGGGGAGGCGAGGTTCCCCTGCTTGCAGAACCCGTTGAGCACATCGACTACGATCGTGACGTTCGGCACGGTCAGGTAACCGGCTCGAGGCGCGGATTCGGCCGGTAGCGGCGCCCGGCCTTGGCACAGGGGCGGCCCTCGACCATCACGACGTCGGCCGTATAGTCATAGATCCCCTGGAAGAAGGCGCTGCCGACGCCGTAGGCATCGACCGGCACCCGCGCGGCCTCGAAGCGCTTGATCTTGTCGACGTTGAAGCCGCCACTGGCGACGATCTTGACGTGCTCGAAGCCCTCGCGGTCGAGCGCCTGCCGAACCAGGTGGCAGAGTTGGGGGTTGACCCCGCGCGGGTCGAAGTCGCCCATCAGTTTCTGGACGCTCACGTCGACCACCGTCTCCGAGGTGTCGAGGCGAACTCCCCACAGCCGGTCCTTGAGTGCGCGCGCAACCTCGAGCGAGGTCCGCACGCAATCATTCTCCCAATCGACCAGAACCACCAGGTTCGCCGCCGGTTCCATGTATTCCGCGTATTTCTTCGCCGCCAGCACGGTGTCGCCGTGGTAGGCGGCAATCAATCCGTGTGGCACCGTTCCGATCCCCTGGCCGCCCCACCATGAGGCCTGTGCGTCCGTGGAGACGCCGATCGCGCCCGAGACGTGGGCCGCGTAGCCGTCGCCGGTCTGGACCAGGTGGTGGTCGTGACGAGCGGGGAAGAACATGATCTGTTTGCCGTTGGCTGCCTCCACGACGCGCCGAACGTTGGTGGCGACCTTCGTCCGGCGCGAGAGCACGCCGAGATAGACCGTCTCCAGGCGGGCGAAAAGCGTGTAGTCCCCCTCGATGGTCATGGTGGTCTCCCAAGGCGCCGCCTCGTCGCCGTCGTAAAGCGCATGGACGCGAAGCTGCGTGAAGTCTTCCGAACACAGCTTGACGATGGCGATCGCTTCATCCATGCCGCCCACAACGGCCTGGTTCTTCTGGAAGACCTGCATCAGGACGTGCGGGTGCTGGTTGTCCGCCTTGAGGACGTCGACGGTGCGGTTGAAGTAGACGTCGCTGTAATAGCCTTCGCGAATCCGCTCGACCGGCAGCCGAAAGACCGACGGGTCGAGACGTTCGCGTTTACGCGTTGGGGCTTGGGTTATCGCTTCCGTGGCCACGGCAGGTGTTCAGATATTAGGCGCCGATCTTGCGATACCGTTGGTAGCGCTCCTCGACGAGACGATCGATATCGATCGTCTCGAGCGCGCCCAGATGGCGCCGCAATGCCGCGCCGGCGGCGTCGGTGGCCACGCCGAAGTCGTTGTGGGCGCCGCCCGGCGGCTCCGGCACGATCTCATCCGCCAGGCCAAGCCGTTTCAAATCCGCCGCCGTCAACTTGAGGGCATCGGCCGCCTCGACCTTGCGGGCAATGTCGCGCCAGAGGATGGAGGCGCAGGCCTCGGGCATGGCGACGCTGTAAATGGAGTGTTCCATCATCAGCAGGCGATCGCCTACGCCGATGCCGAGCGCTCCGCCGCTGCCGCCTTCGCCGATCACCAGCGTCACGATCGGCACGCGCGCCTGCGATAGCGCCACCAGGTTGTCCGCGATCGCCCAGGCGATGCCACGCTCTTCCGCGCCCGCGCCGGGAAATGCCCCCGAGGTGTCGACGAAGGCCACGATCGGAAACTGGAATCGTTCCGCCTGCCGAATCAGCCGCAGGGCCTTGCGGTACCCCTCAGGGTTGGCCATGCCGAAGTTGCGCATGGCCCGTTCCGCCGTGGTGCGGCCTTTCTGCTGGGCAATCACCATGACGGTCCGCTGGTCGAAGGCGGCTGGGCCGCCGATGATCGCATGGTCGTCACCGAAGACGCGATCTCCATGCAGTTCGAAGAAATCGCTGAAGATCGCGTGGATGTAGTCGAGCGCGTAGGGCCGGTCTGGATGCCGGGCGAGCTCGACCTGCTCCCAGGTTGCTGCCGCGACCGAACCGTTCTCGCTCACCGGGGGACGACGACGGACGCGGGCGCGGGCGTCTTCGCCTGGTGCTGCAGCTCGAAGTCGCCGGCGATGCCGTTCCTCGTGTAGAGGTCGAGCAGCTGGCGCAAGACGGCCGGCAGCTCGGGCCGGGGGACGACGAGGTCGATCATGCCGTGATTCCAGAGGAATTCCGCCGTCTGAAATCCCTCAGGCAACGTCTCATAGGTCGCCTGCTGGATGACTCGGGCGCCGGCGAAGCCGATCATTGCGCCGGGCTCGGCAATGATGATGTCGCCCAGCGAGGCGAAGCTGGCCGTCACGCCGCCCATCGTCGGGTCGGTCAACAGCGAGATGTACGGGACACCGGCCGCGTTCAGCCGGCCGAGGGCCGCCGACGTCTTCGCCAGCTGCATCAAGGAAAGCATGCCCTCTTGCATCCGGGCGCCGCCCGACGCGGAGATGATCAGGAGCGGCAAACGGTTTTGCAGGGCCCGCTCAATGCCGTTCGTGATCTTTTCGCCGGTTGCCGCGCCCATGCTGCCGCCCATGAAGGCGAAGTCGAGGCAGACGATGACCAGCCGGTGACCGGCCAGCATCGCTTCGCCCCAGATGACCGCCTCGTTCGCACCCGTCGCCGCACGACTCTGCTCGATCCGCTTGGTGTAGGGCTGCGAGTCTTTGAAGCCAAGGACGTCCTTCGCCACGATCCCCTGGTCCTCTTCCCGGAACGAGCCGGGTTCCACCAGCATTGCCACCCGCTCGGGAGCGCGCAGCCGGAAGTGGTAGCCGCAGCGATAGCACACGCCCAGGGCCGCCGTCAGGCGGGCGGGTTCGAGTGAGGTATCGCATTTGGGACAGGTGAGGCGGTCGATCTCCTCGCCGACGCCGGCACGCGGCGACGGCAGAGCGACATAACGGGTTTTCGGACGAAACATGGGTCAGGCCGCGGCCCTGACGGGCGCGCCTTCCCATTTGATGACGCAAGCACCCCAGGTCAGCCCGGAGCCGAACCCGACGAGGACGAGATGATCACCGGTTTTCAGGCGGCCAGCGGCCAGCGCGTCTTTGAGGGCGAGCGGAATCGAGGCCGTCGAGGTGTTGCCGTAATTGGCGATCTCGTTGACCATCACGTCGGCGCCCACACCCAACCGCTTGCCGGCCGCCTCGATGATGCGGGCGTTAGCTTGATGCGGAACGATCAGTTTGACGTCCTCCAGCGAAACGTTGGCCTTCTCTAGCGCCTCGAGTGTCGCCGAGGCCAGGATCTCGGTGGCGAAGCGGAACACTTTGCGACCGTCCATGCGGATCTCCGGACGGCCGCGGCCTTCCGGGCCGTCGGCGCCGGGTGCGACATAGATCAGGTCGCCGCCCGAGCCGTCCGATCCGAGCACGCAGGACTTGATGCCGGCGCCGTTCGAGCTCGGCCCCAACACCACCGCACCGGCGCCGTCACCGAAGACGACGCACGTGCCGCGGTCCTTGAAGTTGATGATCTTGGTGAGCGTCTCGCTGCCGATCACGATGGCTTGCTTCGACTCGCCCCCACTGACGAATCGGTCGGCAATGCTCATCCCGTAAAGGAAACCGGTACACGCCGCCTGGACATCGAACGCCGGGCCGTGGGCGCCCAGTCGCTCCTGCACACGTGATGCGACCGAGGGAAACATCGAGTCCGGCGTGGACGTGCTGCACACGATGAGGTCGGTGTCCTCCGGGCGCAACCCGGCTGCGGTCAGCGCGTCCCTGGCGGCATTAGCGGCCAGGTCGGTCGCGGTCTCGTCGACCGCGGCGATGTGCCGCTCGTGGATACCGGTCCGTTCGCGGATCCAGGTGTCGGACGTCTCGACCATCTTCTCGAGGTCGGCGTTGGTCAGGATGCCGGACGGAACATAGCTGCCGACCGACTTGATGCTGGTAAGCATGCGTCTCCCCGGCTGAAGAATCTGGCTGACCAGTATATACCGGCATCCCCAGACTAGTTACGCTTTTTCACCGACCGTCAACAGGACCGTTGCCGCCGCCAACGGCGCGTGTTTCATGCGAGCACGGTGACCTGGAAATGGCGCTCGCGTGGGCCGTCGAAGTCGGCGAAGAAGATCCCCTGCCACCGTCCCAGCGCGAGCCGGCCGTTGCGCACCGGGACGACCTGCGAGGTGCCCACCAGGCTCGCTTTGATGTGGGCCGCGGCGTTGCCCTCGGCGTGGCGGTAGCCGTTCTCCCAGGGCACGAGCGCCTCCAGCGTTCGAAGAATGTCGGTCAGGGCGTCCGGGTCGGCGTTCTCGTTGATGAAGACGCCGGCGGTCGTATGCGGCACGTAAACCTGGCAGAGCCCGGTTTGGACGCCGCTCTCGCGGACCACCTGCTGCACGCGATCCGTGATGTCGATGGCATCGGCGCGCTTGCCCGAGCGGACCTCGAGTACGTCGATTTTGGCCGCGCTCCCCATGCACAACATCGTAACAACGGATTCTTCCATCTCCCAAGTTGGAGACCGGCACCCGATAATGGCGCAACGTGTCTCGCGACTTACCGATCGGGAACGGGGCCCTGCTGGTCAACTTCGATCGCAACTACCAGCTGCGCGACATCTATTACCCGCGCGTCGGGCAGGAGAACCATACCAGCGGCGAACCGTGCCGCTTCGGGATCTGGGTCGACGGACGGTTCACCTGGCTGGACGACCCGGCCTGGTCGCGCAATATGGTCTACCTTCCGGACACGCTGGTTACGAACGTTACCCTTCGTCATCCGGATCTCGCGATCAGCCTGACCTTCAACGATGCGGTCGACCTCGGCCGCGACATGCTCCTGCGCCGCGTGAAGGTCTTGAACGAGGGGCCCGAGCGCGAGGTCCGCCTCTTCTTTCATTACGACTGGCACATCTACGGCACCGAGGTCGGCGACACCGTGATGTACTACCCCGCGGTCAAAGGGTTGGTCGCCTACAAGGGCCAGCGCTGCTTCGCCGCCTGCGGTCAGGTTGGTGATCGCATCGGGCTGGACGGGTACGCCTGTGGCAAGAAAGACGTCGGGGGTGCGCAGGGGACCTGGCGGGACGCCGAGGATGGCGAGCTCAGCAACAACCCGATCGAGCAGGGGTCGGTTGACATGACGATCGCGCTCAAAGTCGGCCGCATCGCCCAGGCAGAGACCGCCACCGCCTACCACTGGCTGATCGCCGCGCGCAACCTTGCCGAGCTGCAGACGGTCGCCGACGTCATCACGCTGCGTGGACCGGAGGCGTTTCTCGAGCGTACGCGCTCCTACTGGATGGCCTGGGTCAACAAGGAAGAGCGCGAGTTCGGCGATCTCTCGCCGCAGGTGGCGGACCTCTTTCGCCGCAGCCTGCTGGTGGTGCGCACCCAGATCGACAGTGGTGGGGCCGTGCTCGCCGCCAACGACACCGACATCATCAAGTTCGCGCGCGACACCTATAGCTATATGTGGCCGCGCGACGCCGCGCTGGCCGTCTACGCGATGGACCAGGCCGGCTATGTCGACGTTCCCCGACGGTTCTTCGAGCTCTGCGCGAAGATCGTGACCAAGGAGGGGTACTTCCGCCACAAGTACACGCCGGCAGGCGACCCCGGCAGCAGCTGGCACCCATGGGTCGATGCCACCGGGAAGCCGCAGTACCCGATCCAGGAGGACGAGACCGGCCTGGTGCTCTTCGCCCTCTGGCAGCACTACGACCACCATCGGGACTTCGAGTTCTTCAAGGCCTATTACCGCCCTCTGATCATCCTGGTCGGGGATTTTCTGGCGAGCTACATCGACCCGCTCACCGGGTTGCCGCAGCCGAGCTATGACCTTTGGGAGGAACGGCGCGGCGTCATGAGCTTCACCGTGGCCACTGTCTGGGCCGGGCTTCAAGCCGCCGCCAACTTCGCCGCGCTCTACGGGGAGATGACGCTGGCCGCCCGCTACCGGGGCGTGGCCGACGGGATCAAGCAGGGAACCCTGCGCTTCCTCTTCGACCCGGAGCTGAACCGCTTCATCCGCCGGATCTACGTTCGAGCGGATGGCACGACGGCGCGCGACCTGACGATCGACTCCAGCGTCTACGGGCTCTGGTACTTCGGCATGTTCACGGCCGACGATCCGCAGATCGTGAGCACGATGAAGGCGGTCTACGAGCGGCTCTGGTGCAAGACCGAGGTCGGCGGCATCGCCCGCTACGAGAACGATTGGTACTACCAGGTGAGCCAGGACATCGGGAACGTCCCCGGCAACCCGTGGTTCATCTGCACCATGTGGTACGGACAGTGGCTGGTCAGCCAGGCCCGGTCGCTCGACGACCTCAAGAAGGCCCGTGACATCCTCGACTGGGTGGCGGCCGCCGCCTTGCCCAGTGGGGTGCTATCGGAGCAGTTGGACCCCTATAGCAAGGCGCAGCTCTCAGTCTCGCCGCTGACCTGGAGCCACGCCACGGTCGTCTCGCTCGTTCACGAGTACGTGCGTAAGCTGAGGGGCCTGACAGGGAGTCCGGCTCCGGTGCCGCGCCTCACCGACGAGCGAGCCTAGGGCCGAGACCCGATGTTTCAGTTCGCCTCGCTTTGTTATTCTCGACTCCGTGCACGGCGTGCTGGCGGCGATCAAGGCTGACTTCGGCTGCCTGCTCGTCGCCGCGCTCTTCATCATCATCATGGCGTCGGCGATCATCTTCGCGACGATCTTGACGCCACCAGCCCACAACCCGTTCGTGTGATGGCCTCCTCCTTCAAGCGCCTCATCGAGGACAGCCGCGAGATGTCACGGCGAAGCTTCCTGGCGATCGCCGGCTGGGTCGGCTTTACCGGCGCCTCGGCGATCGCCCTCTACCAGAGCCTCAAGTTCGTGTACCCGAACGCCACCTACGAGGACCCGCCGGCGTTTAAGGCGGACCCGCCCACCACGTATGCGGTCGGGTCGACGACGGTCCTCATCGACAAACGGGTCGTCATCAACCACGATCCGGACGGCTTCTATGCGATCAGCCTGATCTGCACCCACCTGGGTTGCACGCCCCGTTACTTTGACGACGTCACCAGCGACCTGGTCGCCGCCGGCACCTCGATCTCCAAGGACCCCGACACGGGCCAGCAGGCGACGAAAGCCAACCCGGCCCTGAAGGGTTTCAAGTGTCCCTGCCACGGTAGCCGATACTTCCGAGACGCCATCAATTTCTTTGGGCCGGCGCCCCGGCCGATGGACCGTGTCCACCTCGAGGTGGCCCCGGATGGGAAACTGTTGATCGACCGCTCTGTCATTGTGGATCGCAGGTTCCGCCTGAAAGTCTGATCAGCTAACGGGGAGGATTCATGACCGTAATCCGTGCGGCGCTGGACGAGATGTTCTCTGTCATCGGCCAGATGGTTGGCTCCGTCTTCCGCCACGGTCTTCCACTCACCGACAAGATCGCCGCCCGCACGGCCCTCACCAACTTCTTCCTCCACATCCACCCGGTCCGCGTGCGGCGCTCCTGGATCCGGATGTCGTACACGCTGTGCCTTGGCGGGCTGTCCTTCTTCCTCTTCATCGTGTTGACCGTCACCGGGCTCTTCCTGATGTTCTATTACGTACCCTCTACCCACCAGTCCTACCAGGACATGCGCGACCTGCAGTTCGTCGTCACCTTCGGTGGGGTCATCCGCAACATGCACCGCTGGGCGGCGCACGCGATGGTGATCACGGTCTGGCTCCACATGGCGCGCGTGTTCCTGACCGGCGCCTACAAGAAGCCGCGCGAGTTCAACTGGGGCGTCGGCACGCTCCTCCTGCTGATCACGCTGCTGCTGAGCTTCACCGGTTACCTGCTGCCCTGGGACCAGCTGTCCATCTGGGCGGTCACAGTCGGTACAAACATGGCGAAGTACGCGCCCATCGCCGGTCCCTACACCCGCTACCTGCTGATCGGCGGGCGTGTGGTCGGGGACAATGCCCTGCTGCGCTTCTACGTGCTGCACGTCGTGGGCTTGCCGCTGGCGGCGTTCCTGTTGATGGTCGTCCACTTCTGGCGAGTCCGAAAAGATGGCTTCAGCGGGGGGCTCTAGCTAACTATGGCTACTGAGGCGCGCGACCGGATCGCGGCCCGCGAGCGGGTCGAGCAGCGCCGGCGTCAGGCCGAAGCACCATCGACCGTCCGGGACGACAGCGAGGACGAGATGGTCGTCTCGTTCCCCGAGTTCGTCTTCAAAGAGTTCATCGCGGCGGTCGCGATGACGGTCTTCCTGATCATCGTCTCGATCTGGTTGCAGGCTCCTCTCCTGGGCCAGGCCAACCCGGGGATGACCCCGAACCCCTCCAAGGCGCCCTGGTACTTCCTCGGCCTGCAGGAGCTGCTCTCACGCTTCCCGCCGCTGATGGCCGGCGTCGCCTTTCCGACCTTTGTGATCGTGCTGATGATCCTGGTGCCGTTCCTGGATCGCAACCCAAGCCGGCGGCCGGCTGAGCGGAAGGTGGCCATCATCCTGTTCGCGCTCTACACCGCGATCGTGGTGGCGCTTGTCATCATCGGCACCTTCTTCCGCGGCCATGAGTTCGTCTGGGACTGGGGTTGGGTGCTGGGCAACCCGCAGACCTGCGGAGGCAACCCGTGCTAGGGCGCGCCTTCCTGGTGGTGAGCGTCGCCTTCCTGCTGTTGCTCGGCTTCGCCTTCTACCAGGACCTGAGCCGGCCGTGGGCGCCGGTCCAGCAAAAGTACGCGGCGCAGTATGGCCAGGACTTTCCGATCCAGGTGCAGCAACTCTTCCCCAAGGTCCAGGTCAACGGGCAGTTCATGGTGGAACGGTGCATCACCTGCCATGTGCCCGACATCGCCAAGATCGGTCCGCAGCAGGCTGCCCAACGGCTCGGTCCCAACCATCCGGCGGTGATCAGCGATGCGGTCTTCGCGAAGTACGGCCAGGAGACGCTGATCTGCCGGCCGGTCACGGCAGCGGCCAGTCCCTCGGCGAGCCCCTCGGCCGCCGCGTCGCCGTCGGCCTCGCCATCTGCGAAGGCCTCCCCGTCGGCCTCGCCATCTGCGAAGGCCTCCCCGTCGGCCGCCGCCTCGCCGTCGGCGGCGCCGTCACCGTCGCCCGCCCAATCCGGGACGGTGACGACGGCGGCGAGCTGCCTGGATCCGCGGGCCCAGCCCTACTACGTGCTCGACACCAACGGCAAAGTCGTCAACGACCCCGCGACGAACAAGCCTGTGGTGGCGCAGCTCACCGGGTTCATCCCGAATGCCTACAAAGGGTTGGGGATCGATGAGAGCGGCTGCATCATCTGCCACAACGGCAACCGCCAGGCCACGGACCAGGCGGGCGCGCATCAGAACCTGGTGGCCAACCCCTTTGGGACCTTCGCCACGGCGCCCCAGCTCTATGAGAACAACTGCGCGCAATGTCACGGGGCTACGGGTGAAGGCGGCAAAGGGCCGCCCCTCAATGACCAGAACCGGCTGGGCTTCTTCAACAGCGACTATTACTACCGCTGCATCTACCTCGGCAATACCGGCGAGGAACACAAGGGCACGATCATGCCGGCGTGGGGCGTCAACAAGCTGCTGCCCCAGCCCATCAACGACAACATCAACCTGCTGGTGCACTGGATCCGGATGTGGCAGCAGTACACGAGCCTGCCATGAATCACCCCGTCGAATCTGCGATTCTCCGGGGGGCCCGATGAGACGCCAGCAGCTCAAGAACCTGATCGGGACGGTCATCGCCTTTGCGGTCCTCGTGGGATTCACCGCGCTCGTGATCGTGGCGGAGAACCTGCTGGACGTGACCAAGGCCCATAAGGCGGGTGGCTGATGGCGCCCGCCCTCGTCGAGCTGATCAATCTCAGTCGTGACCCGGGGGCCGGCGATTTCTTCTTCGTGCTCGTCTGGGCCGTCTGCACGCTGCTGCTGGTCGCCTACTACTGCTATCGAATGTTCCAGCGGTAGCAGGTCGAGCGCCTGTGGTCGAGCTGCATCGTCCCCCGGTCGTGACGGCGTCCCGACGCCGGGCGAGTGTCCGGCTGGCGACCTGGCTCTCGGCGGTGCCAGGCCTGGGTCAGCTCTACAACCGCCAACCGACGAAGGCACTGATCTTCCTGGTGGGCGTGGTCGGCCTCTTCCTGGTGACGCTGAACATCCCGGGCGCCACCGGCGAGCTGCTGGCGTTCTGGAAGCCACGCGGCAGCGCGATGGTGCTGCTCTCGCTGCTGGTGGAAATGCTGTCCTTGCTGGTGTTCATCAGCACCTTCCTTCTGGCATTGACCTTCTGGTACGACGCCATGCACGATGCCCGCCGGACCGCGCAGGAGCGGAACGGCCAGCGGGAACCAGGCGGCCGGTGGTGGCTCTTTCACCGATGATCACCGAGCCGGTCGGTACACTGTCGTGAGCGTGCCTGCGGTCAATGTCAGTCCGCTGAATTGCGCCGGCCCGAACGCCTGCGACATCGTGAGCACGTACACCAGCATCTTCTGGATCGCGATGGCGGTGCTCGTCATCGTGGGCGGTCTCCTCGTCTACGCGGCGCTGCGATTCCGCCGCAGGGATGATCGCGAGCCTGCGCAGGTGCACGGCAACCCGCGACTGGAGATCCTCTGGACCGCAATCCCGGTTCTGATCGTCTCGTTTGTCTTCATTCGGACCACGCTACGGATGGATTACGTGCGAAACGGACCGCCGCCGCAGCAGACCATCCAGGTGACGGGCATCCAGTGGGCGTGGTCATTCAAGTACCCGAACGGCAAGACTAGCGTCACCACGTTGACGATCCCGACCGGCCAGGTCGTGCGGCTGCAGGTCACCAGCAAAGACGTACTTCATTCCTTCTGGGTGCCGCGGCTGGGCGGCCAGATCTATGCTAAGCCGGGTTTTCAGAACAGCGGCTGGATCGAGGCCAGCCAGCCGGGCCAGTACTTTGGCCAATGCAACGAGCTCTGCGGGCTCAATCACTACTCCATGCTCCTGGAAGTGGACGCCCTGTCGGACGCGGATTACCAGGCTTTCCTGAGCGGCGCGCCCCCACCGGGCGGTGCCGTCGCACAGAAGGTGAATGGGGTGCCGGCCACCGATAATGTCGGCGAGACGGACGAGCTGAAATTTGTGCCCGCGGCCCTGACGGCGAAGGTGGGCGACGTCATCAAGTGGAAGAACGGCGGGACCGCGGTCCACAACGTCGTCTTCGACAACCAGGCGGTGCCGAGCTCGGACCCGATGAACCAGGGCGACACGTTCGAGGTCAAGTTCAGCAAGGCCGGGACGTACAGCTACGTCTGCAAATTCCACGAGGCAAACAACATGCGGGGCACCATCACGGTGTCCGGAGGATGAAGGAGGCATATGGCTAGCATCGCCCTGCCGCGGAGCCAAACCCGCCCCGCAACCGGCATCATGTCGTGGCTGACCACGGTCGACCACAAGAAGATCGGGATCCTGTACCTCTACACGACGTTCGCCTTCTTCCTGGTCGGCGGCTTCTTTGCGCTGCTGATGCGCACCCAGCTGGCGGTTGGGAACAACCACTTCCTTGCTCCGCAGACCTACAACGAGATCATGACCCTCCACGGGACGACCATGATCTTCCTCTGGATCATCCCGGTCTTCTCCGGCTTCGGGAACTACTTCGTGCCGCTGATGATCGGCGCCCGTGACATGGCCTTCCCGCGGATCAACGCCCTCTCCTTCTGGCTGATCCCGCTCGGCGGCCTGACGATGTACAGCGGACTGCTGACCAAAACCGGCGCCGCCGCCGCCGGCTGGACCGGCTATGTGCCGCTGACCGAAAAGGCCTACGCGATTGGGATCGGCCAGGACCTCTGGATCCTCGGACTGCACATCCTGGGGATCTCCTCGATCATGGGCGCGATCAACTTCCTGGTAACCATCCAGAACATGCGGGCCCCCGGGATGACCTGGTTCCGGCTACCACTGTTCGTCTGGGCGATGGAGATCACGGCCGCCCTAGTCTTACTGGCGAGCCCCTTCCTCGCGGGCGTGCTGGGCATGGTGCTGATGGACCGCCAGCTGGGCACCCACTTCTTCACCCATGGATCGGATCCCCTGCTGTACCAGTTCATCTTCTGGTTCTATTCGCACCCGGCGGTCTACATCATGATCTTGCCGGCCTTCGGGATTGTGTCGGAGATCATCCCGGTGTTCAGCCGAAAACCGATTTTCGGCTACCGCGCGATGGCCTTCTCGATGGCGGCCATCGGCGTGCTCGGCTTCATGGTCTTCGCTCACCACATGTTCACCACCGGACTGCCGCTGGCGCTGCAGGAGTTCTTCATGGCGACCACCGCCTTGATCGCGGTTCCCTCGGGCGTGAAGGTGCTGAACTGGCTGGCCACCCTGTGGGGTGGCTCGATCAAGTACACGGCGGCGATGCTCTTTTCGGTCGCCTTCGTGCTGATGTTCCTCATGGGCGGGGTTGACGGCGTGTTCATGGCATCGCTGGCGGTGGACTACCAGATCCACGCCACCTACTGGGTCGTGTCGCACATCCATTACGTGCTCTTCGGCGGCAGCGTCTTCGGTGTCTTCGCCGCCTTCTTCTACTGGTTTCCGAAGATGACCGGCCGCTACCTGAACGAAACGCTCGGCAAGATCCAGTTCTGGCTGCAGCTGGCCGGCTTCAACCTCACCTTCATGCCGATGCACTTCCTCGGGCTCGAGGGGATGCCGCGGCGCATCGCGATGTGGTACTCGAGCCGCACCGACTGGGCACCCTGGAATCTGCTGGCGACGTTCGGCGCGTTCATGATCGCGCTCGCCATCGTGGTGTTCATCGTCAACTTCGCGATGAGCATCCGGGGCGGCCGGCCGGCGTCCGCGGATCCCTGGGAAGGCAATACGCTGGAATGGGCGACCACGTCGCCGCCACCGGCTCATAACTTCGACAGTGTCCCGCCGGTTCGCAGCGGGCGTCCGGTCCGCGACCTGCGCCTCCGCGTGGCTGCACCCGCCGACCATACGTAGCCGCGGGATGAAGGCCTTCCGGGCGCTGAGCGTCGCGACCGCGCTCGTAACCTACGCCCTCGTCGTGCTCGGCGGCGTCGTTCGCGTTTCCGGATCCGGACTCGGCTGTCCGGACTGGCCGCTCTGCCACGGCCGTCTGCTGCCGCCACTCGATGTGCACGCCATCATCGAGTACTCACACCGGACCACCGCCTCGCTGACGAGCACGCTGGTCGTGCTCACAGCGGTCGTCGCCTGGATCGCGTGGCGCCGGCGCCGCGACATCGTGATTCCGGCGACGGTCGCCCTGGTCCTGCTGGTGGTGCAGGTGGTGCTGGGCGCGATCACGGTGCGGCTCGAACTGCCCCCAATGATCGTGCTGGCTCATCTCGCGACCGCGATGGCGCTGCTGGCGGCGGTCTGCGTTACGGCGGTCGCGGCGATCATTCCCCGCCCTGCCACGCCGGCCGATCGGGGCCCGGTTAGGCTGGCGCGCGCCGCCGCCGGCGGCACCTACCTTCTGATCCTCAGCGGCTCACTGGTGGTGGGCAGCGGCGCGAGCGGCAGCTGCAGTGCCTGGCCGCTCTGCGGCGGCGGCTTCAGCCTTGCCTTCGACGGGTACCCGGCGATTCAACTGCTGCATCGAGGCCTGGCCACCGCGGTCGGGCTGCTGATCATGGTCAGCTTGCTGGCCCTGCTGAACCGCTACCGGGACCAGCGCGCCGTCCGAGCCACGGTTGCGCTGACCCTGGCGGCGCTCGCCTTCCAGGTTGCGGTCGGCGCCGCGGTCGTCACCCTGCACCTGCCGGCAGCGCTGCGAGGTCTCCACCTGGCGCTCGCCAGCGCGGTCTGGGCCGGCACCGTCGTGCTCGCCGTCATTGCGGACCGTCTGCCGGCCGCCGGTGGATCCGTTGCCGTCACTGATTCGGCCAACCGGCCGCCCCGGCCCGCGCGAGAGGCCGTGCTCGACTATGTCAGCCTGGCCAAGCCGCGGATCATCCCGCTGTTGCTGATCACCGCGCTGGGCGGAATGATGATGGCCGAGCGCGGTTGGCCGTCGACCGGCCTGGTCGTGCTGACCCTGGCCGGCGGGGCGCTGGCCGCTGCCGGCGCCGGCGCCATCAATTGCTGGATCGACCGCGACCTCGATGGCGCCATGCTTCGCACCCGCCGCCGCCCGCTGCCCGACGGACGGATCGCGCCCAGCCACGCGCTGCTGTTTGGCATCGCGCTCGGCCTGGCCGCATTCATCCTGCTGGCGTTCTGGGTCAACGTGCTGGCCGCCACGCTGGCGATCAGCGGCCTGCTCTTCTACGTCTTCGTCTACACGCTCTGGCTCAAGCGCTGGACGGTGCAAAACATCGTGATCGGCGGCGCTGCCGGCGCCGTGCCGCCGGTGGTGGGGTGGGCCGCCGTCACGCACCGGGTCGACCTGACGGCCATCTATCTCTTCGCCGTCATCTTCCTCTGGACGCCACCACATTTCTGGGCACTGGCCCTCCGGCTGAAGGGAGATTACGCGCGAGCGCAGGTCCCCATGCTGCCGGTCGTGCGCGGCGAGGCCGCCGCCCGCCGGCAGATCCTGGTGTACACCGTGATCCTCGTGGGTGTCACGCTCGCCGTCGTGATGACCGGCGCGCTGGGGTTGCTCTATCTCGGCGGGGCCGTCGTTCTGGGCGGCGCCTTCATCGCGCTCGCGCTCGTCAACCTGCGCTCCCACCGGCAACGCTGGTCACGACTGCTCTTTGATTACTCGATCGCGTATCTCGGGTTGCTCTTCGCCGTGATGGTGGCCGATCGGATGGTCGGGAGGCTATAGTTTCCGGTGGTCGTTGATGCATAGAGAAGAAGCGCGCAAGAATGTTCGTCTCGGGGTGCTGCTGTTCGTGACGGCCCTGATCATGTTCGGCCTGGCCTTCGCCTGGGCGCTGATCTACAACAACTTCGGCGCATGACCGAACCTGAGCAGGGGTCGCACGCGGAAACCCACGAGGCCATCCACCTGCCGCCGCCGAGCATCTGGCCGGCCGTGCTGGCGGTGGGGATCGCATTCCTCCTTACCGGACTGGTCCTCAACCTCGTCCTGTTGACCGCGGGCGTGGTCATCTCGGTGGCCGCGACCGCGCTCTGGGTGCGCGATGCACGCCGAGAGTTCGAGGCGCTCCCCGAGTAGTACGGTCGACACCCGATTCTGTGGCGCCGGGCGCGATTCCGTGGTGATGTCGCGTAATCGCCCCGTAGACTCAGTCGAGGGTAAACCCGTTCGGACAAGGAGGCAATGTGTGAGCGTTTGGAAGATGGCAATCGTTGCGGTTGGGAGCGCCCTTGTGCTGGCCGCATGCGGGAGCTCGACCAGCGACAATGGCGGCGGTGGCGGCTGTACGCTAAAGGGCGGGACGTCGAGCGGCACCGCCTCCCAGACTGTCAAGATCAACCCCGACCCGAACACGGTCGGCAAATTCGAGCCGTCGACGGTGAGCGTCACCAAGGGCCAAACGGTCGAGTGGGATTGGGTCGATAACTCCGCCCAGCACAGTGTCACCGCGGACGACACCACGACCTTTGACTCCGGGCTATGTAGCGCGGGCGCCAAGTTCTTCGTGAGCTTCAACACCGCGGGGGATTTCAAGTATCACTGCACGATCCACGCGGCGATGACGGGCGACGTCAAAGTCAGTTAGTTCGGCTAGGGGAGGAATCAGGCGATTCCTTCCCTAGACTCTCGGAGATGAAGCGCGTTGCCGTCGGCTTGGTCACACTCTGGCTGGCCGCGTGTGGCGGGTCGGCGCAGCCGGATGACGCGGCCATCGTCTCCGACTTCAATAATCACCAATCAACCGTCGAGGTGACCGCCGATGGCACCGTCGTGCGGCTGATGCCCGACCGAACCAGCTCAACCGGTACGCACGAACAGTTCATCGTCAAGCTCTCGTCGGGCGACATCACGGTCGAGGTGGAGCACAACATCTCGATCGCGCCGCGCGTCCCGGTTGCGCTCGGCGACCACGTCATCGTGCATGGCGAATACGTCTGGAACTCGCAGGGTGGGCTGATCCACTTCACCCACCATGATCCGCAGGGGACCCATGAGGGCGGCTACATCCAGGACAACGGCAAGACCTACGACTAGGGCGTGCGCATGCGCTCGACTTCCCCAGCGACGACGCTGATCCGCGAGCCGTCGTCGAGGCGGACCCGGAGCGCTCCGTCCTCCGTCAGATCTTCGGCGATCCCTCGAATCAACGCGCCGTCACGATGGAACGCCACCGCGTCGCCCAGCATCGAGCTCCGGCTGCGCCAGCCGGGAACGATCCAGCTGACGCCTTCGCGGTCCGCGCGCTCGTAGGCGTTGCCGAGGTCGTTGAGGATGGCGGCCAGCAGGGGTTCACGTTCGAGCTCATGACCGATCTCGCTCGCCAGCGAGGTGGCGCCGTCTGGCAGGTCACCACGCGATTGGTTGACGTTCAGGCCTACCCCCAGCACAACGTCCGCTCCCGCGGGCCGTTCCAGCAGAATGCCCGCCAGCTTCTTGCCGTTGAGGAGGACGTCGTTCGGCCACTTGAGATCGGGCACGGCCCCGGTGGAGGCCTCGATCCCTCCCGCGACGGTGAGCGCCGCCAGCAGCGGCAGTAACGGGAGGACGTCGCGCGGCGGGCGCAGGATGGTGGAGAAGAGGAGCGCCGTTTCGGACGGAGCGATCCAGGACCGACCCTGGCGCCCTCGGCCTTCGAGTTGCAGGTCGGTGACGATCGTCCAGCCCTGTTCGGCGCCGCGCGCGCTGGCGGCACGGGCCAGGTCCTGCGTGCTGCTACAGGAGGGCTCGTAATAGAGGTTCCAGGTGACCTCACCGGCGACGAGCCGGGTGCGCACTCGCCCGAGGTCGATCGCGCTCACTGGATGGGCGCCACCGTGACCCCCGCATCGTTGCTCCCTGTCTGGGTTCGCACCGCCAAAACGAAAAGGCCGTACGCCACCAGAGTGCCCACCAGGCCCAGCAGTGCCATGGCGACCCAGATCCGCCAGTTTGTTGGTAGGTGGGTGCCGCTCACGACATCGAACGCCGCCCACAGCAGGCTGCCGGCGCCGAAGCCGTATAGCAGCAGTGTCCAGGTATCGAGCCGGCGGGCCAGCGTCGACGCCCGCAGGATATAGAAGGCAAAGAACCCGGCCGCCACCAGGCCCAGCATGACACCCGGAAGGTTGACCCGGAAGAGTTCCGGTTGGTAGGCTCCGACCGCGAAGAAGGCCCCGACCAACACCATGGCGAGGGCGACCCAGACCTGAGCGGGCACGGCCTGGCGCCGGTGATACCGTTCGAAGGCCGTCACCGCCACCAATCCCAGGTATTGGACGAGAGGGCGACCGCGATGTTGATTCGGGCGATCGTGAGGTAGTAGCTGAGCTGGACCCCGGCCAGCCCGATGGGGAAGCTCACGAAGCTTGACGCGGAGCAGCGGCGGCCGGACGGTGAGGAGGATGACCACGAGCCAGGCGAACGCCCACCAGATTCGGAGTTGAGACAGCACCAGCGGCGAGTAGCCCAGCTTGAACAGGGCCTTGACGGCGTTGCCGCCGGCGGCGAAGAGGAACGCGGAGAGGACGACGAGCAGGTAGCCAGGCTTAGTTGATCTCAGCGAGGGCCCATTGGTGAATCGGATATCTGTTCGAGTTCTTGACCAACTCCGTATTCGGAAGTAATGTAAACCCTCGGGAAGCATGGCTCGGACAACCCTCGGTAGTGGACGGATGATCGAGCAGACCTCGGTCCAGATCACCGCGCAACGCGAGCGATGGCAAGCAGAGCGCGAGTTGCGCTATGCGCGCCGGAACCGGATCCGCCACATCGATCGGCTGCTGGACGAGCTCGAGATGCTCAATATCGCCGAGGAGACCCAGTTGCCTGCTGACCTGGCGTTCCGCGTGCAGCGGCTCGCCGCCGAGATGGAGCACCCGCTCGGCAACCGGGCCCCCGAGGATATCTCCATCGGGGAATCGATGGACGCGCTCTACGACCTCCAGGATGGGCTGATGCTCACGCTTGAAGGGGTGCAGGACGACGAAGAGGTCTAGAGTCCGAAACCCGCGCGGCTAGTCGCCTTGTTTCGGCTTGCCGTCGTCGCCCTTCGGGTTCGCGCCGTGGCCCTTGTCGGTTTTGACATTGGCCTTCGCCTTGGCCTGGCCTGCGGCGGGTTTGGTGGCGGCAACCACGATCGTCGGCTGGGCCGCGTCGTTCAGCAGGCCGGCCAGCCCATCCGAGGCGATGGCCACGCCCTTGATCTTCACCAGGAACGCGCCTTCACGATCGGCATTCGTGGCCCAGAGCGCGACGAGGTCGTTGCGGCCCGCCACGTGAAGATCGCGCTGCGCCGCGGCGTGCTGCGACCGGTAGTCCTTGAGCAGTGACTGCACGATGTCCGTCGTGGAACCACGGCCTTCCAGGGTGAGCAGGGATTGATTGGCCCAATTCAGCACCGAGCCGATCGGTGCCTTCGCATGCGAGCCCGTGATGAAGTTGTAGGTACCGGCGAGGAAGGGGTCGATGACCGCGACCGGCTGCGGTCCAGCGCCGCTGCGCTTCTGCTGGAGCAAGGTATAGGCACTGAGCAGATCCGCATTGGACTGAGCGAGCTCAGCGAGGCCACGCTGGGTCGGATCGCTTTGCGTG
This sequence comes from Candidatus Dormiibacterota bacterium, assembly GCA_035544955.1. Classification (NCBI taxonomy): domain Bacteria; kingdom Bacillati; phylum Candidatus Dormiibacterota; species Candidatus Dormiibacterota bacterium. The sequence continues at coordinate 21,366 of DASZZN010000009.1, forward strand.
CCGCGCGTCACTCCGTCCCACCATTCCTGGACGACATAGAAGGCGCTGTCGACGCTGACGCCCTGTGGCTGGTTCCAGAGCGCGTCGACATCGGCTGCGCCAGCGGCCTGAGCCGTGAGCGGAACCAGTGAGAGCGCCGCAACAACGCATGCGGCGGCAAGACGACGTTGCATGACACAACCTACAGGGAGCATTGCGGCCTCGGAACGATCATGCGACGGCTACATTAGGGAGCCGCCCACGTGCTAGTCGCAGACCGTTGACGGTGCTGCCGCGGGCAGCTAACGCTGGAGGTTTTCGACGACGGTCGAGATGCCCTGCCCCACGCCGATGCACATGGTCGCCAGGCCGTAACGGGCCTTGCGGCGGACCAGCTCGTGGACCAGGGTGGCGATCAGGCGCGCCCCGCTCGCGCCCAATGGATGACCGAGCGCGATCGCCCCGCCATTCTGGTTGACGCGCTCGGGGTCGAGTTCGAGGTCGCGCACGCAGGCAAGCACCTGCGACGCGAAGGCCTCGTTCAGCTCCACGCAGTCCAGGTCGGAAACCCGTAACCTGGCGCGGGCGAGGGCTTTGCGCGACGCCGGAATCGGCCCCAGGCCCATCAACGAGGGGTCGACGCCGGCGCTGGCGGCGGACAGGACTCGCGCCATGGGCCGCGCACCGATCCGCTGCGCATGCGATTCCGCCATCATCACCAGGCAAGCGGCTCCATCGTTGAGCGGTGAGGAGTTGCCGGCCGTGACGGTTCCGTCCTTTTCGAAGGCCGGCTTGAGGCTCGCCAGCTTTTCAAAGCTGGTGTCCGCTCGCGGCCCTTCGTCCTTTTCGACCTTGGCGCCATCGGCGAGCGCCACGGACACCAGCTCGTCGCGAAAGTGACAGGCCTCCTGCGCCGCGACCGCCTTGCGATGGCTGCCCAGCGCCCATTCATCCTGCGCCTCGCGGGTGATGCCGTAGCGGCGCGCGACGAGCTCGGCGGTCTGTCCCAGGCTGATTGGCGGATATTTCTCCGCCAGCCTGGGATTGACCATGCGCCAGCCCAGCGTGCTGTCGTGCAGCGTCTGGGCGCCGCGCGCAAATTCACGGTGCGGTTTCTCCAGGATGTAGGGGGCACGCGTCATGCTCTCGACGCCGCCGGCGAGAAAGCAGGCGCCGTTTCCGGTCTCGATCTCGCGTGTCGCCGCCACGACTGCCTGCATCCCCGAGCCGCAGAGCCGGTTCATGGTGGCCGCCGGGATCTCGACCGGCAACCCGGCCAGCAGGACCGCCATCCGGGCGACGTTGCGATTGTCCTCGCCGGCCTGGTTGGCATCACCGAAGTAGACGTCCTCGATGCTCGCCGGATCGAGCTGGTTGCGGCGCACCGCCTCGCTGACGATCAGGCCGGCGAGGTCGTCCGGGCGGACGTCTTTGAGGGCGCCGGCATAGCGCCCGATCGGGGTGCGGAGCGCGTCGATGATGACCGCTCTCTCCATCGACGACATGCTACACGCGGGAATCCCGCGACCCTGCACCACACTAAAATGTTGCCGATCATGAATGATCTCGCCCGCCAGTATGACGCGGTGAACCTGATGGCCGATCCACTCCACGGCTACATCAAGATCACGAAGCGGGTCCACGGGGACAGCGTGGCCGCGGAGCAGGACCTGCTCGATCACCCATGGCTCCAGCGACTGCGGCGCATCCACCAGCTCCAGTCGGCGTGGTGGGTGTTTCCTGGAGGCGAGCATTCGCGCTTCCAGCACGCGCTGGGTGCGATGCACCTGAGCGGCGACTGGGCCCGCCGGCTCTATCCGAACCTCGGCGCTCTGGTGGCCGATGTGCCGTCGCTCGCGTGCGTCGAGGAGACGCTGCGCGTCGCGGGCCTGCTACACGACGTTGGCCATGGGCCCTTCGGTCATTTCTTCGACCAGAACTACCTCGATCGCTTCTCGATCGACCACGAGGTGATCGGCCGCGCCCTCATCGGCGGGGAGCTGGCATCGATCATCGCCGCCCTGGGCGCCAGCCCTTCAGGTCCCTTTGCCGCCGGGGAGCGGATCGATCCGCGCTGGATCGCGGAGCTGATTGCGGAGCCCGAGCTGCCCGGCACGGCGGCCCCGGCCTGGGTCCGGGCGCTCAAGCCGGTGCTCAACGGCATGTACACCGCCGACAACCTGGATTACGTGCCGCGCGATGCCTACATGTGCGGCGTGAAGGTTGGGCCGGTCGACATCGAACGGCTGCTGCACTACTCGTTTCTCGGGCCGGAGGGGATGCTGCTCCACCAGCACGGAAGCCAGGCGCTGCTCCTCTTCCTGAACGCGCGCCTCTACCTCTACAACAACATCTATTACCACCGGACGGTGCGCCGCATCGACCTCCACATGCGCGAGATCTTTCGTGAGACGATCGACCGGATTCTTCCTGGCAACCCACTCGACCACCTCGACCACTACCGGGAACTGACCGACTGGTCGCTGATCGACAGCGTCGACCGCTGGCGCCACGAGGGTGGCCGCGCAGCCGAGCTCTCGCACGAGTGGGGCCGGATCGTCCGGCGCGAGCTCAAGTGGCGCCTGATCTTCGAGGATTACTACGAGTTCGCCAACCTGCCCGATGCCCTCCTCTACCCGCAGCCGTCCGACTACGTGCGCCGCATCCGTGAGGCCCTGCCGCCCTCACTGAAGGGGGCCTCCTTCGAGGTCGACCTCGCTTCCGTCGACCCGCGACCGCAGAACCCGTTCAAGGATCCGTTCCCCGTGAACATCTACAACCCGGTGAGCCGCGCGGTGGAGCGCAGCGCGGTCGCCGAGCTGTTCCGCCGGCTACCGATTCGCACCACCCTGGTGCGCGTCTTCACCGATGACACGTCACAGGTCGAGGCGCTCCGTGGGGCCGTGGAGCGCGCGCTCTACCGTCGCGACTCGGATCTTTTGGAGGCGGTCCCCTGATGGCGGTTCAGCCCCAGGACGCGATCAAGCCGCTCACGGTACTCGAGCTCAACACCCGCATTCGCGACCTGCTCGCCGCCCGCTTCCAGAGCGTGGTCGTCAAGGGAGAGGTCAGCGGAGTCTCCTTGCGGGGCGGCCACATCTGGTTCACGCTCAAGGACGCGGCGGCTGCCGTAGGGGCCGTGATCTTCAGCAGCACCGCTCGCCGGCTCCCATTCCTGCCGGAGAATGGGCAGGAGCTGGTGCTCACCTGCCAGGTCGACTATCACGCCCAGTACGGGCGGGTCAACCTCGTGGTCAGCAAACTCGATTACGACGGCGCCGGCAAGCTGCGAGCGGCGATCGAGTTGCTCAAACGTCGCCTGGAGGGGGAAGGTGCCTTCCGGCCGGAACGCAAGCGGGCCCTCCCGTTCTTGCCGCGCTGCATCGCCCTGATCACCTCGCCGAGCGGGGCGGTGATCCATGACCTGCAGCAGGGGATCTGGGAACGGTTCCCCAACACCCGCCTCGTCGTGTACCCGGCGCGGGTGCAGGGAACGGCGTCGCAGCGGAGCCTGGTGGCCGCCTTGCGGCAGTGCGACGAGGACCAGCTGGCGGATGTCGTCATCGTTGCCCGCGGCGGCGGCAGCTTCGAGGAGCTGATGGCCTTCAACCAGGAGGCCGTGGTGCGCGCCATTCAGGCGATGCGCATCCCTGTTGTCACCGCCCTCGGCCACACTTCTGACCGGACGCTGGCCGACCTCGTTGCGGACCGGGAGGCCCGAACCCCAACGGCAGCCGCGGAAATCGTAGTCCCCAACAAAGCGGACTTGCTCCGGCAGTTGGGCGAGCGCGGCCAACGGCTGCAACGCGCCGGGCTCACTGCCTTGATCGCCCCGGCGCACCAGCTGCAGCGGCGCCGCCAGTCCCTGCAGCGCCTGGCCCTCGATGCCTACGTGCGACGCCGTGACCGGATCGCCCACCTGGAGGGGATGCTGCGCCAGCGCGACCCACGGGAGGTGTTGCGGCAGCGCGAACGATCCCTGGAGGAGTGCCGCCGGCGGCTTCAGCGCACCTGGCAGGTGATCGCGAGTCGGATCGAGACGGGTCGCCTCGGAAAGGACGGCCTGCGGGAGCGACTGGTCGCGCTGGCGGGCCGCGGGGTGCGGGAGCGGGCGAGCAGCTTGCAGAGCCGTGCCGCACGGCTGAGCTCGCTGGCGCCCGAGCAGACGCTCAAGCGCGGTTACAGCATCACCCTGGACGTGAACGGCGGCGGCATCATCAGGGGCGCGGACCAGGCCCGCAAGGGACAGCCGGTCAAGGTGCTGCTGGCAGCGGGCCGGCTGGAGGCCACGGTCGACGAGGCGATCCCATGAGCCTCGACGAGTCATTGACGTACGAGCAGGCCCTGGCCCAGCTCGATGCGACGCTACACGCCCTCGAGGACGGCAAGCTGAGCCTGGAGGACGCGATTGCGGCCGTCGCCCGCGGGCGCGACTACTTGCAGCTCTGCGAGCGCAAGCTGGAGGAAGCCCGGCAGCGGATCGAAAGCCTGCCCGTCAAAGAGGACCCCGATCTGGAGGAGCCGCCGCATCCGGCGACCGTCGCCGAATTACGATCCGAGCGAGGCGCAGCGCCCGGGACGCCCCAGGGCGAGATTCCCTTCTAACGCTCTTCTTCCGATTCGGCGGGTGGCTGTCGCTCCAATTCGGGCCGCTCGGCGGGTGGCTGACCACCGCGAAAGACGCCCCAGTCGTTCAGCGAGCGGCGCAGCATCTCCGGGGTGGTCTTGTAGGCGGCCGCCAGCTGCTCCAGGTCGTCGGCGCGGAACGTCACGACCGGGGTGTTGAAATCCTGTCGCTGCTGCTGCAGCCGAGCCACGTGGCGGGAAAGGATCGACCCCTGCCGTTCGGGCAGCCCCTGCAACTGGGTCAGGTCGATCGCCAGCTTGGGCGGGAGCGCGGGCTCGCCCACGCCTTCGATCTCTTCCGGAAGGAGTTGATTGACGGGGACGCTGTACAGGGTCGCGATCTGGTGCAGCCGGGTGACCGAGATATTGCGGTCGCCGCGTTCGTAGGCGGCGAGCAGCGAGCCCTTCAGCCGCTTGCTCGACAGGACTTCGACCTGCTGGAGTGTGAGGCCGCGCTGCTTTCGCAGGCTGCGCAGCCTAGCTCCGACTTTTCGCGAATAGCCGTCCATCAATCCCCCTTGACTGTGTGTGATCAGTCTATCGCAGAATGCGACGCGACCAAAGCTTTTGGCGTGTTCTAGCCGGATGGTGGCGGGGGGATCGTTCTCGAAGAACGACACCACCTTCCGTGGTCGTCATTGTGGGACATTTGCCCACCGTATGTCAAGTAGGGCTTACTTAGGCGTCGAGCTCACTTACTGCGCGTAGCCGAGTTCTCTCGCCCCGGCCGGCCTCATACGCCTGCCGAAAACGTAGCGCCGCCTGGGCGTTGTCGCCTTCGGCTTCGAGGGCGCGGGCGAAATCGTAGGTGACGCGGGCGCGCAGGTCAGGGCTGTCGATGGTGACGGCGACTTCCAGGGCCCGCTCGAAATGGCGGTGCGCGGACTCCCACCGCCCGCGCGTATGGGCGATCCGTCCGGCGACCCGGTGGACGGCCACCGTCGCCATCGGATCGCTGGAGTGCGTCGAGAGGTCGATCGCCTCCTCGATGAGCTCGTTGGCTCGCTCGATGTCCTTGCGCTCCAGAGCCGACTCAGCCATACCCGTGACCAGGTGCGGCAAGAGCTCGCGATCGCCGAGTCGCCGCAGGTGCTCGGCGCCCTCGCTGAAGAGCCGGTCCGCCTCCGCCACGCGGCCCTGCTGCAGCAGCATGTCGCCCATATTGAGCCGCAACTGTCCGGCCATCCGCACGTCGCGGAGCGTCTCGAAGATGCGCAGGCCTTTCTGCGCGTAGGAGAGCGCCCGCGCATACTGGCCTGTCTCCTGCAGCGACAGGGCGAGCCCCTCGTAGATGCCGCCGAGTGCCGGCATATCGAGCACCTGCTGCGCCGCCGCGATCGCCGATTCGTATGCGGAGATCGCCTCGATCGGCTGGCCCGCCACGTAGTGGAGGTTGGCTCGATGGCCGAGGATCCGGGCCTTCAAGACGGGATCGGCCAGGCCGCTCGACTGATAGCGCTCCAGGGCTTGATCGAACCACTGGCCGGCGGCATGCGGCCGGCGTAGCAGGTAGTGGACGCTGCCCATCCGGTCATACAGCTCGACCAGGAGCTGGTGCCACTGCGCCCGCTCGGCGACGGCGATCGCCTCCTCCAGGACGGGCTTGGCATCTTGCGGGCGCCCCAGCTTGAGTTGGGCCGCCGCCAGCGCCAGTTGCGCGCGCGTGCGCAGCTCGATGGAGATGGTCCGGGCGAGGATCCGCGTCATCAGTGACTCGGCCCGGGCGGCTTCGCCGTGCAACAGGCTCATCTCGGCTTCCGCGAGCGCCAGCTCGAGCGCGGCGCTGGAGTCGCCTGGCTCTTCGAGAAAGTACTCGATCGGCCGTTGCAGCCGGTGGGCGATGATCCGCAGATTCTGCGTCGACGGCTGGGCGCTCCCCAGCTCGACCTGGTTGAGGAAGGCCCGACTAAAGTCGTCGCCGGCGACGGCGGCCAGGCTCAGCCCGAGTTCCTGCCGCGCCTGCCGGATCCGCCGTCCGAGCGGACTCGGCGTTGCGGGGTCATCCGCTAACGGACGCCCCGCCCGCCGTTTGTTAAGCACAGCCTACAGTCTATCAATACGAACTTGACAGTGACAAACCGCTTAGGTTGGGTTCGGCCAGACGCCGGCGAAGGATAGTAAGGCCGCCAAGAGGACAAACAGAAGCCAGGGGTTGAGAAGACGCCGCACGGTCCCACCTCCAAAACAGGCGGCTCGCTCCGATCGGCCTGTCTGCTGCCAGCTTATGAGCGGCCGTCACTCAAGGGGGTCACGTCTGTAACGGATTCCGTAAGGCCGGTCGCGAACCCCTGACTGCCCTGCCACCGGCGTATCTATAATCGGGTTCCGCTTGTGTCCCCGTAGCTCAGCCTGGATAGAGCACTGGCCTCCGGAGCCAGGAGCACAGGTTCAAATCCTGTCGGGGACACCACCCATTCCGGGTGTAAATACTTATTAGTGTATTTGTATAAACAACGTGAACGGAGCCACGAGGCGCTCCCAATCAGGCCGGTGGAGCTCACACGAGATCGCTACTTGTACTTTCTCGAATGCAATGCCCGATCCTCGCTAGATCCTCTGGCGTGCGGTGAAACTGGGCCTCGTTGCTGATAGGGCGGCCCTCGTAGGGATCTCCCGCATAGCGTGGATAGAGATGCATGTCTAGATGCGGAATCGTGTTGCAACGAAATGGGGCGCCCAACGTATTCAGCCAGTGCTGATGGTCGACCGCAACGGCAGAAATCGATCTTCAGGGATCGGCTGTTTCCCAGACACCTCGGCCTCTACAACGAGTCAGGCTGCGGAACATCACCTCCGGGCAACCCTGATGAAGGTATTTCACAAGCTCGGCGTCACGTCTTGCACCCAGCCGGACCAAGTGCCGTTGCTGGAACTGGTCGCGGAGGGCTTTGACCGACATCGGGCGGGCTCGGACGACTCGCCTCGTTTGGCCGAAGCTCGTGAGGATGCCGTCATCGCCGCCGGGCAGCCAGTTTGTTAGAAGAAGCTGGTGCTGAAGCCCGGGACGATCGGGCCGCTCAGAATCCGGCGTCCGTGCTGTCCGGTGACCACCCAGAGGTCGACGCCCTGATTGCTCGGGGTGCTCCCTCGATAGATGGCCACCGCCAAGTCGGAGCCGTCGGGGCGGCCCAGGACCGATACCACTAGCGGCTTGCCCTGCGGCCAATCGGCCGGGTAGGGCGTTGACCAGGTCGCGACATTCGTGCGCCACAGGATCGCGGCGACGGTTCGACTCGTGTCGCTGATGGTGAGCGCCACCGAGCCGTCCCACGAAAACCCGATGATGCTCAGGTTCGCGAACTGGGCCAGCACCTGGCCATCGGTTAGGCTGCGGATGACCGTCCCGCCCCCCGGCTCGCCGGTATTGCCTGACACGCTTCGATCCTCAACCAGGAACATGCCGTCGCGGGAGGCCAGGACTCGAGCCATCTCCTGCGCGGGATAGCTGTGCTGGAAGACCCGGGCGCCGGTCGACAACTTGAAGACCGAGACGTCGGTGACCCACGCGAACGCGCGCTGCGCCACCACCACTCGGTCGACGCTGAGGCTGCAGGCGAGGATCTCTGGTCCAGCATTGCCGGTTACCGTGCCATATGTCGCGACGACGCGAGCGCCTCCGGTCGGGTCCTTGAGCCAGATCTTCTGCGATCCCTCCTGCCCATAGGTGGTCCCCGCCGCTACGAAGGTGCACCAGTGATTGCTGTCGTCCGCCCAGACGGGGCCGGGTCCCTTTGTTAGGTCCGTGTGCCCGACCAGTTTGCCCGTCACGTCGTAGACCTCGCCTCCCAGCGCCGATAACTTGGATCCGTCCGGTGTCTGGTTGTAGGCGCTGAGGGCAAGCTGCCCGGCGTGCTTCCCACTCCAATCGAGCGCCACCATCTGGCCTGAGGACGGGCTGTACCAGATCAGCGGCTCCCCCCTCGACGGGGGAGAGGATGGAGGCGGAGTTGCTGTGGTCTGGGGTTGGTTGCCCGTCGGCCGACCACCGCAGGCAGCGATCAGGATCACCATCGTCGCCACCGCCGCCCGAAAAACATAGCGATTCATCGTCCACCCCCGTCTGGCTAACGCACTGGTATCACGTTTGATAACACTCTCAACGTCGAACACCCCCACAAGGTTTCACTCGGAACGATGCATCTGCTATTGCCAGGCGAACGCGAAGTTGATTGGGAAGGTCCGGGCATACTGTGCTGAGCGGCGGAACGGGAGCGGAGCCTGAAGCTGGGGATGGAGTTCGCCGTGCGTCCGCGGACCGTCCGCTGAGCGTCCGCTAGAACGCGATCGACGAATCCCAGGCGTTCATCTCGGTTGGCAGGTGGAGTTCATAACTTGTACGGTGGGGGACACCACTCAAAACAAGTTTTGAACCGGGCTGGGCGAATTCGAAAAGCTGCTGAAAAGGATCATTAAGAGCCCATCCGCGCAGCCGAGAGTTCCGTCGACGGTCACCCTGGAGAACAGGAGTTTTGCAAACTGCCGGCGCTGCTGAACCGTTCCGCACGGTCCCAGATCAGGCTAAGGTTGGAGAGGATCCCCAGTTCGGTCTTGACATCGCGCTGCTCCTTCTCAAACCCGGCCGTGACGTGGTCTAGTCGCTCGCGGACCTCCCGCTGAGCCGCCTCGTTGAGTGACCGGACGCTGCTGTGTTCTAGGTTTCTGCGCCTCGGCCTCTTGCTGGCCCGGGATGCGTCCCCTCAGCCGATCCAAGAGCGGTTGTTGCACCCCTCGGCCAGCTCCGGCTTGATCTCGATCCTTGCAAGCAATCGACGGAACTCGGACTCGACCGAACTTGCCGCTGCCCATGGCAGATCTCCAGGATCGATGGCCAGGTTCCTGCGGTCTGAAAGTCAGCCTGCTGGCGCGCAACATCTTTTATGACGCCCTGGGTCGCTAGCTATTCTTGGTAGACCGCGCCGGAATCTTCATGCCTCCTTCTGTGAACGGCCCGCGGCCGGGCCAACATCAACCACTTCAACAAGTCGCTCGAACGGTAGACCGGAACGCGTGACGACGTCCTCGACGACCTTCCTCGAGGGCGCGTCGAAAATGCAGAACAGCGAGTCCTCGGCCGGGACCAGGGTGGATTCGATAATGCGAATCTCGATGCCGCTCACCCGCAGCTGCGCGGCAACGTCGGCTGCGCGCATCAAGGCGGCTGCCAGCTGCTCGCTGGAGATGCCCACCGGATAGCTCTCTAGCATGAAGCGCGCCACCTGTTTCCTCCTCAGCTGGAGCTCTTTGGGAGGAGCTCAGCGAAGTTGACATGGGGGCGCGCGCTCGTTGTGGTGCCCACGATGTTTCCGGCGTGGTCGATCCAGACATAGTTCGGACTATTGTCAACCTCATAGGTCGCGTTGGTGTGCGGGTCCACCACGTCGACGACCCCGCGGATGTCTTTCGAAATCGATGTCGAGACCTCGTCTTGGATCGCCACCTTGCCGGCATACGGCTGATCGAAGATCTGGTGCATGGCTTCCCCTTCCGCGCCGATGATCCTGGCCTGCGCAAGCGTGGTCCGCCCCTGTTGGGCGACCCACTGAGGGTCGACACGGATGGAGGCAGCCGCATGCTTGAGCACGGCTCCGGCCTCACCGAGCCGGCCTTCGGGTGCCTCGAGCACCTGCCGCTTCGGGCTGCGCAGGCCTGGGAGCCGCTTCGACTGCGCGAGGCTCCAGCGAAAAAGCGATGTCCAGACACGCTGTGCGGCTTTCATGACCGGTGAAACGTGATCGTGCAGGCGGGGCACACCGCGTTCGAGAGCGTCAGCGTGTTGTTGTCGGCCATGCGGTAGTCGTCGGTTTCGGAGGTGCCCGCCAGGTACGGTTGTCCGTTTGGAAGTTTCTCGGGGTCGGCCTTCATGTCAGTGAAGTGGATCTGTCCGGTTGCCGCAAGGACTTGGTAGTTCCCCGTGATCAGGATTCGATACGTGCTTGGGCCGTAGATCCCGCTGCACATCGTCGTCTGCGAGTAGGAGTGGTTTGGGCTGAAGAGCATTTGCACCGTCTCTTGGCTACCATCGAACAGGCAGGTGCCCATGCCATTCCAGCCGCCCCACAGCACGCGAGCGGGGTCGGGAGGCGCGGTGGGGGCCGGCGCCGGTGACGGCGCCGGAGCCGGGGTGGGCGTCGGAACCGGCGTCGGCGCGGGCGTGACGGTGGGCGTCGGTGTCGGTGTGACGGTTGGGCTTGGCACGACCGCTGCGCCCCGGTTAGAACATGCGACGAGCCCGGCGCCAATGATGAACCACCCGAATAGAGCGATTGGCAATCGCAGCTGGCCGGCGTACTTCACAGTGATCCTCCTCTTCCGTTGAATGCCGCTATGGTGCGGCGACCGGCCGCTCCACGAAATAGAGGAATCCCTAGGAGTGCGCTGGCGTCCCCCCACTACGGCTGTCCCGCACGGGCGAGGAGGGAGATTCTTGCAGGCGTAGGGCAAGCTCCGTTCGCGATCGGAGCGCCAACTTGGTATAGATCCGCGTCAGATTCGCTTCGACGGCCTTGACGCTGACGAACATCGCACTGGCGATCTCGCGGTTGGTGCGACCCTCCGCGACCAGCCGTGCAACTCGCTCCTCGGTTGCGCTGAGCTCATCTGGCCCAGCGGGATGGAGGCCGAGACGCTGGGTTTCTGCCTCGACCTGGGCCGCCCATCCCAACGCCCCCAGGTTCTGAAAGAGTCCTAGGGCGCGCTCCAGGGAATCCCGCGATGCTCGCTTCTGCCGGGAGCGGCGCTGGATGTTGCCTTGTATAAGAAGCGTGCGTCCGAGTTCGAATGGCTCGACAAGCCGGTCATGCGCAACGAGCGCTTGCGCCAGCGCGATCTGCGCTCCGGCCAGGTCCCCATGCGCAGCGGCGAGCAATGCCCGGCACCTTGCGGCCATCGCAAGCGCCCAGGCTCGATTGAGCCGTCGCCCGCGCTCCTCTAGCGTTTCGAGCAGGTTCATGGCCTCCTCGAGTCGCCCAAGCGCAATCAGGGCCTCGATGGCATCGTGTCTGCTGCGAAGGACGGTCGGCTCGTCGAACCCTCCGCGCTCCTCGAGCTCGGTCACGCGTTGGAGCCAGCCGTTCGCGGACTCCGGATCACCACGTGAGAGCTCGATGAAGCCGAGCAGAGCCCAGATTCTGCCTTCGGCCAGGCGCGTTCCCGATTTCTTGTTGAGGGTCAGCGACTCGGTGGCGAGGCTGCAGGCGGTGTCCAGGCGACCGCGCCGAGCCATCACCAGGGCACGGGCGAGCAATAAGAGGGGGATGCGAAACAGCTGCTCGGTGCGTGCCGCCGCCTCCAGGCCGTCCGTTACGCAGCGATCTGCAAGGTCCAGGTCACCGGCCCGGCACTCGAGGTCGCTCACAAAGAAATAGAGAAGCGGCAAGGAGATGTCGAGGCCATGGTCATGCGCCTGTTGGCGCAAGGCGCCGAACGCCCGTCGAGCCAGGTCAGGCGTCTCTCCAAGCTGGGAAATCATCCAGGCCCATGCCATTCGCGGTGAATTCTCGAGCGGGAGATGCTGGGTGGCCCGTTCGACGGCCAGGCAGCGGTCAATCAGTTCGGGCGTTAGACCCTCTCCCGACATGTACCCCACCCACAGCACCGCCGTGCAGGCGAGCCCGACCACCGTCGGATCCGTTTGGGCCTCCGCCAGCTCGAGGGCAGCCTGGACATGGGCTTTCGCACGGCGCGCGTTGGCGCCGCCCCATGCAAACGACAGGCCAAGCGTGTGGTGGATTGCGGACTTGAGGGCAACATCGGAGCCGGCCTCCCCCAGGGCCCGATCCATGGCCGTGATCTGCTGCTCGACTTCCACCGTCGAGTGGCGAAACTCGCTGAGATACCAGAGCGCGCGAGCTCGCACTGGCCCGGCCGGTGCCGAGCGCTCGATCTCTTCCCACAGCTCACGCGCCCGCTCCGTGTTGCCCGCGAGATAGTGACACATCGCGCCGTCGGTCATCCGCCGCCACAACGCGTCGGGTTCGCCTGCCGGCGTCAGCCGTCGTGCCTCTTCAAGAAGGACGGCCGCTGTCTCCGGCGCACCGCGGGCACGCGCGCGCTGCGCGGCTTCGTCGATCGTCTGCGCAATCTCCTCGTCGGGGTCGGTGGTCGCGAGGGCCAGGTGCCGAGCCCGTTCCTCGACGTCGCTGACCACCTCAGCCAAGCGGCGATGTAGCGCACGCCGGTGCGCAGCTGATGCGGTCGCGTAGTGCACTGATGCCAGCAACGGGTGGGAGAACCGGACCCGATCGGCCTCGATTTCAATGACGCCTGCCCGCTCGGCGCGCTTCAGTTCGGCCTCGACCGTTTGCGGACTCTCCGCTGCCGACGTGATGATGGTCACGGTCGGACTCGAGAGCGCGGCCACCGTGAGGAGGGCGTCTCGGGTCTTACGCGGGAGACGTTCGAGCCGACCCTCCACCAATTCGCGCAGACTCTTAGGAACGGGGATGGTCCCTACTGGATGGTCGGTGTCCTGGGCCAGCAGATCGCGCGCGATCTCGAGGGCATAGAATGGGTTGCCCCCCGAGATCTGATGTAGCTGGACGAGCACTGGGCGAGGTAACTCGGCACCGAGACGCGAGCGAACCATGTGGTGCAGTGCCCCGAGGCTGAGTGGCGCCAGCTCGAGTCGGGAGAACCGATCGGCCGGGAGAGCCCGATCGAGTCCTAGGCTGACACTGCGATCCTCGCGTGTGCGCTGGACGAGAAGCACGCCGATCGGCTCGACCTGTAGCCGACGGATCGCAAATTGCAGCACCCGTGCGGATGGCTGATCGAGCCAGTGGGCATCATCGATCCCCAGCAGGACCGGCGTAGATTTCGCGAGCGTACGCAGGCTGGCGAGGACGGCGGCCGCGACCGCTCGCGAGTCCAGCGTTTCACCCGGCTCGGCTTCACGCAGAAGAGCAACTTCCAGGGCATGCCGCTGGGGGGCGGCCAGCGCCGAGAGGCTCTCCTCCACAACGCCTTCGAGGAGATCTGTCAGCGCGGCGTACGAGAATTTGGCTTCCGCCTCGGCCGATCGGCATGACAGCACCCGGAACCGCCTGGCGGCCTCCTCGAGCGACCAGCGCCAAACGGTGGTTTTTCCCATCCCGGGCTCGCCCTCGACGAGCAGCGCCTGAGGCCCTGCGGGGATGGCGTTGAGGAAGCCCGAGATGCGGACCAACTCCTCATCCCGGCCGAAGATGCTGGTCGCAGATGGGGCGGCCACCCGCCCGACATTCATCAGACCCCTCCCCGTCGAAGCACGGGCCCCCCGGTGAAGCTAACCTGCGATATCAGCGGTTGTCAAGCAGGCGGGCGTCCTTGCCGTGCGGGCCTGTGTCGCGTCTTGAACAAGCATTCGTATCAGCTTTGAAGGTTTCAGCGGGACAAGGTGTCGTTTCGTGTGGGCCTTGCTTGAGCGAGACGACTGAGGCCGGCGGTCCCAAGCAGACGGATCCGCGTAGCCGCATGGGTGCTCCTGTATGGAACCCTCAAATTGGTAGGCGCCCACCGAGCGTCCGCTGGAGCTCGACCGCTGAATACCAAGCGCCCAACTCGACGGGCAGGTGGAGTTCATAACTCGTACGGTTGGGGACACTCCCAGAACAAGTTATGAGCCGGGCCGCACACCGGCCTGGAATCAGGGCTAACCGGACTCATCTCGCCGCAGGCTGTGGGGCTGGCGCCAGGAAGACCGGTCGCGCCCGTGGCACCCGGGTGCGCCTGGCAAAGATCAGCATGCCCAGGCCAATGAATACCAGCGGCCAGACGAGAGCGACCCCTAGGTAATCCCATGGCACCATGTGCGTGAAGCCGCCGGCAACATACGCCTGGGTGGCTCCAAACGAGGGGAAATAGGTGAGGACGTCCTTGTTGGCCAACGGGTTGCCCACCGGGTTCTGCATGAACGTATCGATGAGGCTGACCATGATGATTACGAAGAAGCCCTCGAGCTCGCCGCGGACGAGCACGCCGAGGAGAAAGCCGAGGGCTCCGTAGGCGATGCCGGTCGAGGCCAGGCCAAGAAAGACGACCAGGACCGACTCCGGTCGGAAGAAGAGCAGCAGCACAAGTGTTGCGTAGCCGGTGACCGCACATGTGGCCACCGCCACTGCGGTGAGTTTGGCGGCCAGGAGGATGCGCTGCGGGTAGCCGCAGAGCACCAGGCGGTGGTCGAAGCTGATGCCTCGTTTGGTGGTGCTGAAGATGAGAAAGCCGACGATGATCGTGATCGCGTTCAGTCCCGCGGTGAGTACCGTAATCTCTTGCGAGTCGACGCTCAGGAAACCTCCCGTCGGACGGAAGCGGAACGAGACGGGGTCGTGCGGCATGATCGCCACCATCAGCACGTACCAGATCGGGACGAAGACGACGAGGAGGAAGAGCGCGGTTCGGTTGCGCAGATACTCCGCGGTGATGAAGCGAACCGCCGTGCGATAGCGGTGAGGATGCGGTAAGGGATGCCTCATGGCCTGTCCTCCTGAACCCGACCGGACCGGAGCCGCAGGATCCGGTCGAAACGCTCGCGCTCGAAGAGCAGATGGGACACCACCACGATCGAACGGCCCTCTTTGGTGAGATCCCCGACCAGCTCCCAGAAGCAGAGGTAAGTCTCCCAGTCGAACCCCTGGTATGGCTCGTCGAGGAGCAGCACCGGGGGACGCTGCATCAGCGCCAGGGTGAGATTCAGCTTCTGGCTGGTGCCTCCGCTGAGTGCCCTGACCGCGGTGGCGCGATACTCGGAGAAGCCGAGCCGGGCGATCAGCTCGTCGGCGTAGCCGAGGTCCAGGGTGTCATAGGCCGCGGCGAAGTAGGCCAGGTGCTGATCGACGGTCAAGGCCTCGTTGAGCACGGGTCGCTGCGGGCAGTAGCCGAGTGGAGCGTGGCGGATCACCGCGCCGCCAGTGGGGCGAAGCTCGCCGGCGAGGATGCGCAGCAGCGTCGACTTGCCCGATCCGTTCTCGCCGACGATTCCAACCAGGGTGCCGGGCGCGATGGCGAAGCTGAGGCCGTCGAGGACGGTCCGCCGTCCGTAGGCGTGGCGAAGGCCCTGTGCCTCGAGCACGCTGGCTGCCAGCGATGTCCGGGCCGCCCGCGGCTGGTCCGGCGGAGTGGTCACCATTCCCTGCACCGGCATGGGTGCAGCCTATGCCCGCCTCGTCCAGTGTGGAAAGGGCGCGGACATCCCTGTTGCTGCACATGCAGTCATCCGCTGCCTTCGCAGGGCAGCCCCGACGCAGGATGGTTGAACCGAGTCCATCGTTTTCGGGCACGGTGCCCCTTTGATCCCGGCGGCGGCCCGCGCCGAGGCGATCCGCGACATCACCGCCGCCCTCGAGGCGCGCCGCGACATCACCGCCGCCCTCGAGGCGCGCGAGCTCCCAACCATGGATTTCACGCGCTTTCCGCTCGACCGGATCGCTGCCGCCCACGATGCGGTCGAATGAAGCGCGGTCGGCAAAGTCCTATCGACATCCCCTAGCGTTAACTCCCCTCGCCCTGGATTAGATCCTCGAGCAGGACCGTGGCGACCGGCCCGCACTCGGGCGACAGCTTCAGGGTCGTGATCGTCATTTCGCCTCGACCCTGCCTGAAGGTCCAGAGCAGCGCGGCGGGGGCATGCAACCAGGCGACGAACACGCCGGCCGGCACCTCGTCCGCGTGCCGAAGCGGTTGATAGCCGCGCAAGACGTGGTCAGGGATTACCTCCTGATAGGCGAAGTCCAGCGGGTTGCGCTCCGGCAGGTCCGGGAAGCGTCCCGGCAGGATCCAGTTGAATGTGCTGATCCAGTCCCCCTCCCAGGGGTTTGGCGGATCGCAGTCTGGATCGGACATGCGACGCGGCCAGATCCGGACCTCACGCTCCAACGCGACCCCCCCTGGAACCGCGGCGCGGCTTCGCACCAGGAGGAGCACCCGTCCACCACCGTCGGCGAATTCCCGCGCCTCGGCTGTGAGCTCGGTCGTGATCAACAGCCGTGCTCCGTCGCGCGCGACCCGCTGATGGCCGAGCTCGCGCAAACGCTCGTCCAGTTTCCAGATGCCGAGCGGATCTTCGATCGCGATATGGCGCGAGGCTCCGGTGCGCTTCCGAGATGATGGCAGGACTGCCAGCGACCAGCTGCCCCGCGCCACCGCGCTGCCCTGCGCATCGACGCACGAGAGTCCAAGGTTCGCGCCGGTCTCCCCCGCCACCTCGGGCAGGCTGACGCGGAGCCGCACGCTGTGGTGCGTCCGGGCCGCGAGCGACGCAATCGGCAGCACGCCGTCGACCCGATGCCCGCCGTCGAGGGTCAGCGTCCAGGTGACCTGCAAGCCGGACTGGTGCGTGGCGGGTGACGCAACCACGATCTCGCATGTCACCTCGTCCCCTCCCCAGTAATCGCGACGGGGCAGGTCGGCGATCAGGACGGTTGGGCCATTCAGCTCCGCGAGGCGATCGTGAAAGACCTTGCGTCCCCTCGCCAGGTCGAGCAGCCCGTTCGCTTCCCAGTACGCGTCCGTCAACTCCGTGATGACATGGCCGCGGATCTCCGGGTGACGGCGCAATTCGCCGATCTCATACTGCAGCGCCTCGAACTGCCGCCACTGGGTGGCCGCCGCGAGCGCCGGCCAATCGCGCCAGATCCGCCCCAGCCCCAGGTCATGAAATCGCTGCTCGACGCCACCCGGCCGGCACAGTTGCCGCCCGGTCTCGAACCACCAGGGTGCCGTACCGTCGGCGTCGCGCATCCTCGAGATATCGGGCAGCCCCCAATTGCCGAACTCACTCATCATCAGCGGCTCGTCGCCTCGCGGGCGGGCGTCCCCGTATGGGCTCCACAGCCAAGCTGGCCGGCGGACCATGTCACCGACGAGGTTCCGCCAGCGCACCGCGCCATCCGGCATGGAAGAGTACGCGTGAAAGTCGGCGATGTCGGTCGCCAGGTGAAAGTTCGGCTTAGCGCTGGTATCGCAGGCGGAGTTGTCGACGACCAGGCGGGTGGGATCGAGCTGCTTCAGCCAGTCATACATCTCCAGCAGCCAGCGCCGGTCGCGCGCCTCCTCCTGCAGGCGCGTCCCCCAGTCTTCATTGATGATCGTCCAGATCACGATCGACGGGTGATGGGCCATCGCCTCCACCATCGCCTGCAGCGTCGCCTTCCCCCGGCTTGCCGCTGCCGTGCTGAAGCGGCTCCAGCTCGGCAACTCGCACCAGAGCAGCACGCCGGCCTCGTCGGCGGCATCGAGATAGGCAGGGTCGGGAACCTTGATGTGGCAGCGCACGAGATTCAGCCCCATCTCTTTCACCCGCTGAAATTGCTCGCGGTAGTAGGCCTGAGCATTGCCGGGCACCGACATACCGTCTGGAAAGACATCCTGGTCGAGCGCGCCGGATAGATAAATCGGTTCGTCATTCAAGAGAAAGTCGCCGTCGCGCGCCTCGATGCTGCGCATGCCGAACCGCATCGACAGCTCGTCACGAGCGCCGCGCTGGCTGAAGAGCTGAGCCCGCAGACGATAGACGTTGGGTGCGCCGATCCCCCACGGGCGTGGCGACGGCACGTCGAGGCTGGTCTCGCCGCCGTCGGCATCGGGAGGCACCGGGATCTCTTGCTCGGCGACCGCCTGTCCGCTCGGGTCGATGACGCGCAGCCGCAGACTGGCGGGCTCGTTGGCAGCGCGCACCGACCAGCTGACACGGACCCGGTGGTTTGGCAAATCGGGCCACACTTGCAGCCGCCGCAGCGCCGGTCGTGTCAGACATTCCATCTGGACCGATTGCCAGATGCCGCTCAGGCTCGTGTACCAGGTCTGCTTGCCGTGGGGGACCTCGGCCATCGGCAGCGCCGCCTGCCCCGAGACGACGACCTGGTCAAGCGGCAGCGTCGGGTAGTCGCGCAGCGCATTCAGCGGGCTGCTGACCCGGACCACCAGCTGGTTCTCGACCCCATGGTGGAGGGCCCCCGTGATGTCGATTTCAAACGGCGTATAGCCGCCTTCGTGGTCCCCGACCAGGATCCCGTTAAGCCAGATTCGCGCCATTAGCATCACGGCTCCGAACGTGATCAGAACCGTGCCACCCGTCCAGTCGGCGGGGATCTCGACGTTGCGCCGATACCAGCCGGTCACGATCCCGAAGCGACCGGGCAGCTGCGCCTCCCATGAGCCGGGCACGCTGATCGGCACGCCAGCCGGCAGCTGGTCGATGGTATGGGTCTCGCGCGGATCCGCAACGAACGCCCAGATCCCATCGAGATCCAGCACTTGCCGGCCCCAGGCGGCTGTCGGTCGCACCGTCATCCGATATATTCCAACACTCGGTGCACTACCGAAACCCGGTTTGGCCGGAGTACATGGCCGACCCGTTCATCCTCAGCTTCAGCTACCGAGGCAGCTACTACGCCTACGGGACGGGAAGCACCAATGTGATTATTCGTCCTGTCGCTGGGGTTGGCGCTCTAGCCGGGTTGGTCTTGGCCGCAAGCGCATTACTGCTCTTGTCTCGGTGAGCAATATTGAGCTCAGCGTCAGGAAGAGACCTGCGCTGCTAATAGTCAGATTCCGACCGAGGCGTGACCGGCGGCCCGTGCGAGTGGTCCACACGTGAAAGTAAAGTGCCAAACACGCGGCGTTGGCGATGAGAGCTGCGAGGAGCAAGAAGTACACGAATCGATCCATGTTGGGATCATCTCACCGAGCCTGCGGTTCGGGCTAGTTGGTGCCTCAGGCTGGCCTGCTTAGACGCGGGTGACGGGAGCGCCAGCCGCTATTTTCGGATAAGCCTTCCGGGCCTGCGAGTGACTGATCGACGAGCTGAAGAGGATCGTGCCGATCTCGAAGAAAGAGACCTACACCGAAGGCGAGGCCTGGCTCGACGATCGCACCTAATGGACTGCGGGGTGGTAAATACCAGTGTTTCGTAGCGTCCTGAAGTTCGCCTTTCTGTTGTTAGTTGTGACGGTACTTCCGGAAGTCCTCCTTATTCACATCCTCCCGACCACGTGGACGGTATGCCATCGTCGGCGTCGGCACGCTCGTGGGCTTGGCTTTGAGCTGTTTTATTGCCAGCCGCCTGGGATGGTTGACGGTCGGCAGGGGATGATTGTCGGGCGGGCTATTCCGACCCTATCTGGTCCAGCGCGCTTGGAGCGGCGGGTCCCAACAACACAAGAAATGGGCCAATTCGTGGGCCTGGACCTCACCGTTTTCAGCGATCCCCCGTGGGGCATCGCGCCACTTGCATTTCATCAGCTCAGTCCCGATCGTTTCACACGGACCCTTCTGGCGGCAAGCCATGCTTAGAATCCCGCGGGGCGCAGCATGGACAGCCGGCTACGCCTTCGGAATAGTGGTCGTTGGCGCTGGCCTCGCGTTCTTGACGCATATTCTGGTATTAGTCCCGGTGGCAGTGTTCTTCGGCGTCCTTTTCGTCTACCGAAGAAAGAAGGCCTAAGTGAGTCACCCAAGATAAGGGAAAACATCCGCGGTTGTGATTCACTCCTGATTCCTTCATGACCCATGCGAGCGCTGACGCGAGCTGCCCCTGCTCGTTGTGGTCCTCCAAGTGTTTGGTTAGCACCTCAGTCAAGGCGTGCGGGCCCAGTTCTGGAGCGTCAGCAGGCCGGAGCGGCCGCACGGATCTGAGATCAGCGTGAGGTGTAAGAGCCCGCTCGGAAGCGTCCACGTGTAGCGTCCAACGCCATCACAGCTGATGCCGTTGAAGAAGTCAA
The DNA here is from genome assembly GCA_035544955.1 of Candidatus Dormiibacterota bacterium. Lineage (NCBI taxonomy): Bacteria > Bacillati > Candidatus Dormiibacterota > Candidatus Dormiibacterota bacterium. The sequence continues at coordinate 41,666 of DASZZN010000009.1, forward strand.
TTTCGCTGTTATTGTCGACAAGGTTTCCGCTGCCTTGTTGTAGCTCCTTTCCGATATAGAGGTGGTACGCATTGGCTGCGAACGTGCTCATCCGGCCGTCACGTTCCGCCAGCCAACGCCGCACGCCGGCACGCCGGAGGCGCCGCAGTGGGACCTCTCCTTGATAATCCCCTGGTGTGCCGTTCATTTGGATACCAAACGCATGAGTGAGGTCTTCGTACCGGTGCGGATCGAAGTGATGACGCTGGGCGAGGCGTGGATAGCGATCGCGGCGGCGATTCTGAACGACGGTGTCGTCGGGAGCTGGGAGGGACTGCCAATCGTCGAGGTCTTCCGCGCGACGCTCGACGTGTATTCACCGAGCGTGGACGACCCGATCATTGCCCAGCATGGCGATCCCGAACGCCTGGCCTGGATGCATGCGAACTTTACTGAGGACTCCCAAGTGGCAGAGGTCGGTGACGCCGACAGCTATGCGACGCGGCTGTACGACTACGCCCACGCGGGCCGCGACCAGATCCGCTGGGTGATCGACCGACTAGCCGCCAATCCATGGACGCGCGACGCGACGGTCACGACGTTCCAGCCACTAACCGACACCAGCTACATCCCATGTGTCAGCCTGCTCGACTTCTGGCTCGTCGAGGGCAAGCTGCAGCTCGGCGTCTACGCTCTCGCGATCGACTTCGGAACGAAAGGCTACGCCAATCTCGTCGAGCTCGCGGCGCTACAAACTCGCGTGGCTAGCGAACTCGGCGTTGGGGTCGGCACGCTGACGATGACGGTGAAGTCGGCCCACATTTATCAGACCGAGCTCGGCCAGATGCGACGCATCATCGCGGGGACATAGGGTTAACCACGCCGAGGAGAACCTATCTAACTGACGGGCTGGCGACCAGGACCTTTTGCCCGCCACAGGACGGACACGCATGAACGGTCACGACCGTTGCGGCGACCAGGCTGACGGCGTGCCTTGTCACGGGGCGAACCATTTCCTGGCATCCCTCGCACAGAACGAGGTCGCTGTCGCTCTTCTCGTCAGGCACCGGTGAAAGCCTCAGTCAGAGGGTAGATCACTCCGGGAAAGGCGTCAAGGCTGCCCCAGCTTTAGAAGCGAGGAGCGTCGTCGGTACCAAGAATGCCGCCATCATGGGCACGGCGATATCGGCCCAAACGCCGAGCACCATCAATAGGGCCGCGATCAGCAGCCCGACGCCGGTCGGCCAAGGCGACGAAGAGGACTCGACCGACCAGGAGGATCGCGCTTTGCCGTCGTGCTCATGGCTACTGATTCTCGCCGAGATTGATGGTACGCACGGTACACGACGCGACCAGACGGCGCGGTGGTGGTTCATAATTTGGGTGGACGGCGGTTCAGGGGTTAGAGGAAGGGGCAATACGGTGGGGACATCCTTTTCACGGCGGCTTTTCAAGACCCTCGTCGCCGGCATCCTGGTTGTGGCGAGCTCCACCGCGGGGGCTTCGGCGGCGCTAGCCGAAGACCAGCATGGCTCGGCGCAGCCTGACTTCGGACCCAACGTCTTCGTCTTCAGCCCCAGCACGCCACAGAGCGAGATCCAGGCAAAGGTCGATGCCGTGGCCAGCCTGCAGGTCTCCAACCAGTTCGGAACACAACGTTACGCGCTGCTTTTCAAGCCGGGCACCTACGGATCGAAGGCCAATCCCCTCAGTTTCCAACTCGGCTACTACACCGCGGTAGCGGGCCTTGGTCTCTCACCCAACGACGTCGTCATCAACGGCTCGATCGATGTCTACAACCAGTGCGCTGGCAACTTCTGCACCGCGCTCAACAACTTCTGGCGCTCGATGTCCAACCTCACGATCAACGTAACCAAGCCGGCCGGTTGCCGAGAGCGCGAATTCTGGGCAGTCTCGCAGGCGGCCCCAATGCGACGGGTCCAGGTCAATGGCCCGTCGACCCTGATGGACTATTGCACCGGTCCGTCCTACGCGAGTGGCGGCTTCATCGCCGATTCGGGGTTCAGCGGCCTTGTGGTCAACGGTTCGCAACAGCAGTGGATGACGAGAAACAGCACGCTGGGCGGCCCCTGGACCAACGCGGTCTGGAACCAGGTCTTCTCCGGCGTCGTCGGCGCGCCGGCCCAGAGCTTTCCGAATCCGCCCTACACCACGTTGCCGGCCAGTCCGGTGACCCGCGAGGCCCCCGTCCTCTACGTGGACTCGCGCGGCAACTACAACGTGTTCGTGCCGGCGGTGCGGCGCAACTCGGTGGGCACGACCTGGGGCAGTGGCCCTGCCGCCGGTTCGTCCATCCCGCTGGAGCGCTTTTTCGTTGCCCTCCCGAGTGACTCGGCCCGCACGATCAACCGGCAACTGGCGAGAGGCAAGAGCCTGCTTCTTACCCCAGGGATCTATCACCTGGACCGAAGCATCCAGGTCGGGCGCGAGGGCACCGTCGTCCTGGGTCTTGGCTTCCCCACATTGATTCCGGAGGACGGGACCGTTTCCGTGAAGGTCGTCAACGGCGTTGTCCTTTCCGGGCTGATCTTCGACGCCGGGCCGGAGAACTCTCCGGTGCTGCTGCAGGTGGGGACTCAAGACGACAACCCGGGCGAGGATAACGCCTCGCGATCGGCCCAGTCGGGCAACGAGAATGGTGGAAGATTTGCTGGCCCGACCTCGCTGCACGACATCTTCTTCCGCATTGGCGGTGCCACACCCGGCAGAGCGACGACCAGCCTGGTGGTCAACAGCGACAACACCATCCTCGACAACATCTGGGCCTGGCGCGCCGACCACGGCAGCGGCGTCGGCTGGACCAGCAACACGGCCGATACTGGTGTCGTCGTCAACGGTGACAACGTGATCGCCTACGGCCTATTCGTCGAGCACTACCAGAAGACCGAGGTGATCTGGAACGGGAATGGCGGCACCGACGTCTTCTTCCAGAACGAGATGCCGTACGATCCGCCGAGCCAGGCGGCGTGGATGGAGGCGCCCGCTGTCGACGGCTGGGCGGCGTTCAAAGTTGCCGGCGAGGTGGATCGCTTCGCCGGTTACGGGATGGGCAGCTACAGCTTCTTCAACCAGGGTGTCAACATCTACGCCGCGCACGCGTTCGAGGTTCCGACGACCCTCCCGCCGTCCAGCCTCCACGACCTGCTCACCATCTTCCTCGATGCCACGCACGGGAAAGGCGGCATTTTGCACGTTGTGAACGACGCGGGCGGATCGTCGACAATCGCCAATCCGGACGTCCCGGTGACCGTGGTTGCCTACCCCTGATGCCAGATAGGAGCCGAGCGATTGTCGCTTTAGGAGCGCTTGCGGTCGGACTGCGTCTTCGAGCGTGAGACGACCGATAAGACGAAGATGATGGCGGCCGCGCCCAGGATGGCCGTGAGGACGGGCACGCCGCCGGCGGTCATGTCGCCCGGGATCTTCCAGCGGAACATTTCGACGAGGAGCCAGGAGCCGATCAGGGCCCCAAAGATCGCTCCTACCAGACCGTACGGCAGTCGACCCTGGGTCATCCGCTCGGCGACGAAACCGCAGACCGCAGCGATAAGGACGAGCACGACCAGGTTCTCAAGGTTCATTCAATAGCCTCCACCGCGAGTAACCGCAGGGCTTGATGCCTCCTGTTGCTGGCGGCCATCTTCCACAGAGTTGTGGCCGCGCCGCGACTGGCTCGTCACGGGCGAACGTTTTGCCTTATCGTTGGCCATCGTGCGCAACCGGGCACGCAGCGTGGGAATCGCACTCCTCGTGATCCTCCTGGTCGGGTGCGGCCAGCCCTCCCTGACGTCTAGTCCGACCGCGAGCACGGGCCCTTCGCACGCCGCCTCGCCGTCACCCACCCCGCTGTTCGGCTTTCCGGTGGCGAGCGGGGTCACCTGTCGGGACCTGAGATCTCTCGGCCTGGAACGGGCGCTGCTGTACGCCTCCGATCAAAACCAGCCGGATCGGCGCGATGTGGTCCTGTGCGATGCTCGAGATACCGCGCGTCCCAGGAGTCTCCAGGCGCTCGTTGGCTCCTCTGATCAGCGCTTTCTCGGCAGGGACCTGATCGGCTACGTTGCTCTCAAGGGCGGCGGACCGTCATCGCCCACCGACCAGTTCACGTCGGTTGTGACGACTCTCAACCTGACAACCGGCCAGACCGCGGAGCTCGCCAGCAGCCGGGGCGTGGCATTGGCCGCCGGCTGGAGCGCTGATGGCTCGATGGTTGCCTACTTCACCGATTCCGGAGGGGTCCATCACTTCTGGTTGAAACGAGGAGGCGCGGCCCCAGTCGCCTTCAGCACGCCGGCGCAAGTCGCGGGAAGAGGCGGGTCACGAGACGATATGCTCCTCGTCGCGTTCTCCCCCGACGGCCAATACGTTCTCGTGGTCGACACGTTCGTCTATCGTTTACAGCTCTTTCGGACATCGGACGGCACCATGGTGTACGCGGCGCCGTCAGGCGGTGCCGGCGGCCTGCGCACCGGGGCGGTGTGGGCCCACACCGGCGACCGCTTCTACTTCCGCAACAACAGCGGCGTCTACCAGTGGGACGCGTCCTCTGGCATCTCCAGCTTCATCCCGGGCCTCAGTTGGAGTACCCCGTCGCTGACGACTGATGACCGGTTGGTCGCGTATGCGCTCGGAACGAATACCGCGCCTCACGTTGAGACACGCCTGATGAGCTCCGGCGCCACGACGGCCTATGCACCGTGGCGAGACTCGCCGGTCTTCGTCGCTCCGACGACACTCCTCGCCCACGAAGAGGCGCCGTGCGATAACTGCATGGGCATCTACAACTGGACGGGGAAGACGCTGCTCGTCCACACGGACACGCGTGCCGAGTCAGACCTGGGGATCACCGGGTGGCTATTCGGCGCCTTCTGGCCGAACAACTAAGCACCCCGCAATTCGGCGTAGTCTGGCCGGTGGGCTGCTGGCGATAATCAGGACATGCCTCAACTCCGCGAAAAGGCACGTGCCCAGTTACCAGACAGCGCCTTCGCTTATATCGATTCCCGCGGGATCCGGCGTCTGCCCATCAACGACGAGGCCCACGTCCGCAACGCGCTCGCGCGCTTCAACCAGGTCCGCTTCGAGGACGAAACGGCGAGAGATCGGGCGCGAACGAGGCTGCTGAAAGCCGCCAAGAAGTACGGCATCGTGCCGGTCGGCTTCATGACCGGCCAGTTGCGTGCGCAGAGCCTGCAGGCGGCGGCGGGGAAGGCCGTCATCGAGCTCGGCGGCCTTGGGACGGCGGAGCAGCTGGAAGCGCGGCTGCGCACCGTGCTAGGCGATCCGACGCTTTCGGTGCTCTACTGGTCCGATTCGGTCGCCGCCTACCTCGATGGTGAAGGTCAGGCTGTAGCGCTTCCGGGCGAGGGGGCTGATCGCGCCGTGACCCTACTCCAGCGTCAGGGCAAGCCCATGACCGCCCTGGTCCACGCGCGCTCGGTGCTCAGCGATCCGGACCTGGCCCGAACCGTCACAGCCGCCGTAACGCTGGCCATCGAAAACCAATGGATGAACAGCGAAATCCAGGCTCGCGCCACGGAGGTGCGCACGCTGCCGACCGGCGTCGTGACCTTTCTTTTCACCGACATCGAGGACTCGAGCGGTCTCGTCCGACGTCTTGGCGACCGGTATGACCGGTTCCTCGCCGATGTGCGACGCCTCCTGCGCGCGGCGATCCGCGAGAGCGGTGGCCGCGAGGTCGAGACCCGCGCTGATGAAATGTTCGCCGTTTTTGAGCGGGCCGCCTCTGGCCTCGAGGCGGCCCTCACGATCCAGCGCAAGGTTCGCGCTCGCGCCTGGCCGGATGGTCTTCCGGTACAAATTCGCATCGGCCTGCACACCGGTCGGCCAACCCTGACCGATACGGGCTACATCGGCCTGGCCGTCCACACCGCGTCCCGAATCTGCTTTGCAAGCCATGGCGGCCAGATCCTTCTGTCAGGCGCGGTTCGGGAGGCGGTTGCGGGGTCTGAGCCGGTGGGGGTTGGCTTCAGGGACCTCGGTCTGCATCAGTTTCATGGGTTGCCGGCGCCCGAGGCTCTTTTCCAGGTCGAGGCCGCGGACCTGCCGGCCAAATTCCCGCCGCCGAGAACGTTCGGCTAAGGACCTGGGGCGGCCTGGGCGGCCACCGCCACCTCGCGGAACGCATCACGGTAACCGCGCTGCGGCTGGTAGCCGAGCATCGTGCGGGCCCGGCGGGTATCGAGCACGCAATCGGAGGCGAGTTGCGAGACAACGTAGCGGGTGAGGAGCGGAGGGCGACTCGCCCGAACCGTTAGAAAGACTGACTCCATGGCCGACGCGATGGGCCATGCCGCACGTCGTGGCAGATAAAAGATGTCGGGCGGAAGCCCGAAGGCGACCAGCAGCGAGCTGAGCAGCACGCCAAGCGGTTCCGCTTCCGAATCCGCGACGTTGTAGACTCCCGCAGGCGATCGCGGCAAGAGCGCGAGCTCGATCGCATGGACCAGGTTGTCGATATGCGTGAGCGACATACGGTTGCGACCGTCACCGACCGCGAGGAGGTGGCCGAAGCGTCGCGCAGCCAGCAGCCGGGGTAACAGCTTGGTCTCGCCCGGGCCATAGATGGCATGCGGTCGAAGAATGATCGCCTGGCGTCCACTGCGCAGCACAGCGTGCTCCGCCGCAACCTTCGTCCGCACATACGCGTTGAGTGGTCGGCGGGCGTAGGCCGCGGTCTCATCGATTGGCTCGGCTGGACGTCTGTGGTCGTACACGCTCGAGGTGCTGAGGTGCACGAAACGCGCCTCAGCAGTGAAGCTCGCGAGCACCGCCTCGGTTCCTCGGGCGTTGACCGCGTCGAACTCGGTCGTTGGCCCCCAATCGGTCACCGTGCCGGCACAATGCACGACGGCATCGATCGGCCGCAACGCTAGCGCCGGCCTGGGGCCCTCCGCGATGTTCCACTGGGTGTACTCGGCCAGCTCGCCATGGCGAAATGCCTCGCGTGGCCTGCGGCCGAAGGCCAGCACGTGGTGACCACCTCTGGCAAGGGACTCCACGACCCGGCCGCCCACAAACCCGGTGGCGCCGGTAACAGCGATCAGCAAGGCGGCGTGCTGCCAACGAAGAAGGGTAGGCGGCCCAGGGCGGCGAGGACCGCCGTGCGGTCAACCTTTCTCGACCGGACCGAGAGAGGGATCGGCATCACAATGATGCGGTCGGGCAGGGCGGCCGCATCGATTCGATGCGGTCCCTGGCGAAGCTCAAGCCTAACGCGGGCGGTCAGCGCCGACTCATCGACTCCCGGATCGGGCTCGATGCAGAGGACGACCTCTTCATCGGCCCGTTGATCCTGATATAGCCCGACGAGGCAGCAGCGACGGACACCGGCAATCCCCGCGATCGTCGACTCGAAGAGCTCTGGATAGATGTTCTCCTGGCCTCGGATGATCATGGCCTTCTTTCGCCCGAGCAGGATGACCCGGCTGCTCGCGTCCAGCGAGCCAAAATCGCCCGTCCGGACCTCGGTGATCGGCTCATCACCCCAGTAGCCGGCGCACACGTTAGGTCCACGGACAATCAGCTCACCGTCGGCCGCGGTCCTGACGTGGACGCCTGCGACCGGTGCACCGACCAGGTCTCCATCGGCGTGGAAAGCGAGTTTCGCGTCGAGATCGACGAGGCAGACGGGGATCACCTCTGTCATGCCGTAGACGCATGTCACCTTCGTGCTCAGCGGGAGCACCGGGACGAGACGGCGGAGGAACGTGGTGGGTACGGCCGCGGAGCCCAATAACACCTTGCGCAGTGAATCGGGGAGTCTAAGCCGGTGAGACACGGCGTACTCGACCAGCTCCTGGTACTCACTCGGAACCCCGAAGGTATGGGTGACGCGATAGCGACGGAGGTGATCGAGCAGGCGAGGGGCACGAAATCGGCCGCGCGGAATAACGGTGGGTACGCCGGCGAGCAGGGCCGGCAGTATGAGGTGTAGCTGGTCGCTGTAGAGGACGTCGCCTGACGCAAAGCGCGCCTCTCGTGACATGATCTCGAGCGCCGCCCCAATCGAGGCGTTGGTGTGCACGACAGCCCGTGGCGCCGCGGTTGTCCCCGAGGTGAAGACGATGACCACCGGGTCATGAGCTTCTCGTGGGACGACAGGATCGATGGATCGGCCCGCGCGGACCAGCGAGCGGATACCGATCATGTGCGGCCGGCCCCACATGGGCGGCCCAACCCGCACGAAGCGCCTCGCGGGAACGGCGCCGAGGTCGGGCAGCACGGGGAGGCGGCGGAGTAACAAAGGGCCGCGGTGCCGGCCGAGCAGGTACACGAGGGAGGTGGCCATCACCCAGCTCGGCTCCATCAAGCGGATGCGGCTGGCAAAGACCTCGGGGCCCATCAGCGGGTTGGCGGCGATGACGACGCCACCGGCGCGCACGATCGCCAGGATGAGGACAATCGAGTCGATGCCAGGGGGCACCGTGAACAGCACGCGGTCGCCCGGACGCATGCCCTCGGCCAGCAACCCGCTGGCAACCCTTCCGATTCGCCGATGGAGCTCCGAAAACGTGAGTCGCCGTCCGCTTGTCTCGCGCAGCGCGAGCGCGTCCGGGCGCTCGATCGATTGTCGCTCGAGCTCATTGAGCACGTCGAGGGCGGTCATCGCACGAGCTCGATTTCCAACAGGGAATACGCCGGGATGAAGACGCGTCGGGCGTAGCGCCGACGCACAACCCGGACAGGCTGGGGAAGCCCGAGCAGACCAGTGAGTACGGCGCGGAGCTCGCGCTGTGCCAGCGTATACCCGATACAGAAATGCGCGCCGGCGCCAAACCAGAGGTTGCGAACGCGCCGGTCGACGCGACGGTCGACGTCGAAGCTTCGCGGCCGGGGAAACCAGGCGGGATGCTTCATAAGGTTGTAGGTGTGAATCATCACCCGGCCGCCGTGCCGGAAGCGATGGCCGCGAACGATCGTGTCGCGCTCGACGCTGCGAAGCATGATGGGCGTTGGGACCGTCAGTCGAAGGCCTTCATCGATAGCCGGTATCAGCAGCGCGCGATCTTCGCGAAGGCGCCCCAGTTCGCCACTGTCGATCAGCAGGGCGACCAGCCGCGGCAGGGCGGTCGAGATCGTCTGGGTTCCCGCCAGGAACAGTGACGCCGTGACCCCTTTGACCTGTTCAAACGGCAATCCCAGCATGCGAAGCCGCTGGATGAGGGAATCCGACCTGGGGCCGGCGTCGTACGCCGTTCGCATGTAGACGGCTAACCGCTCGAGCACCAGCTGTCGCTCGCGGACCTGCCGCTCGCTCAACCGCCGGGTCGACAGCCGCAGCACGGAGACCAGTTCCTCGCCGAGTTGCCACATGTCGAGGGCGATTCGTTCGTCCGCCGCATCGATCCCCAACATGTGGCACATCAGGCTTCCGGTCAGGACGTGAACGAACCGCACCAGGTCCACGCGCTCACCGGCAGCCAGCTCGAGGCGCAGGGCATCCACCGCGGGCTCGAGGACAGCGGCATCGAGCCGATCGAGGTAGGTCCGCGAAAAGAGGTCGGTGAGCTGGGCTCGCAATTCGTGATGCGGCCCGCCGTGCATGTTGAAGAGCGCGAAAGGACCCATGACCTGCGTGATCACGACCCCCATGCTGCCGGGGCCCGTCTTGCTGAAGTGCCGCTCGTCCTCGAGGATCTCGCGAGCCAGTTCCGGATCATTGACGATGCTGCCCATCACCGGCAGCCTCACGACCGGTCCCAGGCGCCTCACGAGTTCGGAGAAGACCAGTGCCAGCGGGTGGCTCGCGGCGTAGATGCGCAGTTCGTGCCACGCGGCCGCGCGCTGAACCCGGCGCTTGTCACGCGACGCAGTCCGCGTGGATAATCGGCTATCCACCCCCGAGAGCCCGGAACGCGCCTGATCATGCTGCTCGGGCTGCTCACGTTCACCGACACCTTCGGCTATGCGATCGTGCTGCCGGTGCTGCCGTTCGCCGCCCAGCGTATGCATCTCGGCGCGTTGGTCATCGGTGGGGTCTTCGCCACCTATTCGTTCTGCCAGCTGCTGGCCGCTCCCGTGCTCGGATCGTTGAGCGATCGGTACGGCCGCCGGCCCTTGCTGCTGGTCAGCCAGGCGGGCAGTATTGTCGGATTCATCGTCCTGGCGCTCGCCAACTCGGCCGGCTGGTTCTACCTCTCGCGGTTGATCGACGGACTGACGGCCGGCAACATCGCGATCATCTGGGCCGCGGTGCTCGATCACTATCCCCGCTCCGAGTGGGGTCGGCGCTTCGCCAACCTCTCGACGGCGACCGGCATCGGCATCCTGCTGGGGCTGATCGTCAGCTCGTTGCTGGCTCGGTACGGCCTCGCCCTGGTGGCGGCGGTGGCGATCGCATTGACCGTGATCAACATGGCCGTCACGCTGTTCGCCTTTCCAGCGGCCAACGTTGTCCCTGCCCGAGCGGGATGGGGAATCCGGTTGGCGGGTGCCCGCTTTATCGAGCTGGTCACGCGGCCGTCGAACGCGGTAACGCGGCGGGTCGTCTTCGCGGGCCTGCTGTCGACCATCGTGCAGAGCGCATTCCTCCTCGCCTTCCCGCTGTTCCTTTTTCGGCTGCTCCATTTCGACGCATCGCAGGCCGCGCTCACCCTCACCGTCTTGTTTGGCTTCGCCGCGGCGTTCCAGGTCCTGGCGCTGGCGCCGCTCGTGCGCCGGCTGGGTGACCGAGGCGCGGCAATCGCGGGATTTGCCCTGGTCGTCCCGGGGGCCGTGACGATCGCCATGGTGCGAACGTTTCCGCTAGTGCTGCTTGCCGGCACCATCATCATGTGGGGCATCGTTCTCCTCAACCCATCGCTGACCGCGCTCCTCGGCCGCGCCAATCGGACGCTGGACGAAGGCGCGATCATGGGCGTCAACCAATCGATCGCGAGCGCCGGCCAGATGCTGGGACCGCTGGCGGGGTACGCGGCCCTCGCGCTGGCGTCGACCGCGGGGTACGGCGCGCTGTGCGCGGTCCTGGCCGCCGCGGGTCTTATCATGTCGCTCCAAATCCGGGTGCGTGATGACCGCCCCTGACTTCTGGGTGGTCGTGCCTTTCTTCAACGAAGCCGGGTGGATCACTGCCACGCTCGAGGCGCTGGCGGCGCAGACCGATCGGGCCTTTAGCCTGCTGCTTGTCGACAACGGCAGCACGGATGCCGGTCGCGCCGAGATCGAGGCCTTCCGCGGCCGACACCCCGAGATGACGATCGAGGTCATCGCTGAACTGGAAAAGGGGACCGGGGCCGCCGCCGACACCGGCTTTCGCTACGCGATCGCGCACGGAGCGCGCTACATTGCGCGCACGGATGCCGATTGTCTCCCGCGGCGCGACTGGGTCGCGAGCATCAAGCGAGCCTTCGGGGAAGAACTCGAGTTCGTGATCGGCACGATCAAGCCACGGGCGGATGACTTCCCGCTGAGTTGGGGTGACCGGATTGCGATCCCCGTGCTGATCTTCGTGGCATCGAATTGGGGAAAGATCTACCGTCGGGGCCGGCCCGGCCAGTTCCGGTACGCCTACATCATGGTGGCCGGGAACAACCTCGCCATTACCGCATCGATGTACGAACGGGCGGGCGGATTTCCGCGGTCCCGCATCGAGGACGTGCACGAGGACCGTGTCCTCGGCGACCGCATCAGAATGCTGACGCGGCGTACGCGGAGAAAGCGCAACGTCGTGGTCTACAACTCGACTCGCCGGGCGCGCCGCTACGGCTTCATCAATACGTTGCTGTGGTACTGGGAGCATCGCTACCGTCCCCAGGAGATCGACGTGCGATAGGGCATCGGCCCTCAGTACTCCATCAGCATCACGCCCATGCTGATGCCGCCCGCCAGCCCGATCCACATCAACCGGTCGCCCCGGTGAATCTCGCCGCGCTCTTCGGCGATCGCGAAGGCGACGGGCAGCGAGGCGGCGCCCATGTTGCCGAGCTCCGGCAGGGTGAGGACGATTTTTTCCTGCGGGACACCGCTCATCTCGAGGAACGTTCGGATGAACGGCATCGAGACCTGATGCACCAGAACCCGCTGATAATCCGCGCAGGCCGTGCCTGTCGCCGCCAGCGCGTCCTGGAGAATGCCCGGGCCCACCTCGAAGAATGCGTCCTTGAGTTGGCTGCCATCGCCCTGGATGTAGGTCCATTCATCGCCGCGGGGGTGCATCGATCCGCCGCCCGGAATCACGCCCAGGTCCCAGAAGCGGCTGGCGGTCTGGAAGGACCGGTAGTAGATGCCCCGTCCGCTCTCAGAGAGTTGCAGCACGGCCGCGGCTCCGGCATCGCCAAGGGTGTAGCCGGGAAAGCTGAGGCGCAAGTCCCTGCGGTCGCGGACCGACCACTTGATGCAACGCGACGGCAGCTCTCCGACCGTGACGAGGATTGTCCGATAGGTGCCGTTTTGGATCAGCGCCTCCGCGACCTGGAGCGCATTGAGGAAGCTGTTGCAGGCGTTCTTCAGGTCGAAAACCGGGCTGTGAGTTCCAAGCTTTTCTTGGACGATGTTGGCGGTCGCCGGTTCCACCAGGTCCTGGCTGACCGAGGCGTAGATCAGCAGATCGACGTCCGCCGGATCGATGCCAGTTTTGTCGAGGACCCGGCGCCCGGCGGCCGCGGCCAGGTCGGAGGCGTTGACACCATCGGCCGCGACCCTACGGCAGCGAATGCCCGTCATCAGCTCGACGATTCCGCGTGGCACACGAACCTGCGGGCTCGACGCCGCGATGAGGGACTCGACCTCGGCGCTGGAGCGCTGCTGCGGCGGCAGATAGGCGGCAATACCCGTGAGAGCGACGCGCGAGTTCGTCGATATCAGCGTCGCCACGAATACCTTAACGCCACAGGGTTGGGCAAAGTATCGGCCAAAAAGGGCCTGCGTGCACGCGATCGACGGGGCTCGCCTCTAGTGCGTTCCGGACGCCGCCTGCCAGTGGGCGGCGATGCGGTCTGCCGATAGCGCGGTTGCGTAGATCGCGACGTCCGCCAGGGCTGCATCGTTGAAGAGCCCGTCCATTCGGCGGCCGAGAAATAGCGGGTCGGCCGTCTGCTTGGGGACGGCGGTGACCTTGAGCGTGCCGTCGGGCTTGCCGTTGACGTAGAGCTTGGCCGTGGAGCCGTCGTAGGTCGCGACCACGTAGTACCAGGTGTTGAGCGCCAGCGTTGAGTTGGAGACGACGGCCGGCGAACCGTCGGAGGTCACTCGAAATTCCAACTTGCCGTTGTGATGGCTGTTCAGCAACTGGAACCAGCTGCTGCCGGCACCGCCCCCCGGTTCGACGTTCTTGGCGACGTAGACCCCGTACTCGGTGTCGGCCCGCTTGTTGATCCAGGCCTCGATCGTCACCGTGTTCACCTGCAGGCTGGTTGAGCTCAGCACGCTGGCCGCGCCACTCTGCCCATCAAAGGCGACCGCGGCACTGCCGCCACCAATGGCGCCCGGCTGCCCGAGCGTATAGATACCCGCGTAGTGACCATTGTTGGCATTGCCGGTGGCGTCGGCCATGGTGGTGCCGGTTGTCTCATCCATTCGCCAGTAGGCCACGGGGTGGTCCGCGAGAACCGTAGCGCTATAGGTCCTGGCAGTCGTGGCGGACGCGGGCGTCGCGCTCCCGCAGCCCAACATTACGAAGGCAACGGCGAAAAGAAGAAGCTCCCTCCTCACACCTGTTCAAACGGAGGTCGGCGGGGGGCCCTTGCAAGCACGCGCCGGTGACGACCGATCTCGACCCAGGGCACAATTCAGGCGCGAGGAGCTCGCTAGTGCGTTGCGGAAGCGGCCTGCCAGTGCGCCGCGATCCGGTCCGCCGAGAGCGCGGTCGGGTAGATCGCGACCTCAGCGAGCTGGGCGTTCGTGAAGAAGCCATCCGCTCGCCGGCCAATGTAAAGCGGATCGCTATTCTGCGCCGGGGAGACCACGGCCGCCAGCGTACTGTCCAGTTTGCCGTCGATATAGAGCTTGGCGACGACCCCGTCGTAGGTCGCAACCACGTAGTACCACCGGTTCAAGTCCAGCGTCGCTGTCGAGACAAGCACTGGGTCAACGTCGCCGGTGACGCGAAACTCCAGCCGGCCGTTGTTGTGATTGTTCAGCAACTCGAACCACCCGGTGCTCGCGCCGCCTCCGCCCACCACGTTCTTGACGACATAAAACCCGTAGTCCGAGTGGGCCCGTTTGTTGATCCAGAGCTCGATCGTGACCCAGTTCATCTGGAGAGTGGTCGAGCTGGGCACGATGGCTCCACCGGTCGCCCCATCGAAACCGACCGCTGTGCTGCCGTCAGAGGTGAAGGGGCCTGGCTGGCCGGGCAAGACGATGCCGTCATAGTGGCCGTTGTTGCCATTCTTGGTGGCGTCGGCCATCGTCGTTCCCGTGGTGTCGTCCATCCGCCAGTAGGCCGCCGGGTGGTCCGCCAGCACGACGGCGCTGTAACTCTTCGGGGTACTGGCGGGAGCCGCTCCCGTGGTCCCTCCGCAACCCGATATCGCCACGGCGACAAACAACACGAGGAAGGTTCGTCGCACGCCTATTCAAACGCGGCTGAGCAGAGGCTCCTTGCCACTCTGGGAGACAATCGATCGGTGACGGCGAGCCTTGCCCGACTTCACCTCGAGATCCTCTCCTGCTCCCGATGCGTCGAGGCGGGTTACCTGCCACAGGCGGCCCCGGTCTTGAGCGGCCGTGCGGACAACCGCATCATGCTCATCGGCCAGGCGCCCGGCGCGGTCGAGGCCGTCCGCCGGCTGCCCTTCCAGGGACGGTCGAGGCAGGTGCTGATGGGATGGTTGATCCGTGCGGGTTTTGCCTCGGAGACGCAGGCACGGCGGCAGATCTACCTGACCTCCGTCACCATGTGTTTTCCCGGCAAAGGTACCGGCGGAGGAGACCGACGCCCCAGCCGGGCTGAGGTTGACCTCTGCCGTTCCCACCTTGATCGGCAGCTGGCTCTCATCAAGCCCGAGCTGGTGATCCTGGTCGGCGGGCTGTCCCATGAGCGTTTCCTGCCTGGTCGCCCGCTCGACGCGCTGGTCGGCCGGGTCTTCGACCTCTCCGGCCGCGAGGTCTCAGGTCGCGGCCGCGCCCGGCCGCTGCTGGTGCCGTTGCCGCATCCGTCGGGTGCGAGTCGGTGGCTCAATGCGCCCGAAAACCGGGTACTGCTTGACCGCGCACTGTGGCGGCTCAGTCCGATTGTTCGGACGTTGCTTGACGGTCAATTGGTGGGCGCCTAAACTTCCGACAACAATGCCGCGAGATCGGGAGCGCGACGCCGTCGAGCCAGAAAAGGCGCCGCCCGTCCCCCGCACGGAACCGGACGAAGCCCCCGCCGTCGGCAAGTCGGCCGAGGCCATCCTCGCGTCCATCTTCAGTCCCGTCGCCGAAGCGAGCCCGCTGGAGCAGCTGGAGCAGACGATCCGTCACCCCAAGAAGCTGGTCTATATCGCCATGTCGAACCGCAACTTCTACTGGCGGATGCACGTCTCGAAGCTGGTCCTCGACGAAGGGTACGTGCCCATCAACCCCTTCATGCTCTTCGATTACTACCTGCTGCACACGGTGCCCAAGCAGCTCGTGCGCGAGGCGATCAACAATCTGCTGGCGCGCTGCGACGAGGTCTGGGTCTTCGGGACGATGAGCCTGGGTGTGAAAGTGCAGCTGGGGATTGCGAAGCGACTCAAGAAACCGTTGCGCTTCTACGACATCGCGGACCTGCCGGAGCAGGTCTACCGCATCTCCGAGAAACTCGCCCAGGAAGAGGGGCGCGACTGACGCCCGTTAGACGCGGGTGATCAGGTCGCGCTCGAGGCTCTCGCGCGCCTTGAGCACGAGCTTGCGAAGCGTGGGCCGATCGGTCACGGCCCATTCGATCTGGCGCAGCGCGCTGTAGAGGCCCTTCAGCGCTTTGACGGCGTCACCCAGCTCGACGTCGGTCGGCGCTTGCATCTCGGTCAGCGGGCGGCCGCTGCACCAGTCGTAGGTGAAGTTGACGTAGTCCGTTGAGATCGGTCGCAGGTTCTCTTCACCCCGTTCCTTCTCGCGCGCAGAAAACCGGTAATAGATGATGCGGAGCCGCTTCTGGGCGAGAGCCACCCCGCTCGTCGGAAGGCGCCGCCGCGGCCGCGGGCGGTCGCGATTGCGGTCCTCGGCCGTGACCATCACCAGCGAGGCGGCCAGCTCCGCTGGCGTCAACTCCTCCAGCCAGCCGTCGGCGATGGACTGCGTGATGATCAAGCTGTTCTCCCCGTAGATCCGAGACGCGAGCAGGCCTTTCTCGGTTGGGACAGCCCCGTCCAGGAAGCCGATCTCGCCCAGAACGCCGCGCAGCGCGTGCATCCGCCGCCGGTATTCTCCCTGGCTTCGTTCCGCGTCCTGCTCGGACGCGCGGATCCGTGCCTGCAGCTCGCGGACCTCGGCATGGTGGGCCCGATGCTCGGCGACAAACGGGCACTTGCGGCAGGGAAGCTCGCTGAGTTTGTGCTGCCACGTCTGCAGCTCCTCCTTGAGCTGCGCGAGCGTGCGGCCGCCAACCTCCCGCGTCGAGCCGCCGCGGCGCCGCCGGCCCCGATGCCAGTGCTCGCTGCGCAGCCGTCGCATCCGAACCCGCAGTGAGGCGATCTCCTCCTCGGCGCGGACGAAGGCACTGAAGGTCGGCTCGGTGCAACACGGCTCGCCCTGCGCGTTGAAGCGACTGGCGAGGACATCGGCCAGGCGCTGCCGGAGGTTCGCCAAGCGGTCATCGAGCGATCGGCGGGCCACCGTCTTCTGGTACTGGCCGAAGGAGCGTTCCATGAGGAGGTCGACCTCTTCCGGCGGGTGGTAGCGCAGCAGGTTCAGCGCCATGTTGTAGGTCGGGGCGAACTTACTTTCCACCGTCATTTCTTCGCCGGTGGCCGCCTCGTACACCACGCCGATGTCGATGTCGGGCTCTTTGAGGATCACGCCGTGCCCGATGGGGTCGATCCCTCGTCGACCGGCCCGGCCCATGAGCTGGGTCAGCTCGCCTGAGGTGAGCGGCGCGAAGTCGCGGCCGTCGAACTTGGTAAATGACGAGACCACGCAGGCCCGCGCCGGCATGTGGATGCCCAAAGACAGGGTCTCCGTGGCGAAGACGACCTTGATCAGGCCGCGCTGGAAGAGGTCTTCGACGAGTTCCTTGAGGTAGGGGAGGAGACCCGCATGGTGCATCGCCAGCCCCCGCCGCAGCATGTCCCCATCGAGGAGGTTGCGGTACACCTCGGCCTCATCGGCGTCTTCGATCTGGTCCAGGCGATTTTGCATCGTCGCGTCGATTTGGGCTTTCTCGGCATCACTGGTCAGGTCGAAGCCGTGCACCGCGCAGCGCGCCAGCGCCTCGCGGCATCCGCGCCGCGAGAAGATGAAGTAGATCGCCGGCAGGAATTCTCGGCGCCGAAGACGATCGACCACGGGGAGCAGGTCATTTTCCGGCGGCCGTCGCAGCTGCGACAGCCGGAAATCGGACGCCGCCTCCGCCTGCGCCCGCTGGCGCGTCTCGCGCGGGATGCCGCCCTGCTCGTCGAGCAAGGGATAAAACTCGTTGCGCATCGCCAGCCACAGTCGAAGCTCGACCGGACGTTTGGTGACGCTCACGGTCGCGACGTCCCCACGTTGCAGGCTCATCCACTGCGCGACTTCCTGGAAGTTGCTGATCGTCGCGGAGAGTCCGATGAACTTGATGTGCGGTGGCGCCTGGATGATGATCTCTTCCCATACCGCCCCGCGCGGGAAGTCATCGATGTAATGGACTTCGTCGAGGATGACGTAGCGAACGCGCTCCAGCCGCTGCGGGTCCTCATAGATGAGGTTGCGCAGGATCTCCGTCGTCATCACGACCACTGGTGCACCCGGGTTGATGGTGTTCTCGCCGGTGACGAGTCCGACATACCCATCGCCATGGAGCCGCCGGTAGTCGTGGTATTTCTGGTTCGACAGCGCCTTGAGCGGCGTCGTGTAAATCGTGCGCGCGTTGGTTTCAAGCCCACGGAAGACGGCGTAATCCGCGATGACGGTCTTGCCCGAGCTGGTCGGTGCCGAGACCAGGACACCCTGGTGTGCGTCAAGCTTTTCGATGGCCTCCATTTGAAATGGATCGAGCGGCCATGGCAGCGTTGCCTGAAAGGCGTCGATCAACTAGCGCTTCTTCAGCGGACCAACCAGCTCAGCCGTGGCAGTGCGGTCGCGATCCTTGAGCCAGCGAAGCCGTGTCTCTTCGACCTCTTCGGTGTAGCGCTGACGGCTGCGGCGCATCGCTTTGGCGACCGCATTCCGCACGAGCGGTTCCGGCCCCTTCGCCAGCCGCTCGAGGATCGACTTGGCCGCCGGCCAGTGGAAGGAGCCGATGGCGCTGGAGAAGGCCATCGCGACATTCCATCGGACGATGTGGTCGCGGTCCTTCGACCATTCCCGCAGGCACTTCAGGGTCTCCTCCGGATCAACCCGCAGCAGGCCGTCGCCGATCGCCGAAGGGCCGAGGTTGCGGCGGACGTAGGGCTCCTCATCGCGCATGAGCGGCTGCAGCAGCGACAGCAATTGCGGAACGCGCTCGGGCTTGTCGCGACGGGCCGCGTACTTCACCGCCAGCACGACCGACCGCCGGAGATTCTCGGAGCGGGATGAGCGAAGAACTTCCAGGCGTCCGCGGATCTTGGCGAAGTCGCGGTCGAGCAGGGTTCCGAGCAGCCCGCCGGCCGCTTCGCGCACCTCCCAATGTGGGTCGTCGGCGAGGGCCTCGGCGGTTCGCAGGACGCCGGCGGGGTCCTCGGGATAGCGGCCCGCGAGCAGCAAGCAGGCGACCTGGCGGCCGGTCGGCGATGGCGAGGTGGCGAGCGCGTCGATCCAGCGGGTGACCCGCCCAGTCTGTGCGGCGAGGGCCGTGGCGAGCCGTTCTCCGACCTGCTGGCGGAGGGCAGCCGGGCTTCCAGGGCGCCCATGGTGGAGCTGGCCGTCGAGGGCGGTCACGACGCCGCCCGGATCGTCCCGCGCCAATGCGGCGAGGATGGCGGAGAGTGGGCCTTCCTCTACCGTGCCGAGGTCGTCGGCCCTGGTGGCGGGACTCATGTCCTGAGGATCTCGATGTGGTGCTGGTGCAGGAGGGCCCCGCCGTTGTGATCTGCGACGAAGTCGACGATCTTACTCAGCACCTCGTCGGCATGCCGGCTGTCGTTGCTGACACAGCTGACCCCGATCGACAGAGTTTGCCAGCTGTCCAGGTCGGCCACCTCGGCCACGGACACGTTGAACCGGCCGCGGATTTGTTGCACCAACGAACGGCTCACCTGGCGTTTTCCCTTGAGGCTGTGATTTTCCGGCAACTGGAAAATGAGCTCGCAGGTGCCCACAACCATCTCTATCCCATAAGAATACGTAACAACTCGCCAAAGGCTTATGGCAAGCCGGCGGAGTTCTCTTATAGTGGCGGCATGAGCGCGGCCGTTCGTGCGCCGGAGCCTGCCGCGACGCCTGGCGAGCTGCCCGAAACCGTGCCGGCACTGTTCCAGCGCACCGCGCAGCGTCGGGGCGACGCGCCCGCCCTCCACTTCAAGACGGGGCAGCGTTGGACGCCGATCAGTTGGACCGACTACCGCCGGGCCGTGAACCGGATGTCCAATGCCCTGCTCGCCGAGGGGCTGAATCCCCAGGACCGGGTGGCGCTGTGGTCCTCGAACCGGCCGGAATGGCAGATCGCCGACATCGGGATCGCGCACGCCGGGCTGGTGACCGTCGCCATCTACCAGTCCGATTCCGCGGAACAGGTCAAGTACTTGTTGAATCACTCTGAGTCGAAGGTTCTGATCGTCGAGCATCGGAAACTGCTCGACCAGGTCATTGCGCTGCGGGGCGAACTGCCGGGATTGCAGCGGGTGATCCTCGTCGAGGGCGATGCGCCGGAGGGGGAGGGCTGGGTCGTGACCTGGGAGCAGGCGCTGCGGCGGGGTGATGATTTCGGCCGCGGCCGACCGGGGCTGTTTTCCAGCCGCTGGCAGGCGGTTAGGCCCGAGGACACCGCCAGCCTGATCTACACTTCGGGCACCACGGGTCTTCCGAAAGCCGCAATCCTGACGCACCGCAATCTCACCTGGACCGCGGTCGCGACGTTGCAATGCTTCCGCGGCGACCCCAACGACCGAGTCGTTTCCTATCTGCCGCTGGCGCACGTGCTCGAGCGCGTGGTCAGCGAACTTCGCCAGCTCTGCACCGGTTGCGAGGTGTACTTCTGCCCGAGCATCGACCAGGTGATGGCGGTCGTCGCGGAAGTCCATCCCACGTACTTCACGTCGGTGCCAAGGCTTTGGGAAAAGATCTACGCGGGAATTCGGGCCAAGATGGAGAAGGTCACCGGCCCTCGCCGCATGCTCCGCGACTGGGCGCTGCTGACGGGCGCGCTGCGCACCGCGGCGTATGAGCAGCACAAGCCAATGGCCCCCTGGGCGCGGTGGCAGTGGTCGCTGGCCGACAAGCTCGTCTTCTCAAAAATCCGCGAGACATTGGGCTTCGACAAGATCGAGGTCTGCATCAGCGGCTCGGCTGCCGTCTCACCCGACATGCTCCGTTTCTTCTACGGCCTCGGCATCGAGATCCTGGAGGGCTATGGGCTCACCGAGACCACCGCGCCGGCGACGTTCAACCGACCCGGCGACGCGCGATTCGGCACGGTCGGGCTGCCGTTGCCCGGGGTCGAGATCCGCATCGCCGACGACGGCGAGATCCTGGTCAAGGGCAACAACGTCTTCGAAGGGTATTTCAAGGATCCGAAGACGACCAAGGAGACGCTGGTGGATGGTTGGCTGAAAACCGGCGATATCGGCGAGCTTGACAGAGACGGCTTTCTGAAGATCACCGACCGCAAGAAGGACTTGTTCAAGACCTCCGGTGGAAAGTATGTCGCGCCAGGCGCGATGGAGACCCAGCTCAGAAGTCGGAGGGGCATTGCCCAGGCGGTAGTGCTTGGCGATCGCCGCCCCTTCGTGGCGGCGTTGTTCACCCTCGACCGCGACGCTCCCGAAGCCATAGGTGGTCCCAACGATCCCGTCGCGCAGCGGCTCGTCGATGAGGCGGTCCAGAGTGTCAACCGGGGCCTATCGCACCCGGAGCAGATCAAGAAGTGGCGCATCCTCGACGGCGACTTCCTGGTCGGCGATGAACTCACGCCCAGCATGAAGGTCAAGCGCAAGCGGATCGCCGAGAAGTACGGCGCCGAGATCGAAGCGATCTACGCGGAGAAGAAGACCGCCTGACGGGCTACAACCGAAGGAGGATGTCGGGCCGGATGATCGCGGTCAGGCCCAACATCACACAGGCGGCGCCCGCGACGTAGGAAAGCATGATGCCATGCTGCCACGCTTTCTCCAGGAAGAACACCGCCGCAACGACAGCCATTAATGGCAGGTTCATCAAGCCGAGAACGGCAAGCACCGCCATGAGCGCCCCGCATGACCCCGCGCACTGGAGACCGTGTAAGAGTCCGGTGCGCGCCGCGGCAGACGTGCCGACACCGACGTCATGCGAGAGGATGAAGCTGAGCGGCGACCGACACGCTCGCAAGCAAGCGTTGTTGAGCGGCGTCAGCTGGTATAAGCCCGCGAGGACCACAATGGCCCCACCGAGGCGGGGCAGCCAGCCGTCCAGCGGGGCGGCGATCGATGATCCAAGAAGCTGGATAACGCCAAACAGGACGACCCCGGCCGCCGTCCAGACCACAAGGTAGCCGACCACAAACGCGACTGTCCGGATCTTTCCTTCGCCGCGCGACCGGACGACGCCGGCGTGAGTCAGCACCATCGGTGCCACGGCCGGAAACATCATGGCCACCATCATCACGACCCACGTCCCGAGAAAGAGCCCGCCACCCACCATCGCCATCCCGCCCATGGCGGCCATCGAGGCCGCCTGCTGAGCGATCACCAGCCAGGCAGCGGCGGCAAAGCCGAGCAGCGCGGCAATGATTGCGGTCGCAACGGGGCGCGGCAGAGCGACTTCGGGTGACAGTGTGCCTATCTGTTGGCTCCGTAGTCGAGTGCTGGCCCCCAGTCTTTGCCTCGACCCTCGGGCGTGCGGTCGAAGACCAACCACAGCGGCCACATGAAGTCGACGTGCCGCATGTCCTGGCCGGGGTCGGGCGCTACCAGGAATAGCTCGCTGCTCCAGAAGTGGTAGATCCTCCCGTCTCGTCGAATAAAGACCGTCGCCATCGGAGTTTGCTCGCCGTCGGGCTCCTCGGCCTTGTAGTCACGGTTGTAGGTGTTGTTGGCGGAGGAGAGCAGGCGCGCGTGGCGCCAGCCCCGCGACTGCGCGTGGGCGCGGAAGCGCTCGATCGGCGCCTTCGCGGAGACCGCGAAATTGATCCGCTGGGTGATGTGCGGTACCTCGCCATCGATCGCGTCGATGATCGCCGTGCACGACGGGCAGCCCTCCTCGAGCGGCAGCCCTTTCTTGCCAGGGATGAACATGTGGCTATAGAGGAACAGAGTGTCCTTGCCCTTCGCGAACAGCTCCGAGAGCCGGACCGATCGTGCGGAGCTGGTGCCGGCGTCCCACTCCTCGAAGGTGTAGTCGCGCGGCACGAGTCCGCCGAGCGGGAGCTTCCGCCGCTGCGCGGCCACGGCCTCGATCCGCCGGCGCAGGTCGATCTCCGCCTTCAGGAGTTCGTCGCGCGCCCGGCGGTACTGGTCCGACTCGCCGGGGAAGCGCACCTCGTGCAGCGATTGCTTTACTTCGGTTGCCATTGCCTGACTCCTTTCTTTCCTATTGATTCCGTGCGTGGCCAGTAACTAACGCCGTGCTCGACATAGAACTTGATGAGGGTCGCCGCTTCGCCCCAGCCAAGCGAATTCCCTTCGAAGGACTGCCGACCCTTGGCCGTGGGCGCGAAACCGTGTTCCCGGAGGCGCAGCAGCGTGCCACCCGGGCGCTCTTCGAGGTCGAACTCGACCGTGGTCATCGCATCGGCTGTTTCGCCCCATTGATAGGCGAAGCGCTTTGGTGGAACCACCTCGAGGATGGGGCAGTCCCGATCAGCGTTGATATCTCGTTCGGCTCCCCACCCGCGCCAACGGAGCGTGAGCCTTCCACCGGGTCGTAGGTCGATCTCGCTCCCGCGCGTCCCCCACCACCCGTCGAGTCCCTGGGGGGTCGTCAACGCGGTCCACACCTTCTCGCGCGGCGCGCGGATGAACACGCTGTGGCGGATCTCGGGCCCTGATTCGCTCATGACTCCTCCTCTACGTAGCGCTTGAGCCGCAGCAGACGCTGCTCCCACCGTGCCGAGAGGGTCGTGAGCCAGGCGGTCGCCTCGCCCAGCGGCGCGATCTCCAGGCGGTAGTGGACCTCACGTCCGTGGCGCTCCTTGGCGACCATGCCCGCGTCCTGGAGCGCGCCAAGGTGTTTTACAAGCGCTTGCCGGGTTACTGGAAATTTGACGGCAATGCCCGTCGCGGTCGTGGGGCCCATTGCCAGGCGCTCGAGCAGCTGCCGGCGTGTCGGATCCGCGAGCGCGACGAACACCGCGTCATTCATGTGCAACCCAACAGTTGCACATGGGCACGTCGCCTGTCAAATCGGCTACCGGATCCGCAGGTAGGGGTTGCCGATCCGCTCGGCGCCGATCGTCGAGTTGGGGCCGTGGCCGGGATAGACGACCGTATTGTCGGCGAGCGTGAGGAGTTGGCCGTGCAGGCTGAGGAGCATCTGCTGCGGGCTCGAGCCGGGGAGATCGACGCGGCCGATCTTTCCCATCAGCAGGGTGTCCCCCGTGAAGACGTGATTGCCGACTTTGAATGACAGCCCACCCGGTGTGTGGCCAGGCGTGGGCAGCACCTCGAGCACAAAGTCGCCGAAGGGCATGGTGTCGCCGGCGACGAGGTAACGGTCCGCGGACTTCAACATCGCCGTGGCGTCGGACAGGTGCATCGCGGTCACGGCCTGGGTCGCGGCTTTCACCCGCTCCTTGGCGCCGGTATGCCCGGGGTGCCCATGGGTGCAGCAGATCCAGCGCACCGTTAGGCCCTCGAGCTGGCCGAGGATCTTGGGGGCGTCGTCGCCGGGGTCGATGACCACTGCTTCCTTGGTGTCGGCGGAGGCCACCACGTAGCAGTTGGTGTCCTTCGCACCGACATGCACCTTCCGGATGGAGAGGCGAGCCACGATTCAAGATTAGTGCGATACCCTTGTACCGGATGGCAGAAGCTCGCCAGGCGGTCAAGTACACCTTCCTCAAAGTCGAGGCACCCGTTCTCAGCTGGCCCGTCGAGGAGCGGGAGGCCGCCGTTGGCGATTTCACCGACGTGCTCGTGGCCGGTCCGACGGCGGAGGCCCTGCTCACCTACTCAACGGTCGGGCTCCGCGGCGACTGCGATCTCCTGATCTGGCGGGCGGCCGACACCGTGGCCGCCATCCAGCGGGCGGAGTCGCAATGGCGGGCCACCCGACTGGGACCCTACTTGCGGGTCGCGCATTCGTTCCTGGCGATGATGCGGCCGTCGCCCTATCTCGGACGCCATAAACACCCCGACCAGGAAGGGCGCCGGACCCGCCTGAAGCCGGCCGGCGGACGCTACCTCTTCGTCTACCCCATGGTCAAGAAGCGAATCTGGTACCGGCTGCCGTACGAGCGGCGCAAGGCGATGATGGTCGAGCACTTTGCGAT
Organism: Candidatus Dormiibacterota bacterium; assembly: GCA_035544955.1. Taxonomy (NCBI): domain Bacteria; kingdom Bacillati; phylum Candidatus Dormiibacterota; species Candidatus Dormiibacterota bacterium. The sequence continues at coordinate 66,330 of DASZZN010000009.1, forward strand.
CGGGCACCGCTACCCGCAGGTCAAGATCAATACCGCCTACTCGTTCGGCCTCGACGACCAGGAATTCGTGGTCGCCTTCGAATGCGACGAGCCCGCCGCCTTCCTCGACCTGGTGATGGAGCTGCGCGAGTCGCAGGCCAGCCGCTATACGGAGCGAGAGACGCCGATCTTCACCTGCGTCCTGATGCCGCCCGCGGATGCCCTGCAGCTCGCGCTCGGGCTGAGCACAGAGGAGCCGGCGGATGCCAACGACCTTCAGCGGAAGGTCAGCCTGATCGCGGGCAGATGAGGACGATCGAGGCCAGCGAACTCGGCCGGCCGGCGGCCGATCGCCTGGCGCCCGCCCTGGTTCGAGCCGCGCGCTGCGAGTTCGTCGATCGGCGCCCGGTGTGGTTCATGCGCCAGGCCGGCCGATCGTTGCCGGAGTACCGGAAGGTCCGCGAATCTTACGACCTTTTCACCATTTGCAAGAACCCCGAGCTCTGCGCCGAGGTGACGCTCCAGCCGGTGCGGCGGCTCGGCGTCGACGGCGCCGTCCTCTTCGCCGACATCATGCTGCCCGTAGCCTTCGGGCTGGGGGTCGAGCTCCAACTGGTGGACGGCGTCGGTCCGGTCGTCGAGCAGCCGATCCGCACGCATGCCGATATAGATAGGTTGCAGGCACGACCGGCTGGCGAGGCCGTCCCCTTCGTGCTGGAGACGATCAAGCTCTTGCGCCGCGAACTCGATCCCACGGTCGCCGTAATCGGCTTCTCGGGAGCCCCCTTCACGCTGGCCGGCTACCTGATCGAGGGGAAGCCGTCCCGGGAGTTCCTCCTCACCAAGACCATGATGTATGCGGAGCCTGCCCTCTGGGATGCGCTGATGACGCGCCTCTCCGGGTTGGTGCTCGACTATCTGCTGGCGCAGGTCGAGGCCGGCGCCCAGGTTGTGCAGGTCTTCGACAGCTGGGTCGGCTGCCTCTCGCCGGCGGACTACCGCCGCTACGTGATGCCGCACATGACCGGCATCTTCAGCGGGCTGCGGCGCGGTGGCGCCCCCTCGATGCATTTCGCCACCGGCACGGCCGGCATCCTTCCATTGATGCGGGAAGCGGGCGGCGACGTCATCGGCCTCGATTGGCGGGTCGACCTGGGCGACGCCTGGCGGGTGGTCGGCTACGACCGCGGAATCCAGGGAAACCTGGATCCCGCATTACTGCTGGGGCCCTGGCCCGTGATCGAGGACGGCGCGCGGCGCGTGATCGAGGCCGCGGGCGGCCGGCCGGGACACATCTTCAACCTGGGCCACGGCGTGATCCCCGCCAGCCCTGTCGAACACCTGCAGCGACTGGTGGAGTTCGTGCATGCCGCCTAGGCACACCGCGATCCTGCTGATGGCGTACGGCAGTCCGAACCGGCTCGAAGACGTGAAACCTTACTTCACCGATATCCGGGGCGGTCGAACGCCGTCCCCGGCGGCGGTCGAGGAGCTGACGTCGCGCTATCGGCGGGTTGGCGTCCCAACCCCGCTCTTGGCCGTGTCGACGGACCTCGGCCGGCAACTGGAACGGCTCTTGAACCTGGACCCCCCGAACGACGCGATCTATACGGTGCATCTGGGGATGAAGCACTGGACACCGCGAATCGCGATGGCGATCGACGAGATCGTCGATAGCGGTGCGGATCGGCTGATCGCCATCGTGCTGGCGCCGCACTTCTCGACGATCAGCACGGGTGGCTACCGGCGCCAGGTCGAGGCCGCCCTGGCCGCCCGCGACTCGTCACCAGTCACGCTGGACTTCGTCGAGAGCTGGCACGAGCTGGACGGATACATCCAGGCGGTGGCCGAGAACGTCCGGATGGTCCGCGCGGAGTTCCGCAATCCCGAGGAGGTGGTGGCGGTCTTCACGGCGCACAGCCTGCCCGCGCGCATCCTCAAGGAAGGTGACCCTTACCAGGAACAGCTGTTGCGTACCTCGGAGCTGGTCGCCGAGCGTGCCGGCATCGAGCAATGGCGCTTCTCGTACCAGAGTCAGAGTCACACCGGGGAGCCATGGCTCGGCCCGGATCTGGTCGAGACAGTCGAGGAGCTGGCGGCCCAGGGTCATCGCGCCGTCCTGGTTGCATCGGTGGGCTTCATCGCCGACCATCTCGAGATCTTTTACGACATCGACATCGAGGCTAAGGAGCGAGCCGATGCGCTCGGAATCGAGCTGCGGCGCACGCCAATGCTCAATGCCGACCCCCGGCTCGCGCAGGCGCTTCATGCGCTGGTCGCGGAGCGGAGCCCTCACCCTGCCCTTTCCGAACTATCTCCCCGCTCTTTCACGCCGGAGCGGGGCCCCTACGCATGATCTTTCTCTCCCGCATGCTGGCGATCACGCGCGGCCATCGCGGGTTGCTGTCGATCGCCGTCGTTGGGTCAGTCGTGTACACGGCCCTCAGCGTGCTGCCCGCGTTGATCATCCGGCAGATGCTGACGGTGCTCTCGCGCCCGTCGCCGGCCGGGACGCTCGTCTTGCTGGGCCTCGCCATGGTGGGCGCCACCGCGCTGATGGCCGTGGCCCGCTACCTCGAGGGCGGCTTCGGTCATATCGCCGCCTTCAAAGTCCTGCACGACCTGCGGATGCGAATCTATGAACAGCTGCAGCGGCTGTCGATGGGATTTCACACCCGTCAACAATCGGGCACCATCGCCGCCAAGGTGATCGGCGACGTCGAGACCATCGAATTCTTCACCGCGCACGCCGGCATCCAATTGATCAGCGCCGCCACGGTCCCGTTCCTGCTCGGCATCCTGATGCTGCTCTTCAACTGGAAGCTGGCGCTCGTGGCGCTCGCGCCGCTGGCCGTGATCCTGCTCATCCTCGTGGTGTTTCGACGCTCCGCCTACCAGGCCTTCATGCGCTACCGTGACGAGCTCGGCCGGTTGAACGGGATCATCATCGATTACATCCAGGGCGTTGGGGTGCTGAAAGCGTTTGGGGCGCTCGGCCACGCGCGGCGCGCGATCGACGAGCGAAGTGACGAGCTCAAGAAGGCGGCGACACGAGCCAACCTGATCCACACGTGGTATTTCTCCGGCGTCGAGTGGATGGCCGCCATCCCGGTCGCGCTGGTCCTGCTGGTCGGCGGCCTGATGGCCAACGCCGGTCAGCTCGGCATCCCGGACCTGGTGCTGTTCGTCTTCCTGACGACCCAGCTCTACCGGCCGGTCACCGAGCTCAACCGGCAGCTCGAGGGCCTGCGCAACGCGGAAGCCGCCACCGATCGGATCTTCGAAATTCTGAATGCGCCGATCGAGGTCCAGGAGTCGCCGACCGCGCGGGTTCCGAAGGATCCCCGCTACGACATCGTGCTCGATCAGGTGAGCTTCGCCTACGAAACCGGCCGGCCGGTGCTGCACGACGTCTCGATCGATTTGAAGGAAGGGTCGGTGCTCGCCCTCGTTGGGCCAAGCGGTGCCGGCAAGACGACGGTGGCGAACCTGATTGCCCGCTTCTGGGACCCGCAGGAGGGCGCCGTCCGCATCGGCGGCATCGATCTTCGCGAGTTGCCGCTGGACTACGTCCATCGCTCGGTCAGCCTGGTCTTGCAGGATGTCTTTCTCTTCAACGACACGGTCAAAGCCAACATCAAGGTCGGGAAGCCCGATGCGAGCGACGCGCAGGTGGAGGCGGCGGCGCACGCGGCGTATGCGCACGAGTTTGTCGAGGAGCTGCCGAAGGGCTACGACACCGTCATAGGGGAACGCGGTGTCAGGTTGTCGGGTGGGCAGAAGCAGCGAATCTCGATTGCCCGAGCGCTGCTGCACGACGCGCCGATCCTGATCCTGGATGAGGCGACGTCATCCGTGGATCCGGAGGCCGAACACCTGATCCAGGCGGCGCTCGCCCGCCTCGTCGCGGAGCGGACCGTGCTTGTGATCGCCCATCGGCTGTCCACGATCCGGCAGGCCGGCGAGATCATCGTCCTCGACAAAGGCCGGGTGGTCCAGCGAGGCCGTCACGATGACCTGGTCGATGCGCCCGGCCTCTATGCGACCCTCTACCGGGCGCAGCAGGTGGCCCGTCGCTGGGACGTGGCGACCTCCCAGCGCGCCGAAGAAGATCGGCTACCGCAGGCCGTCGAGTAGGAGTTGCCTGAGCGCCTCGAGGCGCTCGAACTCTTCCATGCTGAGCTTCGCCGTGTTCTTCAGGTTGTGCGGATACTTGATCTTCTGCACGGCGTCGACCAGGGCTTGGACTTGCGCCTCGGTCAGCTGGTACTCGAAGTAGGCGAGTGGCTCCGGGCGAATCTCGCGATGGATCGGGAGATGATGGATCGGCGCCTGCACCGGCTCCGGATCGGTTTCGGCGAGAACCTCCCGGGCGCTCGAGGTCTCCCGGAAGAGCTCGGCTGAACCGCTCAGCGAGACCCGCTTAAACACGAGAGGCAACGGGCTGCTTCGTCTCGACCGGGGCGGCCGGTGCGCGCTTGATGACCGCCTTGGCGAGGGTGCGATAGGCGTTCGCACCTTCGGAGCTGCCGGCGTACTGGAGGATCGACATGCCGGCCAGCGGCGTCTCCGCAAACCGGATGCTGTCCTTGATGACGACGTCGAAGACGACGTCCCCATACCGCTCGCGAACGAGTTCCAGCACCTCTTGCGAGTGCAGCGTCCTCGACTTGTGAATGGTGGCCAGGATGCCGCTGATGCGAAGCTGCGGGTTGAGCTTGGCTCGCACCCGCTCGATCGTGTTATGCAGCAGCTGCATGCCCTTCATGCCGAAGTACTCGCACTGCAGTGGGATGATGACCTCGTTCGAGGCCACCAGCGCGTTGACGCAGAGCAGGCCGAGGGAGGGCGGGCAGTCGATCACCATGAAGTCGTACTCGTCCTGACCGGGTGCGAGCTTCTCCTTGAGGAACGTTTCGCGGCCCATCTCCGAGACGAGTTGGATCTCCGCGCCGGAGAGCTCGATGTTCGAGGGGATGAAGTCCACGCCGAGGTTGCTGTGCTTGACGACGTGTCCGAGGGTGACCTGAGGATCGAGGAGCAAGTGATAAAGCGTGAGCTCGATCTGATCGGGCTGCTTGAAGCCCATGTTGATCGTCAGGTGGCCTTGGGGGTCGAGGTCGATGAGGAGGACTCGCTTCCCGAGTTCAGCGAGCGCGCAACCCAGGTTCACCGCGGTGGTCGTCTTGCCAACTCCGCCTTTCTGGTTGGCAATTGCGATGACTCTGCTCAAACGGTGGCTAGACCTCTGTGCTGGAACGTGGCTGCGGCTATTTAACGGCAATAGGGCCACGGCGTCAAGCTTGAGCTTGTGGATAAGTGTAGGCAATTTCATAAACTGAGCGCACCGATGGTTTTCTACGCGCTGGTCGCGACCTTGATTAGCGCTGCATTTGCCGGCACGCTGTGGACGCGCTATCGGGCCAAGCCGCGGCCGTACCTGCTCGTGTGGTCCATCGCGCTGGCGATCTACGCCATCGCGGCGTTCACCGAGGTCATCGGCGCCGCGGGGGGTTGGAGCCCGCTACTCTACCGGACCTACTACTACTTTGGCGGCATTCTGGTCGTCGGCCCGTTGGCACTCGGCACGATTTACCTGCTCGCCCCGCGGTACAGCCGACTCGCCCTCTGGATCCTGGTCGTGCTCGCCGGGATAGGCCTGGTCGGGGTGCTGGGTGCGAACCTGCAGGCGGTCAAGCTCCAGACACACCAGGTTCCCGACGCCGATACGATCCAGGCCCAGGGCGGCCTGTTCAACGTGCTAGCAATCCTGATGGCCGCGATCCTCAGCAGCGTGGGCAGTGTCATCTTGATTGGGGGCGCGCTTTGGTCGGCGTACGGCGCCTGGCGCAAAGGCGGTGCCCAGTCGCGTCTGGTGGCGAACATCCTCATCGCAGCCGGCGCCCTCATCGTGGGCGGCGCGTCGACGCTGACCCGGGTATTCCACATCTACGACTTGTTCTACGTCGGCCAGGCGATTGGCGTCCTGGTGATGTTCGGCGGCTTCCTCGCCGCCCAGCGCGCGCCGAGCCGCGCCGCGCAGCTGAAGCCGGCCTCGTCTCGCTGAACTCGGCGGCCAAGCCGCGGACGCAGGGACTACCATAAGTGCGCCGTTGAAACGGCACACCCATGACGCACGCGGGGATCAGCAGCACCTGGTGGGCTTCGACCGACGGACAGCCTCCGCCAGCAACCGGCGACGGCCACGCGCCCGACCCGGATGCTCGAACAAGGAGGCTCAATGAAACTCGTCAAGGAATTTCCCGACAGCGATAGCCAGGAGGAGTGGCTGGCGCGTGAACGCGCCCATCTCTCCCAGGTTCTTTATCGCTACACGCCGCTCGTCATCGATCGCGCGCAGGGCTCCTATCTCTACACGGTCGACGGGCGGCGGTATCTCGATTTCGCCTCGGGGATCGGAGTCACTAACCTGGGGCACGGCCATCCGGAAGTGGTCAAGGCCGCGCACGAACAGCTCGACAAGCTGATGCACATCTCCGTCGTCGCCCACCATCAGCCGGCCATCGAGCTCGCGGAGCGGATCGCTTCGTTGGCGCCGGGCAAGCTCGACAAGGTCTTCTTCGCGAACAGCGGCGCCGAAGCGGTGGAGGGGGCCATCAAGCTGGCCCGGTACACCACCGGGCGGCCCGGGCTGATCGCCTTCCAGGGCGCGTTCCATGGCCGCACCTATGGAGCCCTCTCGTTGACCGCCTCGAAGGGCTACTACCGGGAGCGCTACGAACCGCTGCTGCCGGCGGTTTACCACGTGCCCTATCCCTATCCCTATCGCAACCCGACTGGCACGGACGAGGCCGCGACGCTGGACTATGTCTTTAGCTTCATCGACGAGATGCTCGACACGCGCGTGCCGCCAAAGAACGTCGCCGCCTTCATCGTCGAGCCGGTGTTGGGTGAAGGGGGGTATGTCGTTCCGCCGCCGGCGTTCATGCCGCGGCTGCGAACCCTATGCGACCGGCACGGCATCCTGCTGATCGCCGATGAGGTGCAATCGGGCTACGGCCGTACCGGCAGGATGTTCGCCTGCGAGCACAGCGGTGTCGTTCCGGACATCATGACGCTGGCCAAGTCCATCGCCTCCGGCCTGCCACTGAGTGCCGTGGTCGCCACCTCGAAGCTCATGGACCAGTGGGAACCGGCCGCGCACGGCTCGACCTTCGGCGGTAATCCAGTCTCGTGCGCCGCCGGTATCGCGACCCTCGACGTCATCAAGCGCGAGCATGTCCTGGAGAACGCGACCGACAAAGGTGCGCAACTGATCAGCCGGCTGCGCGAGCTGCAGCGGCGGACGCCGTCGATCGGCGAGGTCCGCGGCCTTGGGCTGATGGTCGGTATCGAGTTGGTCAAGCAGGATGGGTCCCCCGACAAGGACCTGCAGAAGAAGATCCGGAAGGTGTGCCTCGATTCCGGGATGGTCGTCTTGAGCTGCGGCCCGCACGACAACGTCCTGCGCTTGATACCGCCGCTCAATATTTCGCAAGCCGAGCTCGACGAGGGATGGGAGATCTTGAATGGGGCGTTTCAGGAGGTGGCAGCAGCATGAGCCAGACGATGACGAGCGAGCGGGGCCAGAGGACGGACGCGAAGACCTATAAGAACTACATCGGCGGCCACTGGGTGGAGTCGAAAAGCGGGCGGACCTTTACCTCGACCAACCCGGCGCACAAGGACCAGGTGCTGGGCGTGATGCAGGCGTCGAACGCGGACGACGTGAACGCCGCCATCGAGGCCGCCGTGAAAGCATTTCCCGGTTGGCGGCATACGCCGGCGCCGGTCCGGGGCGAGATCGTCCTCAAGGCCGCCTTGATCATCGAGGCGCGCAAAGAAGAGTTGGCGCGGCTGATGACCCAGGAGATGGGCAAGGTCCTCAAAGAGGCCCGTGGTGACGTGCAGGAAGCGATCGACATGGGCAAGTACGCGGCGGGCCTGGGCCGTCATCCGCATGGAGAGACTGTGCCGTCGGAGCTGCGGAACAAGTGGGCCATGACGGCGCGGGTTCCGCTCGGCGTGGTCGCCTGCATCACGCCCTGGAACTTTCCGATGGCGATCCCCTCGTGGAAGATCTTTCCGGCGTTGATGGCGGGCAATTCCGTGGTGTTCAAGCCGGCCTCCGACACGCCCATCGTCGCCACCAAGCTGGTCGAGATCCTCGAGGAGGCGGGACTGCCCGGCGGGGTGCTGAATCTCGTCACCGGCAGCGGGAAGGACGTGGGCGACGTGCTGGTCAAGGATCCGCGGGTCCAGGGCATCTCGTTTACCGGCTCGACCGACGCGGGCCGGCACATCGCCGAAATCGCCGGCCGCAACCTGAAGCGGCTGGGCCTGGAGCTGGGCGGCAAGAACGCGATCGTCGTCCTCGATGACGCGGACCTGCCGTTGGCCGTCGACGGCGCGGTGTGGGCCGCCTTCGGAACATCCGGCCAGCGCTGCACGGCGGCCTCGCGGCTGATCGTCGACAGGAAAGTCGCGAGCGAGTTCATCGACCTCCTGCAGGAGCGCGCCGCCAAGATGAAAGTCGGCGACGGCCTGCAGCCGGACACCGACATGGGTCCGGTGATCAACGAGGCCGCGCTCAAGAAGGTCCATGAGTACACCGAGATCGGCAAGAAGGAGCATGCGCGGCTGGTGCACGGCGGCGACTTCGCCGGGAGTGAGGGCTGGTTCTACCGGCCCACGATTTTCGCCGACGGCAAGAAGGAGATGCGCATGGCGCAGGAGGAGATCTTCGGTCCCTCCACGCTCGTCCTGCCGGTCAGCAACCTCGAGGAAGCGCTCGAGGTGGCGAATTCCACCCAGTACGGATTGTCGATGTCGATTTACACCAACGACCTGCGCAAGGCCTTCCACGCCATGGAAGAGATGCAGTCCGGCATCGTCTACGTCAACGCGCCGACGATCGGCGCGGAGATCCAGCTCCCCTTTGGCGGCGTGAAGAACACCGGCAACGGTCATCGCGAGGCCGGCACGGTGGCCCTCGACGAATTCACGGAGTGGAAGACGATCTACGTCGATTACAGCGGCCGGCTGCAGCGGGCCCAGATCGATACGGGGGAATAAGCACCGCGGTCAGCGCGCAGAACATCCAGTACATCGACGTCGGGCAGCGGAGGGTTCGGTACCTCGACCAGGGATCGGGCCATCCGCTGCTTCTCTGTCATGGGTTCATCGGCTCGCTCGAGAACTTCCATACATGGGGCCCGGCGTTCAGCGGCCATCGGCGGGTGTTGATCCCCGACCTGCCCGGATGCGGTGAGACGGCGGCCGGCAATCCACCATTCACGGTAGCCACCCACGCGGAGTTCCTCCGCGCCTTCGCGGAGCGGCTGGGACTCGAGGAGCACGATGTCGGCGGCATCTGCCTGGGGGCGACGGTTGCCCTCGAGTACGCGTCCCGCTTCCCGGACCGGATTGCGCGGCTCGTCTTGCACACGCCGATCTACTCGCCGCAGACGCTGCGGTCGGCGTTCAAGCGACAGGTTGCCGCCTTCACCGCCGCCCCTGTCTTCTGGTCGGTCGACCGGCTGCGCCGCAACCGAATGGTGTCAGATCTCTATAAGCGGTTCCTGGTTGAAGGCCCCGGCGTCGACCCCTACGATGCGCAGGTGAACTTCGACAATCAGGTGCGGGCCGACGGGCGCGCCGCCCGCCAGTGGTTGCGTGACGGGATCACCCGCGACTATCGCGACTTCCTCAAGGGTTGGCGCAAACCGGCCCTCGTCGTCGTCGCAGCTGACGACCGCACTGTCGACGTCAATGCCATCCGCAACCTGCGCGATTTGATGCCGCAAGCCCAGGTCCGGGTGATCGAATCGGCGGGGCATGGGTGGACGCCAACCTTGATTGCCGCACAGGTCGAGGCCATTTCCGCGTTTCTCAAGACGTGAGCGAACATTTTTTCAACACCGCCGGGCTCGAGCCGTGGGGTGGCCTCAAACGACCGGCGCCGGGGATCCGGCCCGATGTTCGAATCCTGGGCGTGCCCATGGATCGGGGTTCTCTCTACCGTCCGGGTGCGGCCAAGGCGCCGGCCGAGCTGCGAAAGCTGTCCGCGATCTTCGCCCCAGTCAGCGAGCACGCTGAGCTCTTCGACACGGTCACCATCCAGGACGATGGCGACCTGACGCTGGTCGACGGCGACATGGGCGCCAATGTCGACGCGGTCGCCGCGGCAATCGAAAAAACGCCCACGGGCACGCTGCCGCTCGTGCTTGGGGGCGACCACACCACCGTCAGCCCGACGTTGATCGCCCAGCAACGCCGCCTCAATGGACGGCTCAGCATCCTCTACATCGACGCGCATCCGGACCTGAATGACTCCTCTCGCCATACCCGCTGGTCGAATGGCTGCGCCCTGCGGCGAGGGCTCGAGCTCGGTCAGATCGATCCCAGGAAGGTGATGCTGCTGGGCTGCCGCGACTACGACTGGGAAGAGGTGGAGTTCATTCGCAAGATGGGCGTCACCTTGGTCACCGCCGCGACCGCGCATCGCTGGACGGGCTCCCAGCTGGCGGACGAAATCGGCTCACGCATCGGCAGCGACGCGCTGCATATCTCGCTCGACATCGACTCACTCGACCCCTCGATCGCACCGGGGACCGGCGTTCCCTCCGCCGGCGGGCTCACCTCGCGCGAGCTGCTCGACTTCCTTCACCAGCTGCGCGGCGTGCGGCTTGCCGGGCTCGACGTCGATGAAGTCGCGCCGCCGCTCGACGTCGGGCACGTCACGAGCCTGGCGGCGCTCAAGTTCATCTTCGAGTACCTCGGGATGGTGAAGCTCGGAAGAACGGCCTGATGTAGTCATCGTCGGCGCTGGCGTGATGGGCTGCAGCCTCGCCTTTTACCTGTCTTTAGCGGGGCGGCGCGTGATGGTGATCGACCGCAGCCGGATCGGCCAGGGTGCGACGGCGGCCTGCGCGGGCGGGATCCGCGCCCAGTTCTCGACCGAGATCAACATCCGGATCGGGATCGAGGCTAAGCGCCTGCTGGCGCGCTTTGTCCAGGAGACCGGGCAGCGCGCCGACTTCCGTCAAGTTGGCTACCTCTTTCTGCTGACAACCGACGAGGAGCGCTTGCACTTCCACGACGCGGTCGAGCTGCAGCGCGCCTGCGGCCTCGATGACGTGGTCGAGCTCGCACCCTCCGCGGCGCGGGCCCTGGTGGCGGGACTCCAAACCGACGACCTGTGCGGGGCGACTTTCTGTCCCAGTGACGGCCTCGCGGGTCCGAACGAGGTGACCTACGGATTCGCGAACGCCGCCCGGCGGCTGGGTGCCGTCATCCGGGAGGACACGCCGGTCGAGGCGTTCTTGATGTCCGGTGGGACGGTGACGGGCGTGCGGACCCCGTCCGGCGAGATCGAATGCCCGCAGACCGTGATTTGCGCGGGGCCGTGGTCGAGCCCCGTGGGTGCGATGCTCGGATTGCACCTCCCGATCGTCCCTTCGCGCCGCCAGGTCTTCGTCACCGAGCCGTTTACCGGCATCCGTCGCGACAGCCCGATGACAATCGACTTTCACACCTCCTTCTACTTCCATCCCGAGGGCGATGGTGTGCTCTTTGGCATGAGCGACCCGGCGACGCCCCCCGGCGACGACACGCGCGTGGACTGGTCGTTCCTCGACCGCATCACGGCGGCGGCCCAGCGACGCTGGCCCCCGCTGCTGGAGGCGCGCGTCAAAACCGCCTGGGCCGGGCTCTACGAGAACACGCCCGATTTCCAACCGCTGATCGGGCCGCTCCAAGCGGGCCTCTGGATTGCGTCCGGCTTTTCCGGACACGGGTTCATGATGGCGCCGGTGGTGGGCAAATGGCTGGCGGGCTGGATCGCCGACGGCGCGCCGCCCGCCGACCTCAGCGCGTTTGCCCCGGACCGGTTTGCCGCCGGCGCCACCGTCGAACCCGAGCGCAACGTGGTGTAATGAGCCTCGCTTTGCGTCGTGGCGTCCTCCTCCTCGTCATCGGCGGCATGTTGAGTGCCTGCACGGCGCCGGCGGTCTCGCTACCCTTCTCGGAACCGGCGGCGGCGGTCGTCGATGGGCACACCATTTCGATGAAGTCCTACCAGGCGCGACTCGAGGTGAGCCGTCATCGCGATCCGTTCTCGGGCATCCCGGAAGCCATTCCCAGCCCCATCCCCACCCAACGGCTCGAGACGTTCACCATCGAGCAACTCGTGCGCGAGGAGATCGTCCGGCAGGAGGCAGAGAAGCGAGGTATCAGCGTCGGGAACGGCGCGGTCGATTCGCGCATCGCCGCGCTCAAAGTTAAGTCCGGCACGACGTCCTTCAGCGCCGCTCTGCAACGCAACGGCTTCACCAGCGACAGCTTCCGTTCCTATCAAGGCGCCCTGCTGATCGAGGTCGCGCTGCTCCACGCCATGGCGAAGGACCGGGCTGACTCCGCCGCCCGCGAGCTCACGGCCGGTCAGGCATTCGCCTCGGTGGCGGCCCGCTGGAGCGATGACAGCGGAACCTCCACCCGAGGTGGTGATGCGGGCTGGCTGCGCCCCGTCGACATCCCGGAGGCGCCGCTCGCGGCCGCCGTGCAATCGCTCGCCGCCGGAAGTGTGACCGGCATCATCCCCACCAACCGGGGCTACACGATCGCCACCGTGCTCGAGCGTCGCAGCGACGAGGTGCATCTTGCCGTCATCCTGGTGCTCGCTCCGGTGGTGGATCTCTACAGTCCTCAGGGCACGCCGTCCTGGTTCACAAAGTTCATCGATGACCGTGAGGCGGCGCTGCGGCGCGCCGGGAAGATCGAGCTCAAGGTCGGCGCGCGTGCCGGATGAGGGCGAGCGCTGGCGCGTCTTTCTGGCGATCGAGGTTCCGGGAACCGTCCGCGAGGCGCTGACCGGGCCGCTCGCCGCGCTTGAGCCGCTCCGTGACGTCGTTCGGATCAACGCCATCGAACGAATCCACCTGACGGCCCATTTTCTCGGTCACCTTCCGCGCAGCGATGTCGAGCAACTCCAGCCCGCGCTGGCCCCGGTCGTCGGGCGACATCAACGCTTTCGCCTGACGGCGGAGGGCGTCGGCGCCTTTCCCGATATCCGGCGCCCGCGCGTGCTCTGGGCTGGCATCGCGGGCGCCGATCTGCCGAAGCTGATCGCCATGCAGGCGGAACTGGGGGAGACGCTGCGGAATGCGAGCGTAACCGTCGAAGACCGCTTCAATGCTCACCTCACCTTGGGCCGGGTCCGCCGGCCGCTGAGGGCGCCTGAACGTGAGGTGCTGGTTGGCTGGTCCACGCAGTGGGCTAGGGCGGCCTTCGGCGACATTCCCGTGCAACAAGTCCGGCTGATGCGCAGCCAACTTGGCGGTGGGCCACCGAAATACACGACCGTGGCGACATTCGATCTACAATAGGGCCTCTCCGCGATGCGCCCATAGCTCAGCCTGGATAGAGCACCGGGCTACGGACCCGGGTGCGGGGGTTCAAATCCTCCTGGGCGCATTTTTTCTCGCCGCGCGGCAGAACCGCGCTTATGATTCGACGCGATGCCGCGCGCGGTGCGAACCGACATCGTCCAACCGGACGGCCGGCACGTGTACCTCTACGGCGACTTCGAGCCCGCGCCAGCCGGCTACCGGGCGCCGGCGATGCCCAATGGTGTCTATCAGCGGCGCTGGAATCCGTTGCGGCGCGAGTGGGTGCTGGTGGCCGCATCACGGCAGGCGCGCACCTTTTTACCGGACCGCGCCGACTGCCCGCTCTGCGCATCGGGACCGGAGCACTCCAGCGAGATTCCGGCGGCGCGGTTTGAGGCCGCGGTTTTCGAGAATCGCTTTCCCTCCATGGTGCCCTGGCCGCCGGCGGGCGGCCTCTGCGAAGTGGTGGTCTATACCGCAGCGCACGACGGATCGTTCGCGACGCTGGCGTCGGCGGAGCTGGATCGTCTGGCCGAGGTCTGGACCGATCGCTACCGGGCCCTCACGGCTCGCCGGGGCATCAAGTACGTCTTCATCTTCGAGAACCGCGGTGAGCAGGTCGGGGTAACGCTGAACCACCCTCACGGGCAGATCTATGGCTATCCGTTCGTCCCGCCGGTGGCGGCGACCGAACTGGGCCGGCACGCCGGTGGATGTCTCCAATGCCGTGTGATCCGGGATGAGATAACCGCAAAACGTCGCATCCTGATCAATGAGGGCAGCATCGTCGCCTACGTCCCCGAGGCCGCGCGCTGGCCGTACGAGGTCCACGTCGCGACGCGCGCCCATCGGGCCGCCCTTCCGGACGTTCCGCCCGCCGGTCGCCGGGCAATCCTGACGGCGATGCAGCGCGTCACGCGCGCCTACGACCGCCTCTTCGAGCTTCCGATGCCGTACATGATGTCGATGCACCAGTCGCCCGGGGAGGTTTCCGCACAGGCGCACCTGCATGTCGAGTTCTATCCGATCCTGCGCGACCGGGGGCGACTCAAGTACCTGGCGGGGTCCGAATCGGGGGCCGGCGTCTTCATCAACGACACGCTCGCGGAGGAATCGGCGGATCGGCTGCGCAGCGTGCTCGAGTAGCGGCTCGGTAGCAATCGTGCCACGCCCAACGTAGGCAGGGGATCCCTACGTTGCTCTAGACGTGGATCTGCTTCGTGGGGGCCTCAGCTTGTTTGCCCTGCTCAATGCCGCGGGTTGGGCGGCCCTGGCGGCGGCCTGGGCCTTCCGTCCGGACTGGGCGGAGCGGCTGCCGCTGGAGCTCGGCACCCACGAGCGCTATCTGAAGGCCGCCCCCAAATGGGCGCGGCTCGCCGCCTCCCTTACGGGGTTCTGGACGTTGGCAGCCGCGCTCTACCTGACCGCCGGCCACAACACCAGCCCATTCATCGTCATCCCGCTCTTTACGGCCGCCGCGGCCTGTCTGATCGTTGCCATCGTCGCCGCCGGAGCCGTCTTTGGTGCCGTCCGGCCCGACCCCCTACCGGTCTCGCTGGAGGGCAGCGAGCAGCCGCTCTAACCGCCCGGCCGCCTCATTCAGGTCCCGCGTAATCGAGGTCAGCTCCGTGGAGGCGCCGGCCTGCAGCTCGCCCGACTGCGCCAGCTGCGATAGGCGGTATCCGGCGCCCATCACGGTGTTTTTGAGCCTTCGAAGCTGCTCCTCGGTGGCCGAGAGCTCAGGCATCGCGGATGAGGGCGGCAGCCACCAGGGCGGCCAGTGCGGCGTTGCGCTCGAGCAGAGCGACGTTGGCGCGAATGACGCGATCGCCGAGGCGAGCCTGCAGCCGGCTCAGCTCTGCTGGCGTTCGGACCGGCCCGCGGGCCGTCGTCGCCTCGTCTCCGGCCAGCTCCGACCGCGGGATCGCAAGGTCGCCCGCCAGTGGCTGGCAGATGACTACCCCAGATCCGCCAAGCTCCCAGTGCCCGGCGAGAATCGCGACCAACTCGTCCACCGTCTCGACACGGACCGGTACCCGAAGGCCGGCGGAGCTAGCGAGGAAACCCGCGAGCAATGACGACCGCCAACCGATCACCGGTACGCCCAGGGTCTCGAGCCGTTCGAGCGTGGCTCCCGCGTCAAGCGTCGATTTCGGCCCGGCACAGACGACGCACACCGGTTGCCGGCCGAGCTCGGTAAGGTCGGACGACACGTCCTCGCCGTCTCCCGGATGGACTCCGCCGATGCCGCCTGTGCTCACAACCCGGATCCCGGAGCGCGCCGCGGCGACGATGGTCGCGGCGACCGTCGTACCGCCAAAGCCGGGGCTCGCCAGCGCCGCGGCAAGGTTCCAGGGCGAGACCTTGACGGCATCACCTCGCTCCGCCAGGGCGGCGCACTCAGCGAGTGTCAGGCCAATTCGCAGAGTCCCGTCGAAAACCGCCACGACGGCGGGCATCGCGCCGGCCTTCTCGCAGGCGTCCCACTGGCTCCGGACCGCGTCTATCGCCGCGGCTTTGGGCAAGCCGTGCGTGATCACCGCCGACTCGAGGGCAACGACCGGTGCGCTAGCGGCGATCGCCTCAGAAACCGCGCGCGCGATGACGAGGCGGCTCATGGCAGGTCATGTTACGTGGGTATATTTGGTGCTGCCTGCGGGCGTAGCCGAACTGGTACAGGCGCACGGCTTAGGACCGTGTGGCGCAAGCCATGGAGGTTCGAGTCCTCTCGCCCGCACGAGCCTTGACAGCCACAGCGGACGGGTGTATTGCTGGAGCGTCTGCGCCGTGTACCATCCGCCGCGCAGACGCTGGTTGGCCGGAATGGGAAGAGGAGGGATTGGCGATGGGAGCCAAGAGCAGCCGTTTGATCGTGCTGGTGCTGAACTTATTGGCCCTTGGACTGCTGGCGACGTCTGCCTACGCGGACGATCCGACCGTACGCATCCCGGGCGGCTGCCCAACCGGGAAGGTCTCGGTACCAGCGGGCGGGTCGCTGACACTGGTGTCGGGATGGGCAATGGCCACACGCGGCAACACGCAAGCCTTCGCGAACGCTGCGACCGGGGTCATGACGATCGATGGGCAGCCGGTGACGGCCGTGCAGTCCGACGTCTTTCCGCTGCCGGTTGACTTTGAGCCATTCGATGCCTGGCGTGTCCAGTGGTCGTACACGACCACCGGGCTCGCTGTGGGACAGAGCATCGTGGTCACCTTCACCATCGTGCTGGCTCATCAAGTCGCAGACCATGAGCTTGGACGGGGCAAGCCCATCATCCTTCCGGCGGGGCAACTGTTCCCGCCCATCACCTGCACCGTGACGGGCATCTGACTCACGAAAGGGCCGTCCCTATGGGCCGGCCCTCCCTAGCCTGAGCCCAAGCGGCTAGCACCGCGGCCGAGGATGGGCCCCCCTCTCGCAGATAGTTCGGTTTCGTATAATGCGGTTTGGGACTTTATGGCGAAACCGCAGCCTGAGGCCGGCCGCCGCGTGCTCCGAGAATTGGAACGCCTCGGGCAGCGATCGGGCCGCTACGTGCAGCAGCGTCTTGCTCAGCTCGACGTAACCGACCTGGAGGTTCATGTCCTCTGGCACCTCCGAAAAGGCGGCCAGACGCCAGCCGATCTACTGCGCGCTTTCGGTATCCAGCCGTCGACGCTTACGGGAGTACTCGACCGGCTCGAAACGCGTGGGCTGATCAAACGCTCGCGCCATCCCACCGATCGACGCTCCCTACTCCTGGTGCTAACGCCTGCGGGTCAGCGGGCCGCGATGACGGTCCGCCAGGTGCTCGACGGGTTCGAAGCGGAGGTGCGCGGGCGGGTTGGCGCTGCCGACCTCGCGGGATTCTTCGCCGTGGCTGCTGCCGTCGACGAAGTCATCGATGCCTGACCGCGGCTTCAGAAACCTCTGGCTCGCGACCTCGGTGAGCCAGCTTGGCACGCAGGTGAGCGAGCTCGCCATCCCGTTCATTGCGATTACAACCCTGCACGCCGCGCCCTTCGAAATCGGTGTCCTGAACGCGGTGCAATTCCTGCCGATTCTCCTGTTGAGCCTGGTGGTCGGGGTGTGGGTCGATCGCCTGCGTCGTCGACCGGTGCTGATCGCGAGCGACCTCGCCCGGGCGTTCATCCTTTTCTCGATTCCCGCGGCGGCCATCTGGCACGTTCTGTCGCTGCCGCAGCTCTACGTCGTGGGCTTCCTGGTGGGCTCGTTCACGGTGCTGTTCGACGTCGCCTACCAGTCGTACCTGCCGGCAGTCGTCGATCGCGACCAGTTCATCATGGCCAACAGTCGGTTACAGGTCAGCGAGCAGGGCGCCTCGGTCATCGGTCCCGCACTGGGCGGCTCACTGATCAGCCTGCTCACCGGCCCCATCGCGGTCGCCATCGACGCGGTCAGCTACATGGCCTCGGCAGGGTTGCTGCTCCGCATCCGCCGAAAAGAACCGGCCCCGGTGCGAACCGAAGCCGAGGTGGGTGTCCGCCGCGAGATCGCCGATGGTCTACGGTTCGTCTGGCGGCAGCCGATCCTGCTGGCGATGGCGATGACCGCCGGCTTGATGCAATTATTCGGGCGGATGGTCTTCGCCGTCCTGCTCCTCTACCTCGTTCGCGAGGTTGGGCTTGGTGCGGGCGCCGTGGGGACGATCTTCTCTCTCGGGAGCGTCGGCTTCGTGGTCGGCGCGCTCATCGCGGGTCGCGTCAGCGCCGCCCTCGGGGTTGGCCGCACTATCGGCGTCGCCGCGGTGCTGGCCTCCGCCAGCCCACTCCTCTACGCCTTCGGCCCACGAGCGCTCGCCGGGCCCCTGGTTGCTGCTGGCTTTTTCCTTTATGGCGTCGCCGCGGTGGTCTGGACCGTCAACAACCTGAGCCTGCGACAGGCGATCACGCCTCCGGCGTTGCTCGGCCGTGCGAACGCGTCCATGCGCCTGCTTGGCTGGGGAGCGATCCCCGTCGGAAGCGTGATTGGTGGCCTCCTGGGTGGCGCCATCGGCCTCCGGCAGACGATCGTACTTGCGGCGCTGGGGTCGTTGCTGGCCTCACTGCCAGTCTGGCTCTCGCCGCTTCCACGTTTGCGCGAGCTTCCGCAGCCGTCCCCCGTGTAGCCCGCGCTACTCGCGGTGCGGCCGGTCGGCGTTACGTGAACGTCGAATCGACCGTCGTCGGCGGCGCTGCCACCAGACGGAAAGCACGATGAGCACGCCCGCGATGATGAACGCGATGAGGATGTTGCCGAGGAAATCCCAAATCGACCTGCAACCTGTGCAGTGGCCGCCGCTTGGAAGGAGCCGGGACGCCGCCGTCACCGGTCGAGTCTATCGTCCAGTTGGGTCGTCCACTCGGCCGTTTGCGAATTTGCGGCGAACTGGTAGCGTAAAACCCGTGGCCGCGGTCAAAGTCGATACCGAGCGTAAACCTGGCTCGCAGGTCATTCTTTCGGTGGAAGTCGATGCCGACCAGGTCTCGCGATCGATCGACCAGGCCTATGGCCGGCTGGCGCCGCGAGTCCGAATTGCGGGCTTCCGGCCGGGCAAGGCGCCGCGACCGATGGTCGAGCGGGAGATCGGCTGGCCGGCGCTCCGCCAGGAGGCCCTTGACTTGATCCTTCCAACCGCGTACAACTCAGCGCTCGACGAGGCCGGCCTCGATCCGATCGACGTGCCTCGCGTCGAGGTGCAACAGTTCGACCGCGGCCAGCCGATGAAATTCACGGCAACCGTCTCGATCAAGCCCGAGATCACGCTCAAGGACTACAAGGACATCAGGGTCCCCCGTCCGCGCAGCGAGATCGGCGACAAGGAGGTCGACGAGGCCCTGGAGCGGTTGCGCGCGCGGTTCGCCGAGCTGCATGCTGTCGAGCGGCCGGTGCAGGCCGGCGATTTTCTAACGATCGATACCCACATCATCAAATCCGGGGCGGTGCTGATCGGCGAAAGCGAGACCGAGGCGCTGCTCGAGGTCGATAAGGATCGGCTGATCACTGGCCTTGCCGAAGGTCTGCTGGGGCAGGCGCCGGGCGAGACCCGTGACATCGCGCTGACGCTCCCGGCCGACTACCCCAAGAAAGATCTGGCCGGCCAGAACGTCGCTTTTCGCATAACCGTGAAGACGATCAAGGAACGCCGGCTGCCCCCGCTGGATGACGAGCTGGCCAAGCAGGTCGGACGAGGTCAGACGTTTGACGAGCTCCGGCAGGAGGTCCACGACGAGCTGCAGGAGGCGGCACACCAGGCCGACGAACAGCGTTTCGAGAACGATGTGCTCAAAGCGCTGGAGGAGCGGATGGAGGCAGAGGTCCCTGAGGCGCTCATCGAGCGCGAGGTCTCACGCCGCATCAGGGAGCTGGAGGTTCGCTTGCAGGAGTCAGGCGTGAAGATGGAGCGGTATCTCGAGTACACGAACACCTCGACGGAGGTGCTCAAGGCGGAGCAGCGCCCCGCAGCGGTGCAGAAGGTTCGGCTCGAGCTCGCTCTGGAAACGGTCGCCGAGCGCGAGGGCGTAACAGTGTCCGACGCCGAGGTGGACGAGGCGGTCGCCAACGCCCTGGCCGAGGAGGATCACGCCGGTCATCGGCACGGGGACCTGCGCACCGCCGACCCGGTGCGGGCCTACTTCCGGCACCAGCTTTTGATGCGGAAGACCATTGACTATTTGAGCAGTGTGGCAGCCCCAGAACCTTCCGATACAATGGAGCCGCCCTCGGAAGCGAAAGAGCTGGAGAGTGCGGGGAAATCGGCGTCGGGCGGAGAGAAGCGGACCCGGCAGAAGAAAGGACGCTGACCGAATGCGTATTCAAAAGTGAGTACGCGGAAGACTGGATTGTAAGAATTGGACCCTATAATGACGACAGGAGAGCCAGGCATGAATTTCGAACGGCTCAGCCGGCGTCCCGAAGCCCTCATCCCCATGGTCATCGAGACCACCAACCGCGGTGAGCGCGCCTTCGACATCTACTCCCGGCTACTCAAGGACCGCATCATCTTCATCGGCACTCCCATCGACGACCAGGTCGCCAACGTCGTCATGGCGCAGCTGCTCTTCCTCGCCTCGGAAGACCCCGACAAGGACATCAACATCTACATCAACAGCCCGGGTGGCGTCGTGACCGCCGGGCTGGCGATCTACGACACGATGCGCTACGTCAGCCCCAGGGTTTCCACCGTCTGCATGGGCCTGGCCGCCAGCATGGCGACCGTGCTCCTCGCCGGCGGCACCAAGGGGATGCGCTTCGCGCTGCCCAACACCCGGATCTTGATCCACCAGCCGTCGGGTGGATTCCAGGGCCAGGCCTCGGACATCCAGATTCACGCCATGGAGATCCTGCGCATTCGCAAGACCCTCAACGACATCCTGGCGCAGCACACCGGCCAGCCGATCGAGAAGATCGAGCGCGACACCGAGCGCGACTTCTTCATGAGTGCCGAAGAAGCCAAGGGCTACGGCATCATCGACGACATCATCCTCAGCACCGCCCGCCCGAGCGACCCCGCCGCCAAGGATGGCCGTCTCGAGCTGAGCACCGCCGGCAGTGGCCGGCCGGATCCGCGGCCCGAACCCGAACGGGAAGGTCCCAAGACGTCCCGATGAACGAACGCGAGGATCGCCGCCGGCACACGCGCTGCTCCTTCTGCGGGAAGGACCAGTCGCAGGTGCGCAAGCTGGTCGCCGGTCCCGGCGTCTACATCTGCGATCAATGCATCGATCTCTGCCAGGAGGTCCTCGAAGAGGACACCAAGACCACCTCGCAGAAACGCACCAAGGGCGGGCTGATTCCTAACCCCAAGACGATCAACGCGGCGCTCGACCAGTACGTCATCGGCCAAGACCACGCCAAGCGCGTGCTCTCGGTCGCCGTCTACAACCACTACAAGCGCATCGCCCACAGCAAGATGGCGGGCGACGTCGAGCTGCAGAAGTCGAACGTGTTGCTCGTCGGCCCGACCGGCTGCGGTAAGACGCTGCTGGCGCAGACCCTTGCCAAGATCATCGACGTCCCATTCTCGATTGCCGACGCCACCTCATTGACAGAGGCCGGCTACGTCGGCGAGGACGTCGAGAACATCCTGCTCCGCTTGATCCAGGCCGCCGACTTCGACATCGCCCGCGCCGAGCGGGGCATCATCTACATCGACGAGATCGACAAGATCGCCCGCAAGTCGGACAACCCCTCGATCACCCGCGATGTCTCGGGCGAGGGTGTGCAGCAGGCCCTGCTGAAGATCCTGGAGGGGACCATCGCCAACGTCCCGCCGCAGGGCGGCCGCAAGCATCCCCACCAGGACTTCATCCAGATCAACACCACCAACATCCTCTTTATCTGCGGCGGCGCCTTCGACGGTCTCGAGCGGATCATCGAGCACCGTATCGGCCACAAGCAGATCGGCTTCGGCTCCGAGGTCCACTCGAATCGCACCAAGGAGACGACCAAGATCCTCAAGCAGCTCCAGCCGATGGACCTGTTGAAGTACGGCCTGATCCCCGAATTCGTCGGCCGGCTGCCGATCGGCGTCACCCTCGATTACCTCGACGAATCGGACATCATCCGGATCCTCACCGAGCCCAAGAACGCCTTCGTCAAGCAATACCAGAAGTTCTTCGCGCTCGATGACGTCCAGCTGGTCTTCGAGCCGGCGGCGCTGACCGCGATCGCCAAGAAGGCGCTCCAGCGCGGCACCGGCGCGCGCGGGCTGAAGAGCATTATCGAGGACATCCTCTTGAACTCCATGTTCGAAGTTCCGTCACGCCCGGAGGTCAAACGATGCGTCATCACGGAGAAGTCGGTCAACCTCAGCATGGAGCCCGAGATGTACTCGGAAGAAGAGCTCGAGGAGATCGCACCCGAGCAGACCGCGTAGGACGATCTTGTCGACTGTGACCGGCGGGCCGGCCACCATCCAGCTAGCGCTCCTCCCCCTGAAGAACGTCGTTCTCTTTCCCCACATGATCGTGCCCCTCTATGTCGGGCGGGAACGATCGATCAACGCGCTCGAGGCCGCGATGGGGCAGGGCAAGCAGGTGTTCATCTGCACCCAGCGCCAGGCCGATTGCGAGGACCCGAAGCAGGAGGACCTCTATCGCGTCGGGGTGATCGGCGAGGTGGTGCAGATGCTCAAGCTGCCCGATGGCACCATCAAAGTCCTGATCGAGGGGTCATCACGGGCGGTGATCGAACGATTTATCGAGACCGAACCGCACCTCCGGGTAGAGGTCGCCTTGCTGGACGAGGACTTCCTGCCCTCGCCCGAGCTGGAGGGCCTGATGCGTGGTGTGGTCGACCTCTTTGACCGCTACGTCGAACTCGACAAGAAAGTGCCGCCAGAGGTCAACCTCACCGTGCGCGGCGTCGAGGATGCCGGCCGGATGGCGGACATCGTGGCCTCCAACCTGGGCATCGGCGTGACCGACAAGCAGGACGTGCTGGAGACCTTCCAGATGAACGCGCGCCTCGAGAAACTCTCGACCGTTTTGCAGCGGGAGATCGAGATCCTCGACATGGACCGCACCATCCGGCAGCGCGTGCGGCAGCAGATCGACCGGCGGCAGAAGGAGTTCTACCTCAAGGAGCAGATGCGCGTCATCCAGGAAGAGCTGGGTGGGGAAGAGGCGCATCCGACCGAGCTCGACGAGTTGCGCGAACACGTCAGGACGCTAGAGCTGGCCGACGCGATCGAAGAGCGCCTTCTCAAGGACGTCGACCGCCTGGAGCGGATGCCGCCCGGCTCGCCGGAGATCTCGGTGCTGCATAGCTACCTCGACCTTGTCGTCTCCCTTCCCTGGCACGCGTCCAGCGAGGACGTCACCGACCTGCGTGCGGCCGAGAGGGTGCTTGACGAGGATCATCACGGCCTGCGAAAGATCAAGGAGCGCATCCTGGAATTCCTGGCCGTGCGCCAGCTGACGAAGTCGCCCAAGGGGCCAATCCTCTGCTTCATCGGGCCGCCCGGCGTGGGGAAGACGAGCCTTGGCCGCTCGATCGCCCGCGCGCTCGGGCGGAAATTCGTTCGCGTGTCGCTGGGCGGCGTGTCCGACGAGGCCGAGATCCGCGGGCACCGGAGGACGTACGTCGGCTCGATGCCGGGGCGGATCATCAAGGGCCTGCGCGAGGCCGGTACCCGCAATCCGGTGTTCCTGCTGGATGAGATCGACAAGATGTCATCGGATTTTCGAGGGGATCCCGCCTCGGCGATGCTCGAGGTCCTTGACCCGGAACAGAACAAGCACTTCTCGGATCACTACCTGGAAATCCCCTTCGATCTTTCGGAAGTCCTGTTCATTACCACGGCAAACGTCTACTACTCCATCCCGAGGCCGCTGCTCGATCGGATGGAGGTGATCAACCTCCCGGGCTACACCGCCGAGGAGAAGATGGTGATCGCGCGCGAGTTCCTGATCCCCAAGCAGCTCGCCGATCACGGCCTGACCGAGAAGCATATCGAAATCACCAGGCCGGCGGTCTCCACGATGATCAACCGGTACACGAGCGAGGCAGGCGTCCGCAACCTGGAACGCTCGATCGCCGGCGTGTGCCGGAAGGTCGCGCGCGAGGTCGTCAAGGGCAAGACCCGCCGGATGACGATCGCGCCGAGCCGGCTGGATGACCTGCTCGGGCCGCCCCGGTACAAGCCCGACGAGGGGCACAAGGAGCCGCTGGTGGGCGTCGCCAACGGGCTCGCCTGGACCGAGGTTGGCGGCGTGCTGCTGACGATCGAGGTGATCACTATGCCGGGCAAGGGCAACCTGAATCTCACCGGGCAGATGGGCGATGTAATGCAGGAGTCGGCGCGGGCCGCGCTGTCGTATGCGCGATCGAATGCCGAGGCACTCGGCATCCCGGTCGATTTCCGCGACAAGCTCGACCTGCACATCCACATCCCCAAGGGGGCGATCCCCAAGGACGGGCCCTCGGCGGGGATCTCGATTGCGCTCGCCATCATCTCCGCGCTGTCGCAGCGACCGATCCGGTCAGACGTCGCGCTCACCGGCGAGATCACGCTGCGCGGTCGAGTGCTCCCCATCGGCGGGCTCAAAGAGAAAGTCCTGGCCGCCCACCGCATTGGCATTCGCACCGTTCTCTTGCCGGAGGACAACGAGGCCGACCTGGCCGACATCCCCGTCGATATCCGCAAGCGCCTGTCCTTCAAGTTCGTCAAGACCATGGACGAAGTCATCGCCGAGGCGCTGCTGCCGAGGACAGGGACAATCCTGCTGCCCGAACTGACGCAGCCTGCGGGCGTCGAAGAGGCGGCGGCCGCGAACGCCGACGAACGGCCACGATCCGATGCGCCGCGCCAGCCGTCTCTCTAGCGAAGTCACCGAACCACGTTCGCGCAAGGGTTGGGGTGCCGCCCCGGTCATTCAGTTATTAAGATCGGCCGTGGGAAGACTGTCGAAACGCAAACGGTTGCTGGCTGTCGGGTTGGGCCTCATCGTCCTCGCCTGCAGCGGCCTGGCGCTGGGCCACAAGCTCGGGGAACGGTGCGGCGGCTGGTCCGGACGCGACGCTAACGGCTTGCCCCTCGGCAGCGTCACAGTTCGGGACCTCGAGACTCACCCGGAGTTCGCCCTCTACTATCCGGGAGCGAGCGTGATCGACCACGGCGGCATTGACGAGCAGGATTCGTTTCTGGGTCGTCCGGGCTCGGCTTACACGACCAGCGTCCTTGAACGTCTGACAGTGCAGATCGCGTCTATGCCTGGTATCAAACCTGGCTTACCGCGCACGGCTGGAAGACTGCCGAGATGCTGCAGAGCACCGCAGAACTCTCCGTCCAGGGATGGAAGCGTGGGTCCCGGGAGGTCATGCTCGTGTCAATTCTGGACCCGGAGCGCTGGCAAACTGCCTTCCAGAACACCATTCCATCAGGCCAAACGATCGTCCGGACCCGGTACGGCATTTACCCGGTCGGTGGATAGTCGGTCGGCACGGCGACGCCGCTAGGAGCACGACCGGCCTTTAAACTGTTGCGCACCATGGAGACGCGGTATGACCCGAAGATTGTCGAGCAGCGCTGGTACGACGCCTGGGAGCAGCGCGGCTACTTCAAGGCGCGGGAGAGCCTGACCGGCAAAACCTTCACGATCTCGATGCCGCCGCCCAACATCACGGGTGACCTGCACATGGGGCACGCGATGTACACGCTGCAGGATGTGCTGGTCCGCTGGCACCGTATGCTCGGCGACGCCGCGCTCTGGGTGCCGGGCACGGATCACGCCGCGATCGCCACGCAGAACGTCTTGGAAAAGCAGCTCGCGAAGAAAGGGACGTCCAAGGAAGCGATCGGTCGCCAGGCCTGGGACAAGCTCGTGCAGGAGTGGTACGACACCACCGGCCACACCATCCTGCAGCAGATGCGCCGCCTCGGCTTCTCAGCCGATTGGTCGCGCATCCGCTTCACCATGGACCCGGCCTACGTGGAGGCGATCCGCTACGTCTTCGTCCAGCTGTGGAAAGAAGGGCTGATCTATCGCGGTCCCCGGATCGTCAACTGGTGCCCGCGTGACCAGAGTGCGATTTCCGACCTCGAAGTGCAGTACGAAGAAGAGGACGGCCATCTCTATTACCTGGACTACCCGGTCGATGGGGGCGGCACGATCCCGGTCGCCACGGCGCGCCCGGAAACGATGGTGGGCGACACCGGGGTTGCTGTCCACCCAGACGACTGGCGCTACAAAGACTTGATCGGTAAGTCCGTCATGCTGCCGATCGTCTTCCGCCGGGTGCCGATCGTCGCCGACGAGGCCGTCGACCAGGAATTCGGCACCGGCGCGGTCAAGGTCACGCCCGGGCACGACGCCACCGACTATGACATCGGGGAGCGGCATCATCTGCCGGTCCTCAGCATCCTGAGCCTGGACGGCCGGATGAACATCCCGGAGGTCCCGCAGCTCCATGGCCTCAGGGTCGCGGAGGCGCGCGATCGGACCGTCGAGATGTTGCGCGCCGAGGGCGCTTTGCAGAAGGTCGAGCCCTACCGCCACTCGGTCGGCCACTGCGACCGCTGCGGGGCGGTCATCGAGCCGATCGTGTCGGCCCAATGGTGGGTGCGGATGCAACCGCTGGCGGGGCCGGCGATCGCGGTGGCGGAAATGGACGCTCTGCGCTTCCACCCCGAGCGCTGGCGCGAGCAGTACCTGCGCTGGATGCGCAATATCCGGGATTGGAACATTTCCCGCCAGCTCTGGCTCGGCCACCGGATTCCGGTGTGGACCTGCGCCAACGGGCACGCGGTCGCCTACCTCAAGGACCCGCAGCAATGCGAGCAGTGCGGCGACCGCCATCTCAGCCAGGACCCCGACGTGCTCGATACCTGGTTCTCGTCATCGCTCTGGCCCTTCGTCACGCTCGGCTGGCCGTCGGACACGGAAGATCTGCGCCACTTCTATCCGACGCAGGTGCTCGACACCGCGCGCGACATCCTCTACCTCTGGGTGGCCCGCATGGTCTTCATGAGCCTGCATTTTCTGCACGTCGTGCCCTTCTCGGACGTCCTGATCCACGGCACGGTGCTGGCGCCCGACGGCCGGCGCATGAGCAAGTCGCTCGGGACCGGCGTCGATCCGCTCGAGATGATCGAGCGGTACGGCGCGGATGCGACCCGCGCCTGGACCGCGTACTTCGGCACCGGCGGCCAGGACATCCGCTTCTCCGAGGAAAAGATCAAGTCCTACCAGCTCTTCGCGAACAAACTCTGGAACGCGACCCGGCTGCTGGCGGCGAAACTGCCCGACGGCGCACCGGTGATGCCGATCGACGAGGCGACGCTCGAGCCGGCGGATACCTGGATCCTCGGACGGCTCAGCGCGGTCACCCGGTTGGTCACCGAATCATTCCAACGTTTCGAGTTCGGCCCGGCGATCGATGTGCTCTACGAGTTCACCTGGCACGAGTTTGCCGACGATTACCTCGAATTGATCAAGCCACGGCTGCAAGCTGCCGATGCCTCGACGGCGACGGCCCTGGCGGTCGCGGTCAACGTGCTGGAGACCACCCTCAGGTTGCTGCATCCGATCATGCCGTTCGTGACCGAAGAGCTCTGGCAGCGGCTGCCGCACGAGGGCGAGACGATCATGTACGCGGCCTGGCCGTTGGCCGACGAGACGATCGAAGATCGCGGGTTGATAGAGGAGATGGCGCACCTGCTCGAGGTGGTGCGGGCGGTTCGCAACGTGCGTCAGGCATCGGAGCAAAAACCACGGCGGCAGCCAGCCGAGGTGACCTCGGCGCGGCGCCTGCTGACGGAACCGGTCGGCCGCGCCTACCTGGCCACGCTGGCCCGGCTGGAGCTCGATGGCAAGCTACCCGAGGGCATGCCACAGTCAGTGGTGGTCGTCGGCGATACGACGGTGCGTCTCGGGCTCCCCGGCGCTGGCGGGGTCGAGACGGAGCGCCTTCAGGCCGAACTGCAGAAGAAACTGCGCGAGATCGAGTCGATCGAGGCGAAGCTGAACAACCCGGACTTCACGGAGAAAGCCCCCAAGGCGGTCGTCGAGCGGGAGCGCGCCCGGCTCGCCCAGGCCCGGCAGGCCGCCGCCGGGCTACGGGCCCTATTGGGTGAAACCGGCGAATTAGGGTAAGGTATCGGAAGTCAAATTCTGTGAGTGCTGAGGAGGCGCATTGCCGAATCTAACGTCGCTGAAACCGCTGCTCTTTATCGTCATCTTTTACCTGCTGGCGTTCTGGCTGAGCCTCTCCTACTGGGCGTTCCGCGACGCGCGGGAGCGCTCGAACAGCGTGCTGTTCCATGTGTTCGCCACCGGCCTCTCGCTGGTGCTGCCGATTTTCGGGCTGTTCATCTACATGATCATCCGGCCACCGCTGACGATGGCCGAGCGCCGTGCGTTGGAGCTCGAGACCCAAGCGTTGTCCGAGCCGGGCGGCCCGGCGCGCGAGCTGCGGCCTTGCCCCAGCTGTGGCGAGCCGATCGACTCCCAGTACGTCCTCTGCCCGCACTGCAAGACGCAGTTCAGCAAACTCTGCCCGCGCTGCAACAAGCAGCTCAAGCTGGGGTGGAGCGTCTGCCCCTACTGCGCCGAAGAGGTCCCACTCCAGGGTGGGGCCGTCCCCACGCCGCGCATCGCTCGCTAGTTAGCTTGAGCTAGGCAACCATGCCGCTTGCGGCGCAGGCGCTGCTCCCATTTCTCGCTCTGTTGGGTGCGTCGGCCATTATTCAGCGCCGGCCGCGCCACAAGTCCAACGGCTGGATCGCCGTGGCCGCGACGGGCACCGCCGGAATCATCGCCATGGTCGAGCTGGTGCAGCTCGCGCCCGGCGAGCACGTTGATGTTCCTTACCTGACGACGTTTCCCTATGCCGACCTCGCCGTCCGGCTCGACGGGCTCTCGCTGGCGTTTGCCAGCGTCACCTTGATCACCGCGGCGTTGCTGATGCTGGCGCGACTGGGGCTGCGCGGTGATCGCCGCGAGCCCTGGTTTGGCTGGCTGCTGACCAGCGCTGCCGCGTGCGCGGTGATCTTCGCCCACAACCTGCTCCTGGTCTACATCGCGCTCCAGCTGCTCACCCTCGCCTGGAGCGGGGCAGTTGACGAGACGGCGCGCCGGCGCCGCGGCCTTCGTCTCGCTGTCCAGGTCGCGGACATCGGGCTGCTGCTGGCGGCCGCCAGCGCGATTCAGTCGGTCGGAACCAGCGCCTTCTCGGGCGTGCCGTCCGATACCTTCGGGCTCGCGACCTTTGTCCTCGTGCTGCTGCCGGTTGCCGTGCGGGTCGTGGCGTTGGCGCTAACCACGGGTGGCCCGCAGGCGACGGTGGCTTTCGAGCCCGCTATCGCCTGGGTCGCACCCGCGGGGTACCTGCTGATGCGCATGCTGGCCCTGATGGGCGGCCGGCTCCCCGACCGCCCGACGGCGGTCGCGCTCTTCGCGGTCGGCGCGCTGGTGGCGCTCGGGTTTGCGGGCCTTGCGCTCCTCGAGCGACCGGGCCCACGACTCGCC
Source organism: Candidatus Dormiibacterota bacterium (assembly GCA_035544955.1). NCBI lineage: Bacteria > Bacillati > Candidatus Dormiibacterota > Candidatus Dormiibacterota bacterium. The sequence continues at coordinate 95,648 of DASZZN010000009.1, forward strand.
GCGCTGGTGCTCGTCGCTCAGGCGGGCCTCGCCCTGGCGTTCTCGACCGGTAGCGACCCGCTCATGACGGTCGCCTGCACCTGGCTGTGGCTGCTGCTCGTCCCGCTCGCGGGGCTTGCCAGCGTCCGGGTTGCGACCGGATCGGCCGCGGAGGGACTCACCATGCTCAACCTCGCCATGATCCCGGGAAGCGTCGCGTTCATCGGGTTATGGCTCGGCGGCCTCGCGCTCAACGCCCGGGGGCTGCTCTTCGCGATGATCCTGGTCCTGCTGGCGGTGGGCCTCGCGGCGATCGCGACGCTCCGCCGGATGGTGCCGTTACGATCGGCCCGCCTCGAGATCGCCGCGGGATGGGGTGCCGGACTCTTGCTGATCGCCGCCTTTCCACTTGTCGTAATGGACCACCTCGTCGTGCCGGCTGCGGCGACCGTCCGGCTGGTCCCTCGCGGAACCGTGGCGACGAGTCTGTTCGGGCTCGTCGCCGGTGGTGGGACCTGGCCGGCGTTCGTCGTGTCGCTTGCGCTCGTGCTGGGCTTCGGGGTCGCGGTGTGGGGGCTTCGCCTCAAAGCCCACACCCAACCCTCCTCCAGAGGGGGAGGGCATTTTGTGGCGTGGACATTGCCCGGCGTGTCGTTGCCGTCGGTGCCGGAATGGACTCGCTTCCTGCTCTGGGGCGCCTTCGGCATCGCGGTCTTCAACGTCCTGACGCGCTCATGATCGTGTACCTGCCGGCGGCGCTGTTTCTCGTCAGCCTGCTGGTGGCCTACGGCAGTGCCGGGCCCCGGCGACAGGTGGCGACCATCGGCACGGTGCTGGCGGCCGCCTGGTCGCTGCTGCTGCTGGTCGACCCCGGTTCGGCCACATGGGCGATCGGACCGATCGTCGCGACTGTGCTGCTGCCACGCCCGGGTCAGCGCGTCAACTCGAGCTTCGAAGGATTGACACGGCGTGTCATCTCCATCGCCCTGGCATTGCTGATCGCCATCTTCCTGGCCTCGCGGTTGCCGGTTGGCGAGAACCCGCTCTTGCTCAGCGCGGTGCCCTGGTTCCTCGGCGCGCTGGGCGCCGCCTGGTTTACCAGCCCGATCGACCAGCCCGAGCGGCTGCAGGGCCAGGTGCTGATGGTGGCGGCCGCGGCAGCCGTCATCCTCGCCGCCGTTCCAGCCGGACCGCTCACCGCAGGCGTGGCCGGAGCCATGGCGCTGATGCCGCTCGCCGGCGAGCGCTGGCGTCTGCCGGGCGCGCTCCGGTTACCGGTGAGCGTTGGGCTACTCGGGCTCGCCGGCGCCGCGGCCGTGGTGGCCATTGTCGGTACGTCGATCGCCCGCGTCGCCCTCTTCGACCTGTCGGTCAACGTGAGCGGGGCGATCCTGCTCGCCATCGCCGTCTTACTGGTCGCCGGTGCGGCCATCGCGCCGGTCGGCTTCGAGTGGGCGGCGCTGCTGGGGGTCCTGGCCGTGAGCGCGTCGGCGCCCAGCCTGCGTTGGGCGGCCCTGGGGGCGCTGATCGCGGTGGCCACGGTGCTGGTGAGGGACGCGGAACACCCGGCCTGGCTGGCCTTCGGCGTTCTTGGCCTTATTCCGGTGCTGCAGGGACTGGCGACGCCGGCCTGGAGCGGCCGAGTGCAGGCCGTGGCGCTCGCGCTTGGGCTCGTGCTCATGGTGCTGGCCTCACGAGGCGGGATGCTCCGGGTGCTCGTGCTCCCCGCCACCGGGTTTCTCGTCATCCTGACCCTCGGCGCTGTGACTCCGCCGAACCTCGTTCGGTTCCAGTGGATCGCAGCGCTCGCCACCGCGCTGTTGGTGTCGCGGATGGTGCTCGCCTGGCTCATCGACAGGAGTGGACGTGCGGAGATCGTGCGCGACCAGCTGCTCTTCGCCCTGCTCCTGCTCGCGATCAGTGCACGTGACTCGCTGGGGCTCGGTGCGCTCGCCGCCGCGCTGCTGCTCGTCGACCTCGCGATCGTCCGGATCGAGGCCATGCCCGAGCGATGGTCGGGGACGGCCGCCCGGCTGGTGCTACTCGCCCGCTCCAGCTGGCCACCGGCCGTGACCTTCGCGGGAGCCGCGATCGCCGTCATCGCCGCCCTGCAAGCCAGCCTGGTCCTCGGCTTGCTGGCCGCCCTGGTGCTCGCCGGGCTTCAGCTGGCGCCGCTCCTCGACCGCCATGCGCTGACGCCTGCGCTGGAGCGGCCCCGTTCGGCATTGGGATGGGTCGGTCCGGCGCTGTCGATCGCCTGTGGCGTCGCGCCTGCCCTGCTGCTGCGCATGCTGCGGCTCTGACCCGGGGAGCAATTTCGTGCGACCCCTCGTGCTCGCGTCGACGTCCCCGAGGCGGATCGAGATCCTCACGCGGTTGGGCATCGCGTTTCGGGCCGTGCCGCCGGGGATCGAGGAGCGGCCGCCGGTGCCGCTCGGCCCGCTCCGCTACGTCGCCTGGGCTGCAGCCGAGAAGGCCAATGCGGTCGCGAGGCGAATGCCAGGGGCACTCGTGGTCGCGGCGGATACCGAAGTCGTCCGCGATCGCCGCATCTATGGGAAACCCGGCGACCGCCGCGAGGCGGCCGCCTTCCTGCGGTCACTCTCCGGACGCCGTCACCAGGTCTACACCGCGGTTCATGTCATCGACGGACATACCGGACGCCAGGCTCAGGGGATCTCGCGGACGGATGTCACAATGCGTGAACTTTCGCCGCGCGTGATCGCGGCCTATGTCCGCACCGGAGAGGCGCAGGATAAGGCCGGTGCCTACGCTATACAGGGCAAGGGCCAACGGCTGGTCGAATCGATCCGCGGGCCCTACGACAACGTCGTTGGGATGCCGATGCGCCTGCTGACACGGTTGCTGGGCGAATGTGGGATCCCGCTTCCGCTGAGGAGTCCGGATGAGCCCAAGGTCACTCAAGAACGCCGCAAACGCTCTCGCCGTCAGCCTGCTGCTCAGCCCGCTGCTGCTGGCCGCATGCACCGGTAGCGAAAGCTCGCGGCTGGTCATCACGCAGAGCACAGATGCCCCCACCGGCGGCGACCACAAAGGGCACCTCGCGCCCGGGGTCTTCACGGGCATCACCCTCTCGATCCGCAATACCGGCGCCGGCGCAGCTCGCGGGTTGGTCGTCGAAGACGTCCTGCCGGCCGGGTTTCATTACTACGAGCTGACGACCCTCGGCGGCAATGCCATCCGCACCGCCAGCAGTGATCCGGCGTCCAAGGGTAACCCGTCGTGGGGAACGTGGACGATCCCCGCGGGCAACGGCAACACGATCAGCGCCCTCGTTCTCAGCTTCACGGTGCAGGTGGCGTTGAACCCAGGCGATTACAAGAATCAGGTCAAGATCACGACCGCAGTCCCCGGGGAGGTCGACCAGGGCGATCCGGTCGCGCTCGTCGTCGAGCCGCGGCCTTCGCTGACCCTCACCGCGGCGGCCACCGCCGGCCAGGTCCTGACGGGCGGCATGGCAACCTATGTCATCTCGGTCGCGAACGTCGGCTCGGCGGTCGCGAAACGCGTCGTGGTCTCGGTGAGCCTGGCGCCCGGCTTCCTCTACAGCGCGACCACCAACTATGAAGGCAACGGGATCCGGGTGGCGACGGTCGATCCACCGGCGAACAGCCTTCTCCCACTCTGGTCGTCGTGGGATATCCCGGGGGCGAGCAATGGAGTGCCGGGCCTGCTGCGGCTCACGTTTCAGGCCCGGGTCTTGCCGGCCGTCGCGCCGGGACTGTACAACCTGACGGCGGCGGTCACCAGCTCCGCCGATGTTCCACCGCAGACGATTGGGAACACCGCGCCCGTTTCGGTCGGCAAGGGGAGCAAACTGCCCGTCACGATGACGGTCGCGCCGACCGCCCCGTACGCCGCCCAGAGCGGCACCGTCACGTACGTCATCACCCTGGAGAACGACAGCAACGACGCGGCCCAGGCGGTGACGGTGACCGACACCTTGCCGCAGGGCTTTACCTACCTGACGACCAACAGCATCGCGATCAGCGGGAAGCCCACCGGCTCGCGGCTCCAGCCGGCGGCTGGTTCGGCGACGCCGCAGTGGGGCCCGTTTGTCGTTCCCGCCGGCGGCTTCAATGGCGCCATCCTGGTGATCACCTTCACGGCGAAGGTCAACAGCGCCGCGCTCGGGGCGCACGCCAACGTCGTCTCCGGGAACAGCAGCAACGCCCAGATCACGGGCGGGTCAGACCAGTCGCCTGTCATGGTCACAGCGGGCTAGCGGCGCTTCCGCGGTTTGGTCAGCGTGTCGGTTTGGGAGAATGAGGGGCAGTGTCCAGAACCCAGCGGGAGCTGAAGGCGCTCCGGCAGCAGCAACGGGAAGAGGCGGCGGCGCGCCAGCGCGCTCGTGACCGCCGAAACCTGTTCATCATCGGCGGCGTCCTCGGCACCGCCGCGCTCGCCATCCTGATCGTCGCGCTCGCCCTCAATCACGCGGCCCAGGTGACGAGTCAGAACCGACTACCGTTCCACGCGGTCAGCACCACGCAGGGGCAGCCGGTCGCGGATGAGGGCCGAACGCACGTGGACCCGTCCACGAGTCCGACCTACCAGTCGTATCCGCCCGCCTCCGGGCCGCACTATTCCGCTGCGGGCATCGCCCCCGTCCCCTGGCAGACGATCGCGACCTCCAGCACCCCGCTGGTCGAAGGCCAGTACATCCACAACCTCGAGCACGGCGGGATCGCCATCCTCTACAACTGCCCGACGGGCGCCGACTGCACCACGCTCCAGAATTCGCTCGAGAACTACGTCCGCAACCTGGCGCCGGCCGAACCGGCGTTCAACGAGGTGAAAGTCGTGCTGACCCCCTATAGCAGGGGGATGACGCGGAAGGTGGCCCTGGTTGCGTGGGACTACATCGAGTTCCTGGACGTCTACGATCAGGCGGCGATCACCCAGTTCTACGAGAACCACGTCAACAAGGGGCCGGAGAACATCGCCTAGTGCTAAACTACGGAGTCGCGCCCGGGGGCGCTTTATCCATGTTTGCCATCGTAGCCACCAGCGGAAAGCAGTTCCGAGTGTCGGAGGGCGATCGAATCGTCGTCGATCGCGTGTCCGCCAACGTCGGCGAGACGGTGCGCCTGGACTCGGTCTTGCTGGTGGGCGGCGATGGCGGGCCGATGGTGGGCATGCCCTTCGTGTCCGGCGCCGCGGTCGAGGCGACGGTGGTCTCGCACCGGTCCGGCGACAAGATCATCGTGTTCAAGTTCGAGGCTCGCAAGCGGAAGCGGCGCAAGACCGGGCACCGGCAGCAACTCTCCGAGCTCCGCATCGGCGCCATCCGGGCCCCCGACGGCAAGAGCGGCGAGCGGCCGGCGGCGAATGGCCCTCCCGCGTCGACGGAGCGGCCGGCGAGCGCGAAGCCGGCACCGAAAGCCCGCAAACCCGCAGCGGCGCCCGCAGTAAAGACCACGCAGGAGTAAGACATGGCACACAAGAAAGGCGCAGGGAGCTCACGCAACGGACGCGACAGTGTCGGCCAGCGGCTGGGCATGAAGACGGGCGCGGGTCAGGCGGTGAACGCCGGCACCATCCTGCTTCGCCAGCGAGGCACGGCGATCTTTCCCGGGACCAATGTTGGCATGGGCCGCGATCACACGCTGTTCGCGCTGGTCGACGGCGTGGTCCGCTTCGAGCGAACTGGTCACGGACGCAAGAAAGTCTCCGTCCTCGCGCAAGCCGTCTAGCCGGTCGAGCTAACGGTCGCCCGGCCCGGCCGGGCTGACACGGCTCGGATCATGCCGCTGGCAGGGTCGTCCTGATGTTCACGGACCGGGTCAAGATCTTCGTCAAGGGCGGCGACGGTGGCGCCGGTGCCTTGAGCTTCCGCCGCGAGAAGTTCGTGCCGCGGGGCGGCCCCGACGGCGGGAACGGCGGCCGGGGCGGCAATGTCATCCTCGAGGTCTCGCGGCAGGTTAACTCCTTGCAGGACTATCGCTTCAAGCATCACTTCCCCGCGGGCCGCGGCGGCCGCGGCGGTGGCAGCCGGCGGCACGGAAAGGACGCCATCGATATCGTCCTTCCGGTTCCTCCGGGGACCCTGGTCAAGGATGAGGAGGGAAAAACCATCGCTGACCTGGTCGCCCAGGGGCAGCGCCTCGTCGTCGGCAAGGGCGGGCGAGGTGGCCGTGGCAACGCCAGCTTCAAGACGTCCACCCGCCAGACGCCACGCTTCGCCGAGCTGGGCGAGCCTGGGCAGTCCACCTGGCTCTGGCTGGAACTACGGCTGATCGCGGATATCGGCCTGCTCGGGCTGCCGAACGCCGGCAAATCGACGCTCCTCTCCGCCGCGAGCGCCGCCAAACCGAAGATCGCCGACTATCCCTTTACGACCCTCGAGCCGGTGCTCGGCGTCGTGGAGCTCGCCGAGGACGCCACCTTCGTCATGGCGGACCTTCCCGGACTGATCGAGGGTGCGCACGCCGGGGCGGGCCTCGGCCTGCAGTTCCTTCGGCATGTGGATCGCACCCGCGTGCTGATCCACGTCATCGATGCCGCCGCCGGCGATCAGCACCAGTTGTGGAGCGACTACCAGCAGGTGCGGACTGAGCTCAAGAAATACAGCGCGGCGCTGGCGCGCCGCCCGCACCTGGTGGCGCTGAACAAGATGGACGCCGTCACGGACGGGTCGGAGGTCCTCGCCTTTCGACAGCGCCTGGTGAAGCTTCGCCGGCGCACCTTCCCGATTTCGGCCGCCACCGGTGACGGGGTTCAGGACTTGCTCTGGGCGGCGTGGCGCATGCTCGAGAAGCGCAAGGGTGAACCGGCGCCGCAACCGTTGCCCGCGCTCAAGGTCTATCGCGGTCCCACCTCCGCCGAACCGTTCACGATCGAGCCGGTCGAGGGTGGGTTCCTGGTCTCCGGCGACCAGCTCGAGCGACTGCTGGCCATGACCGACATGACCAATCCCGAGGGACTGGCGCATTTCCAGCGCATGCTCGATCGCTGGGGTTTGAACGACGCGCTGGCGCGCCACGGTGCCCACGGCGGGGAGATGGTGAGAATTTCCGACGTGGAGTTTGTCTACGATCCGCAACGCTGACATCGGCATTTTGGGCGGGACCTTCGACCCCGTGCACAACGGTCACCTCGCCGCGGCCCGCCAGCTGCGAGGTGTCGCGGACCTCGATCAGATCTGGTTGATGCCCAATGCGACGCCCCCTCATCGCACCGCGGCGCCGGCCGCGCCCGCGCCGGATCGAATGTGCATGGTGGAGCTGGCGGTCGCCGGCCATGATGGGCTGGTTCCTTCCCACATCGAGCTGGACCGCGGCGGTGTCTCCTACACGATCGATACCGTTCGCGAGCTCGCGCGTGCGTATCCAGGTCAACGATTCGTGCTGCTTGTTGGATCCGATGCCGCACTGCAGATCCGCACCTGGCACGAAGCCGAGGAGCTGCTCGATACCGCGAGTTTCGTGATCTTCAACCGGCCCGAGACCGCGCTCGCGCCGCAGACACTGCACGAGCTGGGGTTTGCGCCCGCCCGCACCCGGATCGTCCATCTCGACACGCCCGCGATCGCCGCCCATCAGGTTCGCGATCGCCTTGCGCGCGGGGCTCCGATCGAAGACCTGGTGCCGTCCGCCGTGGCCGATTACATCCGCAACCATGCGCTCTACCGCGGCCCCGGTGTAGAAAGGCGAGCGTAACAATTGCGATAATTACGTCGGTGACCCCCCTTCAGCTCAGCCGGCTCATCGTGAACGCGGCTGCCGATAAGAAGGCTCGGGGCATCGTCCGGCTCGACATCCGGCAGAAAAGCTCGATCGCGGATTACTTCGTCATCTGCGAGGGCGACACGGACCGACAGGTGCGCGCGATCACCGACTCGATCGTGGGGGCCTGCCAGGTGAAGGGCGTGCGGCCGTTGCGCACAGCCGGCTACGACGACGGATCCTGGGTCGTCCTCGACTATGCCAGCGTGATCGTGCACGTGTTCCTTCCGGGCGAACGCTCCTACTACGATCTCGAGTCCCTCTGGAAACCGCCGGCGAAGGCCGCCTCGCCCGCGCCTGCCGCCAAGAACGGCGCGAAGAAGGCCCCCGCGAAAGAGCGCGCGCGCCCCAAGGCCAAACCGACCCGTCCCTCTCGACGCCGCATCCGAACGGCCTAGCGCCGCCCCCACCCTGCCCTCCCCCGCAAGCGGGGGGAGTGTATGCGTTTGTGCGCCGCGTCTTAATGGCGCCCTCAGCGCTGTGGGATAATATCGCTCGTCGCGCTGCCGTAGGGCGCGGCGCACGAAGATGGCCCCCACCAAATCGGCCGCTCCGCCGCACCCCCATGTCACAGTGGACGATGTGTGGCGCGGCGCCCTACCCAAGGAGACCGAGCTCGTGGCTGGGGCCGCCGGCAGCCGCCGCGAGGTCGTCTGGTGCACGGCGCTCCGGGCCCGCTCGCCGGCGTTCACCCCGCTTCGCGGCGGAGAGTTGCTTCTCATCAATCCGCAGGTGCTGACCGCCGTTGATCCGCGCCTCACGCTCGCCCGCCTGCTCGACTCGCTGGCGGGGCAGGGCGTGGCCGGGGCGGCGGTCCTCGGTCGCGTGTCCCCCGAGGCGCGTCGCGCAGCCGACGCCCACGGGCTGCCGCTGTTTTCGTTGCCGGCGACTATGCCGCTCGATCAGGTGGAGCAGCAGGTCCTGCGCTTCATCGTCGACCGCCGAGCCGAGCTGCACGAGCGCGCGCAGGATTTGCATCGCCAGCTGAGTGAGCTCGCGATGGCGGGACGCGGACTGCCTGCACTGCTGGCGCGGCTCCATGAGCTGACCGGCGTGCCGGTCGTGCTCGAGCGCGATTCCACCGTCGACTACGTCGGAACCGGTCGACTCTCCGAGAGTACGTCGGCCGCCATTGCCAAGGAACGCCCGGCGCTGGAGGAATGGTTGCGGGAGGTCCCGCTCAGCGCCTTCGATCCGCCGGTCGCGGTGCGGCCGCTGAACGAGGGTCAGGCGCGCCTGGTCGCACCCATCCTGGTGCAGGGCAGCATTGCGGGGTTTCTCTCATTGCTCGGCTCGGACGGCGAGCTGGGGGAGATGCATCGGCTGGCGGTGGGCCGCGCCGCGCACGCCTGTGCCATCGAGCTGGTTCGTGCTCGCGCCGCCCGTGATGCCCGTGACGAGGTCGAGGAAGAGCTGCTCGACGTGCTGACCGCGGGGCGGCCAGGTTCGCAGCAAGCGGCTGGCGAACGGGCGAAACGCAAAGGGTTTGACGTCGATGCGCCCTACCTGGTCATCGCCGCCGAGCCCGCGGAGCCCGGCCGCGCGCCAAAGATCCGCGCGGCGTGGGAACGTCACCTGGCCACCATGCGGACCAGTGCGCTGGTGCGTGAGCGGGGCGAGTCAACACTGGCGCTGGTCAGCCTTGCGGGCCGGCGCGCACTTGACCCCAAAGCCCTGATCGAGCAGCTGCATCGCGCGGCCCGCGCCGTCGGCGGCCCGGTCGCGCTCGGCTACGGTGCGGTCCGCACCGGGACGGCCGAGATCGCCAGCGGCGCACGCGAGGCCGAGCAGGCCTTGACGATGGGCCGGCGCCTCTTTGGACCCGACAGCGCGACCGCGTTCAAGAACCTGGGCCTCTACCGGCTGCTCTACGCGCTGCAGCCGCTGCCGGAGTTACGGCAATTTCGCGACGACGCGCTGGCGCGGCTGGGAGCAAAGGATCGCCGCGGCGTGCTGCTCCAAACGCTCGGCGCCTACCTCGCGACCAATGGCAGTCCGACCGATGCGGCGGACCGCCTGCACCTCCATCGCAACACGGTGCTCTACCGGCTGGGCCGCATCGAGGATCTGCTCGGGGTCGACCTGCGCAACGCCGAAGTGCGGCTCGCGCTGCATCTGGCGCTCAAGATCGGCGACGTCCTCGAGGCTTAGCGCACGCCCGACGAAGACGGCGCGCTTTATTTCGGATGGGTGCGAATGACGTCAGGGATCTGTGGTACCGGCGGCGGCGGACCGACAACGGGAGCTGGTCCGGCACCGAGTGCGGAGAGGACGGCCGCGGCCATCGCCGCGTGCCCCTGGTCACCGGGATGGAACCAGTCGGCACGGCCGAGATAACTCGACCCACCGTCCTGGCCGTGGAATACGTTGACCGCGTAGAAGCCATCCAGGCTGACGAACGTCCCACCGTGCCGGACGCACACCTGCTCGATGATCGCGTCGATGCTCGTGGATGGCAGCCAGCTGCCGATGCAGAGCACGCGCGTGTGCGGCGCCGTGACCGCACTCACGATCGTCTCGTACTGCGACGCGAACACGTCCGGCGGCGTGTTGAAGCCGACATCATTCGTGCCCAGCTCGATCGTCACCAAAGCCGGGTGGGCAGCGGTGACGGCGCCCAGCTGCGGGATCGCCCAGGCGGCCTTCGCGCCGCTGCGCGCCACGAGGGTAAGCGTCATCCCCAGCTTGTCGGCGACCAGCGCGGGAAACGTTCCGTCCTGCGCGGTCGCGAAACGGCCGGCGCTGATGCTGTCGCCCAGGGCGACGTAGACCTTCCCCTGGAGGCCCTCGTTGTCGGTTCCCGCATGCACGCCGATGACCTCACTCGGTGCCATCACGGGACCCCTCACGGCCGGCTGCCCGATGGCGAGAACGAATAGCAATGCCCAAACTAGATATGTCACGACCCTCGGGGTACGCGCCGGTATAGCCGCTGACCCCATCCTCCTCCGACCATTGTGCCAGCCGCGGCCCATGCGCTGCCCCCTAAAACGTCGCTCACGCCGCCTAAACCAGTCCCGACTCCAGGGTGGTGACCATCTCGGCCAGGGCACGGACGGCCCAGTTGGGACGGTCGGTCATGCCGAAAAGCTGCAATCGGGCTTCGGCGAGGTGCTCGGCCGCCTGCCGGCGGCAAATGCCCTGGGCGCTGGCCTGGGTGATGATGGCGCGCGCCGTCTCCATCTCGGCGGCGGTGAACCGGGCTCGGGTGAGCAGCGCCCGCAGCACGCGCCGGTTGCCGGCCGCCCCGCCTTTGAGTGCGACCAGCGTCGGTAGCGTCTTCTTCCCGTTCTTCAAGTCGCTGCCGACCGCCTTGCCGGTTTGCGAGCTCGAGCCCCAGACACCGAGCATGTCGTCGATCACCTGGAATGCGACGCCAAGGTGGTAGCCGAACTTGCCGGCTTTGTCGAGCGACTCGTCGCCCACGCCCGCCGCCAGTCCGCCCAGCCGGGCCGAGCACTCGAAAAGCGCCGCCGTCTTGAGGCCGATCATCTCCAGGTACTCGTCGACTGAGACGTCGACGCGCTGTTCGAACTGCAGGTCGATCACCTGGCCGCGACAGAGGGCGAGCATCGCCTCGGAAAGCAGCGAGAGCGCCGGTCGCGTGCGGTCGGCATAGCGTGCGGGCAGCAGGTCGACAACGGCCCGGGTGACGAGCGCCTCCAGCGCCGCGCCCGCGTTGATCGCCTGGCCCAGCCCCCAGACCTTCCAGACCGATGGCCGGCCGCGACGAAGCTCATCGCGGTCCTGGACGTCGTCGAAGACTAACGAGAAGTTGTGCACAAGTTCGACGGCGACGGCCGCCCACAGCGCGTCCGCGTAGCGTCGCCCGAACGCCTCGCAGGTGAGCAACGCGATGTTTGCCCGCAGCCGCTTGCCAGGGCGGTCGCCGGATTTGCGCAAGCCGAGGTGGTACTGCACCATCTCGGTCAGGAGCGAGCTCTGACTCGAGCCGGCCCGCTGCGAGAGGCGCGAAAGTTCGCGGTCGAGCGCCTGGTTCATCGCCTGCAGGCGATCGGTGCGGCTGGCGAAGCTCTTGGTCTTCACGCCATCATCGAGCTTCCGTGGGTGGGTTGGCCTTGAGGGCGGCGATGGTGGGTGCCCCGGCGCAGAACATGGCGACGCGTAGCTGCCAGGCGAAGCCGTCCAGCAGTCGCCGTACCGACTCTTCGCCCTCCGAAGCCGCAGCGAGGACGGCGTGGGCGAAACCGGTCAGGTCCGCCCCCAGTCCGATCGCCTTGGCGGCATCGAGACCGTGATGCAGTCCGCCGCTGGCGATCAGCGGCAACCGCGGTGCCGCGCGGTGCGTCGCGACCAGCGCCTCGGCCGTCGGGATGCCCCACTCGGAGAAGGCGAGGGCGAGCTCGACTTCCTCGGGTCGCTCGCGCCGAAAGGCCTCCACCCGGGCGAAGCTGGTGCCGCCCAGGCCGGCCACGTCGATGGCGGCGACGCCGGCTTTCGCCAGCAGCGTCGCGGTTTGCTCCGAGATGCCACAGCCGACTTCTTTCACGATCACCGGAACGGGCAGCTCCTGGCATAACATGGCGATCTTCTCGATCAATCCCTTGAAGTTGTGGTCGCCTTCCGGCTGCAGCGCCTCCTGCAGCGGGTTGAGATGCAGCACCAGGGCATCGGCCCCGATCATCTCGATCGCTTCCAGGCACTGTTCCTTGCGCATGCCGTAGTTCAGCTGGACGGCGCCGAGGTTGGCGAAGAGCAGGACGTCGGGGGCGACGCTACGGACCTGGTAGGTGGGGCGGAGGTCCTTGTGGGTCAGCCCGGCACGCTGGGAGCCGACGCCGAAGGCAATCCCGACGGTCTGCGCGACCAGCGCCAGCCGGCGGTTGATGTCGCCGGCGGCCTGCGCGCCACCGGTCATGCTGGAGATCAGGAAGGGGAGCTTGAGCGGTTTGCCCAGAAAGCTCGTGGTGGTGTCGATCGCGTCCAGGTCAAGGTCCGGGAGCGCCTGGTGGGTGAAGGCGAAGCGCTCGAAGCCGGCGCCGCGCGTCGACTGGACGGAGGCCTCGAGTGATAACCGCAGATGTTCGAGCTTGCGCTGCGCGATGCGAGAGACCGGATGGCCGTTCGCGTCCAGCGCCATGGGCTAGCTCGCGGCCGCCGTGGCGTCTGGCGTGCCGGGGTGATCGTCGTGCACGTCGGCCTCGAGAGCGTCCGGGTTCTCCGCCTGGCGCTTGCGCATCATCTGGATGAAGTAGTCGACGATGATCGGGTCGAACTGCGTGCCCTTGCCGGCCTCCAGTTGCGCGAGCGCGAACTCCGGCGTGCGCCGCTGGCGATAGGGCCGCGTCGACGTCATCGCGTGATAGGCGTCGCAGACGGAGACGATGCGGGCATGCAGCGGGATGTTCTGACCCGCCAACCCGTCCGGGTAACCGCTGCCGTCGTACCACTCGTGGTGATGCAAGACGACGTTCAGGATCTGGCGGAAGGCCTTGATCGGCTGCAGGATGCGCGCGCCCAGGATTGGGTGCATGCGCATGATCAGCTTCTCGTCCTCGTCGAGCTTGCCTTCTTTGAGGAGCACCTTGTCGACGACGCCGATCTTGCCGACGTCATGCAGAATCGCCGCCAGGCGCAGCTGGTTCTTGTGTGCCCCCGAGAGCTGCAGCATGTCGCCCAGGTCTTCGGCCAGCTTGGCCACCGACTGCGAGTGGCCGCTGGTATAGGGGTCCTTGGCGTCGATCGACGCCGCGAGCGCGTTGAGCGCCTCCAGCGTCGCCTCGCTGTTGGGCGACAGCATGCCTTCGGCGAGCTCTTCCAGGTGGCTCGAGTTGGCGATCTGGCCAAGCCGTTTCTCGAGCGTCGCGACCATGCCGGGACCGACCGTGTCGGCGCTCGCCAGCTGCGCCACGACTTCGCTGAGGACCGAGTCCAGGGCGGCGACGCTTTCCAGCTCGCAGGCGCCACAGATGCAGTTGCGGCCACGCTTCTTCGCCATGTACATGGCGAGGTCGGCTCGGTTCAGCAGCTCGTCGCGGTTGCGGGCATCCACCGGATAGGTCGCCCACCCGACCGACGCCGTCAGCGGCGCGAAGATGGTCTTGGGGTTGTACATGAAGACTTTCGAAAGCGTGTCGCAGATCTCCTGCGCCCGGATCGGCGCGGTCTGGATGTCGACGCCCGGGAGGATGGCGACGAACTCCTCGCCGCCGTAGCGGGTCACGGTGTCCTCGCGTCGCATGGTGGACGAGATCGTCCGCGCGGCGGCTTTCAACGCTACGTCACCGGCCGCGTGGCCGAAGCTGTCGTTGTAGACCTTGAAGCGGTCGAGGTCGATCATCATCACGGTGATCGAGCCACCGGTGTCTTTCGTCTTCTCCATCTCTTCGTCGAACCTGGTGTGGAAATAGCGGTGGTTCGGCAGGCCGGTGACCGAGTCGGTGACCGACAGCTTCTGCGCCTGATCGAGGGCGTGGGCGTTGCGCATGGCAATGCCGGCACGCTCGGCGAAGGTCAGCATCAGCTCCTGCTCGGTCTGGCGAAGCGGTTGCTCGCGTCCCACGAAGCCGACGATCATGTCGGCGATCGCGCGCGCGCCGTGGAAGACCGGGATCCGGAACCACATGCCGGGCGGTAGCGGCTTGTGCTCGTTGGGCAAGAGAAGGTTGGGGTCCGACACCGCGATCACCTGCTCGCCGACCGCCGGCGTCAGGGCCAGGCGAGCCGTGGCCAGGTCGACCCCGGCGTGGTGTTCCTTCAGCTCGGGCGTCCAGTCGACGTAGAGCATCGAGGCCGGCGGCATCGACTCGTCCTGGCCGATCAAGGGGGGCATCTGCACCTGCATCAGGAAGGCGTCGGCGTTGAGCAACGAGCGGCCTTTCTCGGCGGTCAGCTGGCAGGTCTGCTCGAACTCGAGGTCCCGGTTCAGCTCGACCGTGACTTCCGACAGCGAGGCATGCGCCCGCTCCAATTCCTCCTGCAGAGCTCGCTCCGCGCGCCGGGCGCGGTCGCCGACGAAACCGACGAAGATGCCGGTCAGGGCGACAAAGCCGGTGCGCATCGCCAGGTTGGTGAGGTCGTTCAGCGTCAGCGCCGTGCCCTGGACCGTGTTGCCGTAGTAGACGACGGCGGTGTAGCTGAGCGCAATCGTCAGAACGGCCACGATCGCGGCCAGTCCACCGAATCGAACCGCGGTTGTCACGGTCACAACGAAGTAGGCTAAGAAGAACGGCGACGCGAGGCCGCCGGTGACGGCAACGCCACCGGTCACCAGCAGCACGTCACCGATGGCCGAGATGTAGCCCGCCGTCAGCCATTCCGGCTTGCGCGGCAGCAACACGACGAGGAGAGTCAGGTTGTAGATCGCGCCCAGGCCGATCAGGGCCAGCAGGGTCACCAGCGACTGGCTGTTGAGGCTGGACGACAGGAAGGGGAGGGCGCCGAGCGAGACGAGAATCGCGAGCCAGCGGATCCAGATGATGCGCCGCTCCATCTCGATCGCCGACGCATCCGGCCTCCCGGCCTCCGACGGCTTGCGGGCGCCGAGCTTCAGGTTGATGGAGCTGCTCATGGATCCGGTTAGCTTGCCTTCAGCACCCGTTCGGGCCGGCCCTGGCTGTGGCGGCCACCGGGAGCTTCGTAGAAGTCGAGTAGGACCTGCGTGCTGTCGATCAGGTGGCTGAGAAATTGCTGCGTGATGCCGGTCCGGCGCTCGCGCGCGATGGCCTTCTTCAGCTGCTCGAACTCTTCTTCCATCAAGTGATGGACGGCGTCGCGGGCGCTCTCCAATGTCCGCTCGGCGGACCCGCCAAAGATCAGGTCGACCGAGTTGAAGCGGCCCTGCGCCGATTCGCGCTCGTGCGTGCGCAGGTCGTTCGCCAGCCGCACCACGCGCGCAGCCTGGCAGATGTGGCCGAAGATCCGGTTCTTCAGTTCTTGCGAGACGTCCTGGTAGGAAAACGCCAGGATCGAGACTTGCACGATGGGGAAGGAGCTGCTGTACATGCCGTTCGCCAGGTAGGCGTCGAGCGTGACGCGCTCCTTGTGCTTGAGCCAGTGGTTCTCCTGGAGCATCGTCCAGATCGATTTCTCCCAGACCAGCCGGCGCATGGCGGTCCATTCCTCGGGGACTTCGTCTTCGCGGAACTGCTCCTCGATCTTGCCCGCCACCGTGGCGTTGACAAGGGGCATCTGGCTCAGATCGCGGTTCGGCCACAGCAAGAAGTTCTGGCAGACCCGGCGGTAGTCGGCCAGGTCGAGCTCGGGATGTTCCTCTTCCAGATAGTCGTCGATGTAGACGATGTACGCCATCGTCCGCGCCAGCGTGAGGGCTTGCTCGAAGCTCGCGCTCGGATGCAGCAGCACGGCGGCGCGGCAGACCTCGCCCAGCATGTCATCCCCTCGCGGGTTCGCGTCGACCAGATGGCGCACGACCAGGCCTTCGTCGGCCTGCCGCATCAGATTCTCTTTGAGCTTGTTAATTCGCCGGTCTAGCATGTTCGCTCCTCGCGAGCAGGATCTGGGCCGAGAGCACGGCTGAACGGACAACCTGGGTTGGCCCGTAGAGCGTCTTGCCGACCCACATAGGAATGACGGGTTCGCCCTCCGTTTCATGTAGGTAGGCGGCAGCCCGGCGGAGTTGCTCTTTGATCTCGGACCGGAATTCGGCAGGTGCCAGCATGAGGGCCTGCACCGCGTAGGCGGTCTCTTCCGGGGTGCCCTGTTTGAACCAGCCCCAGGAGCCGTCCTCCCGCTGGGTCTTCGAAAGCCAGGCGAAGGCCGGTAGGCAGAGATCGGGTGCCGACGTGGTGAGCGCGAAGACGGCGTGGGCGGTGGCATAGAAGGGGGATCCATGCCACTTGTCGACCCAGTGGTCGCCGTCTACGCGCGCATCACGCAGGTACTTGACGACTTTCTGTTGAATCACGTGCTGGCGGGGGAAGGGGGGAGCGACCTGGAGCACCTCGAGGATATGGGCGTTGGCCGTTACAGAAGCGTCACGCTCGAGCGGAAACGTGAAGAAGAAATTCACGCCCTCGAACGGCCGGAGTGGCCCGGCCGAGATCGGGAAGCCGTAGCGATGCAACACGCTGAGCGTCAGCGCCGTGTCATCCGAGTCGGGCCGCAGTCCATGCATTGACACCCCGACGCCGTCGTCGGTGAGCGCCTGCGCGAGGTAGCGCACGAGCGGCTGCGCTTCCGCCGGGCGCTGGTCGGCGCGGGCCAGGTTGTAGAGCACCCAGGCGATCTCGAAGACCTCGAAGGGCGCGACGGTCGGCAGGCTGCCGTCGCCCCGATTGCGCAGCAACATGGCGATGTACTCGTTCGCCTGCTCGTCGCGGGTCTTGAGCATGAAGTAGGCGGTCGCCGAGGGCGAGTTCGCGAAGGAGCCGTTGGCGGAGAGTTGCTTCCGGGCGGCCTCGATGTCCAGCCGGTTGCCCAGGTATTCGAGCGAGTGCAGTAAGGGCGTCGCCACGTTGTAGACGAGCCGGGGCGGGATGTGCCCGATCTTCGCGTCCCTCTGGGCGGAGATTCCCATGAACCGCTCGTACGGTAGTGGCAGCTCGCGAAGCTTGGCCGCGTCGAGCATCGCCGGCAGCACCAGCTCGAAGCCGGCCAGGTCGGGGCCCGTCTGCCAGTTGCCGGTATCTTCGTGGACGAAGCGAAGCGCCTTGACGCGTGCCCGGTGGGCGGCACCGTCCTGGAGGTTCTGCGGCAGGTCGACCAGCGCGACCAGCGCGCTCAGGGTCGAAACTAGCTTGTCCTTGGGAATCGGCAGCGCCGTTCCGAAGCTTCCATCCGCGTTCTGGCTGCGGAGCAGCCAGCCCAGCGTCTGGGGATAGGCCATGGCATTGGGATCGTTCGGCTCGCGCAGGCGGGCGACGAACGCCGTGTCGTAGGCCGCCGCCGAGATCTCGCCCTGCTGGAGCAAGGCCAGCAGCTGGCGGGTGGCGGCCGGTAACGGCAGTTCACCCGGCCGTGGCAGAACGTCCTTGGTTGTGGAGTGGACGTCGTTGATTTCCGTAGTCGCGACCCCCTTAATGGCGCTTGCGGTGCGCCTACCCGGAGGCTACTGCCGGCCCGTTGCGGGATACGTTGCGGTACGGCGTCACGGGGCCGTATCGCCGGTGACAGGCCCATGACCCTGGAAAGCGGTCCGCGTTCCGGGCGTTGTCCGAATACGGGTCTTGCGGGACGGGGCCCGAAGAGAGGGACGGGTTGTTTCGGCCGAAGGTGTTATCGGGCGGGCTGGACCGGCGCGCCAACTGCATGGTGTTGGTTCACGGCGCCTACACGGCGGCCAACCTGCTCGCCGGGACGTTCCTCTCCATCTTTCTCTGGCGGGCGAGCCATGACCTGGCGCCGATCGCCGTCTACAGCGGCCTGAGCGCGCTCATGATTCCCGCGGCGTTCCTCGCCAATGGCCTGCTCTGGCGGGGCTTGGGCGCCGGCGCCTTGATCCGGTTGGGCCTCTTTGGCTGTGGCCTCTCCTACCTGGTGATCCTGATGTTGGGAAACGACGCCCCGCACTGGGTCGTCGTCCTGGGCCTCCTTCGGGGCGTGGCCGAAGGTTTCTACTGGTCCGGCTTCCACCTGGTCACCTACGACACGACCTCGGACCGGGACCGGGACCGCTACTTCGGCGCCCAGGCGACGGCCAGCTTGTTCCTGACCGCGACGCTCCCGCCGGCCGCCGGCGCGATCATCGTGGCGGGTACCCACGTGGGCGGGGCCTACCGCGGCTACCAGCTGGTCTTCGCGCTGTCCACCGTGGTGCTGATGGCGGCCATGGTGCTGGCCGGGCAATTGCCCTCGTCGGCGAGGCCGCGGCTGTCGCTCCGCCGGGTCGCCACCCTGGCGCGCCGCAACCCCGACTGGCGCTGGGTGACCCGCGCGCGGCTCGCGGACGGCTTCACCGGGAGCCTGGTCGGGCTGGTACTGACGATCTTGATGTTTCTCGTGCTCAAGAACGAGCAGCAGGTCGGCAACTTCAACGGCTTGATGGGACTGCTGGGTGTCGGCATCAGCCTGGGGCTGGCGGCGTTCATGAAGCCGCGGCACCGGATTGCCTGCGCCCTGGTCGGCGGCGCGCTGCTGGTGCTCTCGACCTTCTTGTTGCCGCTGTATCTGACCGCCTGGGCGATCGTTGGATTCGGGTTACTGCGCGCCATCGGTGGCCCGCTGCACGGCAACGCGCTCGCGCCCGTGGCGCTGCAGGTGATCGACCGCGATCCGACGCCACAGTTGATGCGCTACGACTACATCGTTCACCAGGAGCTGTGCCTGGGGATCGGGCGCGTGCTCAGCATCGGCTGTTTCCTGTTGCTGGCCGCGCCCATGAACCAGATGCTGCTGGCCCGCATCGTCGTCGCCGTCGCCGGCGCCGCCCCGATCCTGATCTGGGCCTCCTTTGCCCGTATCCCCCGGTTGCCGCCTGCCACGGATGCCGAAAACCGAGTGCTTCCGGCCGCGGCGTGACCGAGGACCGATAGGGGGCAAACCGTTAGGTCGCTCGTAAGGTCGACCCGGTAACGACGCGGGCACAAGTCGAGGGGAGTCGAAGGGCTGGGCGCCCTCGTAATGCCTACCGAAACGGCTTAGCGCGTTTAGTGAGGTAGCGGGGCACCCACGCGTGGTGACCGGAGCACAAACAATGAACCAGTTGTTGCGCAAAAAGGCGACCCGTAAGGGCCAGTCGATGGTCGAGTACGCGATCATCCTGGTTCTGGTCGCCTGCGTCTGCATCGCTGTGATCGCCACCACTGGCAACCAGGTCGTGCTCACCTTCCAGGACATCGAGGAGACGCTCCTGAACCCAAGCGACCCCGGCGCGGCCGCGGTCTACACCTGCCCCGACGGAACCCCGGCCGTGCTGCACGGTCACAAGTACCACTGCCAGTAGCTCGACCTGGGTGGTAGAGCTGTGTGGATGGTGGAGCGAAAGAGACTCGAACTCTCGACCTCCGCAATGCGAGTGCGGCGCTCTGCCAGCTGAGCTATCGCCCCGCGGAATTATAGGACCGGGCCCAACCAGCTATTCATAACCATCGAGCCGACGATCGCGTTAAGGGCGTCGTGACGCTTCGCATGGCGGCCGTCATTGCGCTGGCCCTCGCCAACGTCGCGTGCGGGAGCATGGCTCAAACGCCGACGACGAAGCCCACGCCAACGCCTTCGGCAAGCGCATCGACGGGAACATCCTCGACTGCCTCGCCGACGACCAGTACCTCGGCAGGAAGGATGCCATCGCTCGGCATACTGGTCGCCTTTTCCAATGGCACCGGTCCGCAGAGCGCGGGCTACGATCTGACGCTGGTCGCCGCCGACGGCAAAGTGTCAGCCAAGGTGCATGCGGCGGTCCGATCGTTTATCCATACGCCAGGCAACGGACCGGGCGCGGCGGCGTACGACCTGCCGGAGGTCAGCCCGTCGAGTTCCCGCGTCTATTACCTCGATGGCGACCGCGATGTTCGCTACATCCGCCCAAATGGATCCGGCGGTTTGGCCGCCCGGTTGCCCGGTACCACCATCGCCCACGCGACCTTTGCGGTGTCGCCGGATGATCGACGGATTGCGGTGTCGATCCTGGATTACGCCTCGTCTCCCCCGACGCTGCGTCTCTATGTCGAGGACCTCGGAGGCGGAAATCACGCCGAGATCTTCTCGTCCAAAAGTGCTTGGGTCTGGCCGGTCGGCTGGCATCAGGGCAAGCTAGTCCTGGCGGCGACCAGCTCTCCACCTTTCACCCAGCAAGGCATTTCCTGGAATCCATACAGCGCCCCGGAATATCACCTCGTCAACGCCGCTGATGCCACGCGGCTCGCGACCATGGGCAGCGGTGAGGTCCCGAGTGGCTGTCAGCCGGTCGGGGCGCTGACGGCGGCCGGAACCGCTTGCTATCAGCGGACCGCCACTGCCGGGGGAGCCGGCTACTTCACCACGATCGACTGGACTGGAAAACTCGGATCACGGCGAGTGATGACCGACACCGAGGGGATGGCCGCGGTCTCTCCGAGTGGCGGCTCCGTCGCCGGCTGCTGCGATCCTGGCGGAACAGCGTGGATTGACGGTGGCGGCGGCAGGTTCTCGAGCCAGCTGCACGGCTCCCCGCAGGATTGGCCGTGCTTCATCGACGACGCGAACATCCTCTTTGGGTTCCTCTATCCGGCGCCCGGCCAGCACCCCCAGATCGTGAATGCCCGGAGGAACATGGACGGCATGGTGCCGATTCTGGTGCCGGCAAGCGGGTTCTGCGCTGGGGTCTTCCCGGCGGCGCTCGATTAGAAGTTCGAGCTGGTGGCGGGCCAGACCGAAACCGGGCTGTCAACGATGCTCGGCGACTCGCTATGGTCGGACAGGTCGTAGACGAGTGGCTGGTTCCCGCCCGATCCGCAGGGACCGGGGCTTTCCGACTTGAACCACAGCTGTCTCGCGTTGAGAAACGCCGGCAGCGTCCGATTCCCATTTCCAATCTGGAGAGGGCGACTGGCCGGTGGCAGGTCGAGCAGCGACACGGTATGGAGATCGTTCTTCTCCTGCACGGCAAATGCAACATGCAGCCCATCCGATGAGATCGTCGGGTAGTCCCACGAGACGCCCGGAAGAAAATTCTGCGGGCCGCTTGCTGATGTCCAGTTCCAGATGTTCGCATCCTTGCGGTAATAGAGCGTTTCCGACGTGGATGACCAAACCGCAAACGCTGGTTGGGCGCCGCTCGACCAGGGACGCGAGTCCGGTGCGAGGCGAAGGGCGACTTTGTCGCCTTCCAGGACGAGCAGGCTGTTCAGGTTCGGGATGGGCTGGTCGAGGATGAAGAGATGCTTCCCCGATCGTGAATAGCCGGCAATCTTTGAATCATCGGGGCCGCCGCAGCGACCACCGTGGGGATTCGGCAGCGACGCGACCACCTTATCGCCGGTATGGGTTGTCAGGTGGATCTGGTCGGTGTTGGCCGCGAGGTCGGCGCTCAGCCAGGCGACGGTGCCAAGGTCCGGTGCGATCGCCAAGAAGGTCGCGACCTGAGTTCCCGGTAACTGGAACCAGTGGATGCGAACTTGCGGGAGATCAACAACCGCGTAGAGATTGGAGCCACTCGGGACAATGACGTGCTGGGCGTCAATCAGCACGAGCCCGTACTGGGTCTTTCCAAACGAACAGGCCGTCACCGGCTGGGCGATGTCCGCATAGTCGCGGAGGACGGTCGTCCCGCCGTGCAGCTGGACAATGGCGACGGAGTCGGAGACACCGATCGACCGGCTGCAGGTAATCCCCAGACCGACGGCCGGCGGCTGGGCCGGAGGTAGCAGGTCGAATACGGCCGTAGTGCTTGATACGCTCGGAACTGGCATGGCGGAGCCGCTCGTCCGGGGCGGACTCGTACTCGCTGGGGGTCCGCCACAGGCGGTCAGGCTCAACACCACTAGGAGGGCCACAAAGCGGGTCACTGGATGTAGGTGCAACGGGGCTTGCCCGGCGGGAGTTACTGGCCGACCGCGTTGACCGAAGGCTTTGCCTGATCGAATTTGTTTCATTCTCATGAGGCGCAGATAGACTAGCCCTATATGGCGCTCAGGCCCGACCAGAAGCCACCCGCGCAGACCCCGAAAAGCCCCCGTCCGACGGGATCCTGGCTTCGTCTTGCCCTCCTCGGCGGTCTCGGCCTGTACTTCGTGATCCTGCTGTCCCCCGTGCTCAGCCGCCTCGGCGGGCCGGCCCGGGTCGACCTCAGCTACTCGCAGCTGATCGCGGAGATCGATAGCGGCAAGGTGGCCGACATCACGATCCAGGGCCAGAGCGCGCAGGGTGACCTGAAGGAGACCTTCACCAACAACGGGGTCACCAACACCCAGTTCACGGCGACCCTGCCGGACAACGTCGCCTTGCCCGACTCGTCCTTCTTCGCAGCTCTAAAGAGCAACGGCGTCGCGACCACGCTCAAGCCCGATACGGGCGGCCTCGGCAGCACGCTGCTGTATTTCCTGCCGTTCATCGCCCTGATCGCGATCTGGATCTGGTTCATGCGACGGAGCGGTCAAGCGGCGCAGGGCATTTTCAGCTTTGGCCGCAGCCGCGCCCGCCTCCAGGATCCGGCCACCCCCAAGACGACGTTCCACGACGTGGCTGGGGTGGAGCAGGCGCAGTTCGAGTTGCAAGAGATGGTTGATTTCTTGCGCGACCCGCAGAAGTTCCAAAAGCTCGGCGGCCGCATGCCCAAGGGCGTCTTGCTGATCGGCCCGCCGGGGACCGGGAAGACGCTGCTCGCGCGTGCCATCGCCGGTGAGGCGGGCGTGCCCTTCTTCAGCATCTCGGCCTCGGAGTTCGTCGAGATGTTCGTCGGCGTCGGCGCGTCCCGCGTCCGCAGCCTCTTCGAAGACGCCAAGAAGCACTCGCCCTCGGTGATCTTCGTCGACGAGCTCGATGCCGTCGGTCGCCAGCGCGGCGCCGGCCTCGGCGGCGGCAACGACGAGCGGGAGCAGACGCTGAACCAGTTACTGGTCGAAATGGACGGCTTCGACCAGCGCGAAGCGGTCGTCGTCGTCGCTGCCTCGAACCGCGCCGACGTTCTCGATCCGGCCCTGCTTCGGCCCGGCCGGTTTGACCGGCGCGTGGTTGTCGACCGGCCCGATCGTCGCGGCCGCGCCGCCATCTTGAAAGTGCACACGCGCAGCGTGCCCCTGGCCTCGGACGTCGACCTGGAGATCATCGCCCGCTCGACACCAGGCCTGGTCGGAGCCGACCTCGCCAACCTTGTCAACGAGGCGGCGCTGCACGCGTCGCGCACCAGCAAGACGAGCGTCGCCATGGAAGACTTCGAAGAGTCATTCGATCGCGTGGTCCTCGGGTCGGAGCGAAAGATTTATCTGAGCGAGGCGGAGCGTCGCGTGATTGCGTACCACGAGTCGGGCCACGCCCTGGTCGCCTGGTATCAGCCCCAGTCAGATCCGGTCCACAAGATCACGATCGTCCCGCGCGGCATGGCGCTCGGCGTCACCCAATCGATCCCGACGGACGATCGGCACAACCTGTCCGAGGAGTATCTCGAGGCACGCATTGCGATGGCCCTGGGCGGACGCGCCGCCGAACAGCTGGGACTCGGATCGATCACGACCGGCGCGCAGAACGACCTGGAGACAGCTACCGAACTGGCGCGGCACATGGTCATCAGCTGGGGCATGAGCAAGAAGATGGGGCTGTTTTCATTCGACGATTCGCCGCAGGCCGTGTTCCTCGGCCGCGAGCTGGCCGGCAGCCCGCACATCAGTCAGCGGACGGCGGGGATCATCGACGAGGAAGTGACCCGTCTGCTCCAAGAGGGCTACGACGCGGCGGAGACCATCCTGACCGCAAACCGGGCCAAGCTGGACACGCTGGCCGCGGCCCTCATGCAAGAGGAAGTCCTCGACGAAGACCAGATCGCGCGGCTGATCGGGCCGCGCGCCCTCGAAGGGGGCATTGCGTCGCCCAAGGCCTGGAAAGCTGCCGTCAACGACGCCGGCGAGCAGGTCTGAGGCCATGGCGCAAAAGATCGCTGACCCTCCCGCACAAGACGCGCCGCCGCCAGACAAATCGCTGCGGCGGCTCCCGCTCGTGCCCCTGCGCGACGACGTCGTCTTTCCCAAGCTGATCGTGCCCCTTTCCGTGGGCCGCCGGACGTCGATTGCGGCGATCACGGCCGCGATGGACAAGGACAAGCAGGTGCTGCTGGTCGCGCAGAAGGACCCACAGGTCGACGACACGGTCGAGCAAGACCTGTACCCCATCGGCACGATTGCGGAAATCAACGGCATGCGACAGACGCCTGCCGGTGTCCAGATGCTGGTCGCCGGCGCCCAGCGGGCGCGCATCGTCCGCTACGTGCAGTTCAAGCCGTTCATCGAAGTCGAGATCGAAGTCCTGGTCGACCAGGTGGGTGAGGGCCTCGAGATGGAGGCCCACATGCGTTCCGTCAAGAGTCTCTACGAGAAGTACGTTGAGTCTGGCGCGGGGGTCGCCCCCGAGGTGGCAGCCACGGTGTCGAAAACGGATGATCCCGTTTATCTCGCCGACCTGGTGTCGGCGGCCCCGGACCAGACGCTCGAGCAAAAGCAGCACATGCTGGAGACGCCCAACGTGCTCGAGCGGCTGAGACTTCTGGCGTTGTTTCTCAGCAAGCAGGTCGAGATCCTCGAGCTCAAAGCGAAGATCCAAAACGAAGTCCAGAGCACGATCGGCAAGCTCCAGCGGGATCAGATCCTGCGCGAGCAACTCAAGGCCATTCGCAAAGAGCTCGGCGAAGACGAAGAGGGCGCCGAGCTGCATGGCCTGCGCGAAAAGATCGAGGCCGCCGGGATGCCGGACGCCGTGAAGGAGCGCGGCCTCAAGGAGATCGACCGGATGCAGAGCATTCCGGCGGCCTCCCCCGAGGTCGGCATTATTCGAACGTACGTCGACTGGCTGATCGCCCTGCCCTGGGGGCCACCGCCTGGCGAGACGTGGGATATCAAGGTGGCCGCGAAAGTCCTCGACGAGGATCACTATGGCGTCGAAAAAATCAAAGAACGGATCCTGGAATACATGGCGGTCCGCCAGCGCTCGCAGAGCCTGCGGTCGCCGATCCTCTGTTTTGTCGGCCCGCCTGGCGTTGGCAAGACCAGCCTGGGTAAGTCGATTGCCCGGGCCCTCGGCCGCAAGTTCGTGAGGCTCTCGCTTGGCGGCATCCACGATGAAGCCGAGATCCGCGGCCATCGGCGAACCTACATCGGCGCCATGCCAGGGCGGATTCTGCAACAGATGAAAGTCGCCGGCGCGCGCAACCCGGTGTTCATGCTGGATGAAGTCGATAAGGTCGGCGCCGACTGGCGCGGCGATCCCTCGTCAGCGCTGCTCGAAGTGCTCGATCCCGAACAAAACAAAGACTTCTCGGATCACTATCTCGAAGTCCCCTATGACCTGTCCCAGGTGCTGTTCATCACGACGGCCAACGTCGTCGACACGATCATCGCCCCGCTTCGTGACCGCATGGAGATCATCCGGCTTCCCGGGTACACGGAAGACGAAAAGATGCATATCGCCCAGCAGTTCCTCGTGCCGCGCCAGCTGCGCGAGCACGGCCTGACGGACGAGAACCTGGAAGTGCCCGAGCCGACCCTGCGCTTATTGATTCGCGAGTACACGCACGAAGCCGGGGTACGGAACCTGGACCGCGAGATCGCCAACATCGCCCGTAAGATTCCTCGTCGCATCGCCGAGGGCCAAACCGAAAAAGTCCTCGTCGAGCCGGGTGACGTGATGGGCTA
This sequence comes from Candidatus Dormiibacterota bacterium, assembly GCA_035544955.1. Classification (NCBI taxonomy): domain Bacteria; kingdom Bacillati; phylum Candidatus Dormiibacterota; species Candidatus Dormiibacterota bacterium. The sequence goes on from DASZZN010000009.1 coordinate 121,611, forward strand.
CCTGGGGCCGCCGCGCTTCGAGTTCGGCGTCGCCGAGCTGGAAGATCAGGTCGGTGCCGTCACCGGTGTGGCCGTCAACGAATATGGTGGAGATGTCATGACGGTCGAGGCGATCTTGATGCAAGGGCGTGGTGAGTTCGCACTGACGGGGCAGATCGGCAAGGTCATGGAGGAGTCGGCGCGTGCTGCCGTCAGCTACGCGCGGTCGCACGCGCTCGAGCTTGGGTTGAAGCCCGGCTTCTTCGAGGATCATTTCTTCCACATCCATGTGCCGGCCGGCGCCATCCCCAAGGATGGTCCCTCGGCGGGCATCACGATGGCGACGGCCGTTGTGTCGGCGCTCACCGGCCGGCCCGTCCGCCGCGAGGTGGCGATGACCGGCGAGATCACGCTACGCGGCAAAGTGCTGCCCATCGGCGGGCTCAAAGAGAAGCTGCTGGCCGCGCATCGGGCCGGCATCAAGATCTTCATCCTGCCTGAGAAAAATCGCAAAGACCTCCACGAAGTGCCCGAAGAAGTCAAGAACTCGATGGAGCTCGTTTTGGTCAAGCACGTCGACGAGGTGCTGGACAAGGCGCTGCTGCCGGCAGCCACGCGGCCGCCGACACCCGGCCTTGGGTTCCGGCGACCGCTCGCCGACTCCCAGCCTGGCACGGTCAACTAGCTTGCTGGGCCGCTGGCCCTGGTTGGTGATGTTGTTACTGCTGGCCGGATGCAGCCTGCAGCCCGACGTCTCGCAGGCGGCGCCCAACGGCCGGGTGGGCGCGGCGGCACCGAGCCTTTCCGGCCAGGCGCTGGATGGAACGGCGCTGACTGTCGACTTCAAGGCGTCGAGCACGGTTCTGGTGTTCTGGGCCGCCTGGTGCGGGCCCTGTCGGAAGGAGCAGCCGGGGTTGAACACGCTGGCCGCGCGATACGCCGGCCAGGGCATCAAGTTCTACGGCGTCGACATGCTGGACCACGACCGGGCGCTCGCCCGCGCCTTTGTTGCCGAATTCAACGTCCCGTATCCCAGCCTCTATGACGACTCTGGGAGCCTGACGGCGGCATACGAAGTTGACTCGCCGCCGTCGTTCGTGCTGGTTGACCGTGGTGGCATCGTCGTCGCTCGCTATCCGGGGGAGGCCTCGCAGGCGCAGCTGGCGAACTTAATCGATCAGAAGCTGGCTACTTCGTCCGGCGCTGCCACCGCGTCGCCTTGAGCATCTTCTTGTGCTTGTGTTTGCGCATTTTCTTCCTGCGCTTCTTGATTACCGAGCCCAATCGGCCCGCCCAGTGAAAGCTCGCATGTGCCGGAACATTGTAAGGGAACTTGGGGTTTAGACTAGTGCAGGGCAGCGAAGCTCAGCAACCATGACTGAAGCCGTAATCGTTGACGCGGTCCGCACGGCCATCGGCCGGCGCAGCGGCAAGCTGAGCCCGGTCCGGCCGGACGATCTGCTGGCGCTTACCCTCCGGGAGCTGGTCACCCGTGCTGGGGTGGACCCAGCGCTGGTGGACGACGTCATCGCCGGCTGCGTGACCCAAACCGGCGAGCAGGGCATGAATATCGCCCGCGCCGCGGCCTTGATCGCGGGTTTCCCGATCGAAGTCCCGGGGACGACGGTGAATCGCTTCTGTGGCTCCGGCCAGCAAGCGGTAAACTTCGCCGCCCAGGGCGTCCTGTCCGGTGCCCAGGACATCGTCATCGGCGCCGGCGTCGAAAACATGTCGCGGGTGCCCATGGGTTCCGACGCGTTCGGCCCAGGCGAGGGCCCGGTGAGCCCCAAGCTCATGGATCTCTACGAGATCATCCCGCAGGGGAATTCCGCCGAAATGATCGCCAAGAAGTGGGGCTTCTCGCGAGAGCAACTCGACGAGTTTGCCCTTCAGAGTCACGTCAAGGCCGGCCAGGCGATCCAGGAAGGCCGGTTCACGCGCGAGATCTTCCCGGTCCAGGTCAGGCAGAACGGCAGCAGCTATGAATTTGCCGTAGACGAGGGCGTGCGGATCCCACCGTCGAGAGAAAAAATGGCGCAGTTGAAGCCGTCGTTCCAGGAGGACGGCGTCGTGACCGCCGGCAACTCCAGCCAGATCAGCGACGGCGCCGCGGCGGTGCTGATCATGACAAGAGAAAAGGCCAAGGAGCTCGGACTCAAGCCGCGGGCGCGCATCGTGGCGCAGGCGATCGTGGGCTCAGAGCCGACGATCATGCTGACCGGTCCCATCCCCGCAACCCAGAAAGTCCTCAAGAAGGCGGGGTTGCAGCTGAAGGATATCGACCTGTTCGAAGTCAACGAGGCCTTTGCCCCGGTCGTGCTGGCATGGCAGCACGAGACCGGCGCCGACATGGAGAAAGTCAACTACAACGGCGGCGCGATTGCCCTGGGACATCCCCTGGGGGCCAGCGGCGCGCGGCTCATCACGACGCTCCTGCACGAACTGGAGCGGCAGGATGCCCGATACGGGCTGAGCACGATGTGCATCGGCTACGGAATGGGCATCGCCACGGTCGTGGAACGCCTCTAACGCTCGCATCGCACTAAAGCGCGGCTCGCGTGGGCCGGCGGGCCCGGAGAGGCTCTAGCTCGTCTGATCGCGCCGATCGGGAAAGGTGATCGGCTGGCTCTGTCGGCGACGTTCGACGACACCGCTGAGCACGAAGAGGAAGATCACCTGCACGAGAAAGTAGAGCGCGACGATCAGGTCGATCACGGTGGTCAGGCTCCCGCCCGTTTCGCGCATGTTGCCCACTGCGAGACCGAAGAAGAGGAACGAGCATAAGTACGTAATCAGCGCGATGGCGTAGATCGCGTTTTTCCAGATCTGTCGGTTGGCCAGCAGCCGGTTGAGCCCGCGCGGAGCGGCCTCGTAGCTCAATTGTCTTGTCTGCATTTCCATTTGTGGCCTCTCAGCTCACTGTGCTGCCCGGACTCACACGAGCCGGCGCCCGGCGTAACGCCCGGGCTGAGGATGGTTGTCCCGTCGGGCGCGAGCGTGGAGGTATCGGTGAGGTGGTTGAACTCGTAAGTGACGTCGTTGAAGGCACCCTGGAGCTGGGCGCCCGCCAGGATGACAACGGCGAATGTGATGGTGGCCAGCAAGACCATGAGAAATGCATATTCGATTAGCGCCTGGCCAGACTGTCTCCGCCGTCTCTTCATGACTTAGAACGACGGTAGCACCGGTTTCCAGCCGAACCATCCGCCGTTCGGACCTAATTGAGGCGCGCGCAACTAACGGTTGCCGTTACGACAGTCGATCGAAGCCGGCACGCAGCTGCTGATAGCTGACCGTAAGGCTTTCGTTAAGGAGTTTTGTGTCGGCGACGATGGGCATGAAGTTCGTGTCGCCGTCCCACCGTGGCACCACGTGCTGATGAACATGGTCGGCGACGCCCGCCCCGGCCGTCTTGCCGGCGTTGATGCCGAGGTTGAAGCCCTGCGGCGAAAGCACCTGCCGCAACACACGAAGTGCGCGTTGCGTCAACGCCATCACCTCGTTCGCGGTGGCAGCCGGCAGGTCTTCGATACTCGCAAGATGCGCGTTGGGCGCAATCATCAGATGTCCGTTGTTGTACGGGTAGCGATTCAGGATCGCCAGGGCCAGCTCGCCGCGGGCGACCACTAGAAGCTCGGCATCGTGCGATCCATCGGCGGCGGCCGCCTCGCAGAAGAAGCAGCCCAAGGGTTTGGGCCCCTTGATGAACTCCATTCGCCAGGGCGCCCACAGGTGCTGCATCGTCTGCATCATAGGGCGCGTTCTCCCGGATTTTGCGACGACAGTTACACAAAAACGTGTATACTACTGGGGTGGCGTTTGCGAGCGCTGCTCTCGATCCGAAGAGTTCGCTAAACTTGACCCTCGACCCGCGCATGTGGGGCCGTGGCGCAGCTGGGAGCGCGATTGCATGGCATGCAATAGGTCACGAGTTCGAATCTCGTCGGCTCCACCACTCCTTTACTGACATGGCCAGAACTGTCACTCCCGTCTACGATCCGCAGGCGATCGAGCCCAAGTGGCGCGAGGCCTGGAAGAAGGCAGGCCTCTTTCGGGTCACCGAGGACTCGAGCAAGGCGAAGTTCTACAACCTGGTCATGTTCCCCTACCCCTCAGGGCCGTTGCACATGGGGCACTTCCGAAACTATGTGATCGGCGACGCCTTTGCCCGCTACAAAGTCATGCGCGGCTTCAATGTGCTGAACCCGTTTGGTTGGGACGCGTTTGGTCTCCCTGCGGAGAACGCCGCCATCCAGAGCGGCATCCCGCCGAGGGTGTCGATCGAAGGCAACATTGCCATCTCCAAGCACGAGCTCGAGATCATGGGCGTCCTCTATGCCTGGGAGCGCGAGGTCACCACCTGCAACGAGGACTACTACCGCTGGACCCAGTGGCTCTTCCTGAAATTCATGGAGATGGGCATCGCCTACAAGCAAAAGGCGTGGGTCAACTGGTGTCCGAAGGACAACACCGTGCTCGCCAATGAGCAGATCGTCAACGGCGTCTGTTGGCGCTGCGGGACCAAGCCGACGAAGATCGAGCTGGAGCAGTGGTTCTTCCGAATCACCGCCTTTGCGCAGCGATTACTCGACGACTTGAGTAAGCTCGATCGCTGGCCGGAGCGCGTCAAGGTGATGCAGGCCAACTGGATCGGGCGTAGCGAAGGCGCCGACCTGGACTTTGCCGTCGAGGGCAACGGCAGGCTCCAGGTCTTCACCACTCGGCCGGACACGGTCTTTGGCGCAACCTTCATGGTCATTGCCCCCGAGCATGAGCTCGTTCGGAAGATCGTCACGCCGGAGCAGCGCGCCGCCGTCGACGCGTACATCGAGCGCACCAAGGCGGAGACCGAGATCGAGCGCCTCTCGACGGAGCATGAAAAGACGGGGGTCTTTACTGGCGCCGATGCCATCAACCCGTTTACCAACGAGCGCATCCCGATCTGGATCGCGGACTATGTCCTCGCCACTTATGGCACGGGCGCGATCATGGGCGTCCCCGCCCACGACGCGCGGGACTTCGAGTTCGCCAGGAAATATCAGCTGCCGATTCGTGAAGTCATCAGCGCGACGCCGAAGCCGTCCGCCAGGGCACTGGAGGCCGCGTTCGAGACCTACGACGGCTTCCTGGTCAACTCCGGCCCGTATAGCGGCCTGCGCGTGAAAGACGGCACGACGAAGATCATCGCCGAGGCTGAACGTCGTGGCATCGGCAAAGGGACCGTCATCTACCGGTTGCGCGATTGGTTGGTCTCGCGCCAGCGCTACTGGGGTGTGCCGATCCCCATCATCTATTGTCCGGATCACGGCATCGTCACGGTGCCCTACGACCAGCTGCCGGTGCGGCTACCCGAGAACGTCGCGTTTCGATCCGACGGTCAGAATCCGCTGTTGCACACGCCGTCGTTCGTCAACACCACCTGCCCGAAATGCGGCAAGCCGTCGCGCCGCGAGACCGACACCATGGACACCTTCGTCGACTCATCCTGGTACTTCCTGCGCTATGCCGACCCCAACAACGACGCGCTGCCCTTCGACAAGCGCAAGGCAGACCACTGGATGCCGGTCGAGCAGTACACCGGTGGCATCGAACACGCCATCCTGCACCTGCTCTACTCGCGGTTTTTCATGAAGGCGCTCTTTGACGCGGGGATGGTGTCGGTGGACGAGCCGTTCATGGCGCTCTTCACCCAGGGGATGATCCATCGCAACGGCGCCGTGATGTCCAAGTCCAAGGGCAACGGCATCACGCCCGACTACATCGTCGAGAACTACGGGGCCGACACCGGGCGCGTGTACGAGCTCTTCATCGGCCCGCCCGACCAGGACGCGGAGTGGAACGATCGTGGCGTCGATGGCGTGGCGCGTTTCCTGAATCGCGTCTGGCGGCTGGTGCTCGGCGAGGAAGACGAGGTCGTGGCCGGCGCTCCCGCTGTCTCGTCGCGTGACCTGATGCGAAAACTGCACGAGACGATCGACAAGGTGACGCATGACGTCGACGCGTTTCATTTCAACACGGCGATCTCGGCCTTGATGGAGCTGGCCAACCGGATGCAGGACTACCTGCAGGGCGGTGGGCAGCGGGACGATGCCTGGGAGGCCACCGCCCTCGGCATGACCCGCTTGCTGGGGCCGTTTGCGCCGCACCTGTCCGAGGAGCTCTGGCAGCGGCAGGGAGGAGAGGGGCTGCTCGTCTTTCAGCCCTGGCCCGAGGTGGACGCGTCGCTGCTCCGCCGGCCGCAGGTCACGATCGTCGTCCAGGTCGATGGTCGGCTTCGCGACCGGATCGAGATGCCGGCCGGCGCCGCCCAGGCCGATGCACAGGAGCGGGCACTGCGAAGCGCCAACGTCGCGCGTGCGCTGAACGGCCGGCGGCTCGCGCGCGCCGTCTACGTTCCCGACCGGCTGATCAACCTGGTCACCGAGTAGGTCGACAACCCTGATGACGATCGAGGCGTCCGCGTGCGCGTCAGATTAGGTCTAGGCAAGCAGACAAATATGTGGCGAGCGGCGGGCCGCGGCTGGCTCTACCGGCATGACTGGCAGGTGGCCGCTGCGCTGGCGGTCGCGATCCTCGGCGCCGTTGGCTTCATGCTCTGGCCGCGGCCGCTCCCCGTGGCGGTGGCGCCCACCGCCATCTCGGCGAACGACGTCGAGGCGGCCCAGGAAAAGACGGTCATCGTCTACGTCACGGGCGCCGTCCGCAACCCTGGCCTCTACACGCTGGTGGCAACGCTGCGCGTCAGTGACGCGATCGTCGCCGCAGGCGGGCTCACGGAAAACGCCGACCCTGCGTGCCAGCCCAACCTGGCAGCCCATCTCAAAGATTCCATGCAGGTCGTGGTGCCGCCGGCCGGTCATTGCGCCAAGGCAAAGAAGGCCAAGCTGGATATCAACACGGCGACGCGGGAGCAGCTGCTTCAGGTGCCAGGAATGGATGCGGCGCTCGCCGACGCGATCATCAGGTTCCGGCAAGACTACGGCAGCTTCACCGCGCTGACGGAGCTCAAGTCGGCGATGGGACTGGACGCCGCCACCTATAAGCAACTGGCCAAGATCCTGATGGTGAACTGAGGCCCCCACCCCGGCCCTCCCCCGCAAGCGGGGGAGGGAGGTCCGGAAATTCGCCCGCAAAAAGGGAGGGAGGTCGATGGCCCTGGTGGGGCCTGGCCGCGGTGCTGACTGGGTGGACCGTCGGCGTCATGGCGGCCGTGCTACTCAGCCCGCTGCGCGTGTGGTTGGCGCTGGCGGCCGGACTTGCCGGCGCCGTGGCTCTGATCGATCGCCGCCTCGCACTGCTGGCCGGCCTGTCCCTAGCGGCGTTCCTGATGGGCGCGGGCCGCGCTACTCTCGCGCCAACGGTCGCGCTTCCCGCTGAGTTCGCCGGGCAGACCGTTTCCGTTTCCGGAATCGTCGATGACGATCCGGTCGAGCGCAAAGCCAGCCGTCGACTGGTCGTGCGCCTGGATCACGTGCTTACCGGCGCGGGACAAACACCGGCTGGCTGGCGGATCGAGGCCATCGTCTACGGCATGACACCGGTGAGCTACGGAGACGTGGTGCTGCTCAGTGGCGAGATCCAGGTGCCGCCCCGCTTCGAGCAGTTCGATTACCGCGCCTACCTGGCCGAGCAGGGCATCGCCGGCGTCATGCCGTCAGCGCGACTGGTCCGCGTGACATCGCACGGCGGCGACGCGCTGCACGCCGGGCTGCTCGCGATTCGGCATGCGGTGATCGATGCCGTGGATCGAGCGCTGCCAGAACCGCAGGCCGCGCTGCTGCTGGGCGTGGTCTTCGGCTACCGTGCCGCGCTACCTCCGGTCCTACAGCAGCAGATGATCGCCAGCGGACTGATTCACATCGTCGTGATTTCCGGGCTGAAAGTCAGCTTGCTCGCGCGGATCGTGCATCAGACCCTTGGTCGCGTCGCGCCGCGAGCGGCGCCGTTGATCGCGGTCGGGGCGATGTCCGCCTATGCGCTCCTGGCCGGAGCGTCAGCGGCGGCCTTGCGCGCGGCCGCTATGGGGATCCTGGTCGTCATCGCGGGCCGGCTGCGCCGCGACAGCCATGTGTTTGTGTCATTGGCGTTTACAGCGGCCGTGATGCTCGCCTTGAAGCCGGCACTCGCCGCCGATGTCAGTTTTCAACTGTCGTTTGCCGGCACCATTGGGATCGCGGCCATGACGGATCGGATCGCGGCCCGGCTCGCCTGGATCCCACCCGTGCTGCGCGATCCGTTCGCGGCGACCATCGCCGCCGAGGCCGCAACCTGGCCGCTGATGCTCGCCAACTTTCATCAGCTGTCGCTCATTGGCCCGGTGGCCAACGCACTTGTCCTGCCGCTGCTCCCCGCGGTGATGATGGTTGGCGGCGCCGGCGCGTTGCTCGGCAGCCTCCTGGCGGCGGCGGGCTGGCCGCTGTTGCAGGCGGCCGGGTTGATCACCAGCTGGTACGGGGTGGTGATCGAGAGCCTGGGCAGCCTTCCGATCGCCGCGATCACCATGCCGTACTTTCCGGGACGCTGGCTCGCCGCGGCCATGGTCGTCAATGGCGGTGCGCTCGCCGGCGTGAAGCTGCGTCAGTTCTTCTGGCGACAGCGAGTCTGGGCCGTGCTGGGTGCCGCCGGCATCGCGACCGTGGCCCTGCTGCTGATCCGCCCCGACGGACGCGTGCATGTCTACGCGCTCGACGTCGGGACCGGGTCGGCCGTCCTGGTGCGAACCGCGAACGGCCACCAGCTGCTGATCGACGCCGGGCCTGATGCGGACAAGCTCGCCCAGGCCATGGGACGCGCGCTGCCACCAACGGCGAGGACGATCGACACCTGGCTGATCACCGGGGGCCGGCGCGTGAATCTTGCGGCGGCGGCCGCGGTATTGGGCCGCTTCCAGATCGGCTCGATGGTTATCGCCGACCCGGATCCCTGGAGCGCGACGCTTCGCGCCCTCGTGCAGCAGGCGCAGTCTTCCGGCATCCCGGTTGTCTCTGGGAACCAGCCGGTCGCTTTCGACGGGGTGACGATGAGTCTGGCCAGTGATGGACGCAGCTGGCTGATTGCCGACGGGCAGGCGCTCCTCGCGGTGGTGCCGCCCGAAACGAGCTGGTCATCGTTGCCGGCCGGCGTCGGTGGCGCGATCTTTACCAGTGGTGGACCGGCCGTCTGGCAGGGACCCGGTCAGGGATTCAGTGTCATCCAAGTTTCATCGAGCAGTCGTGACGGCCTCCCCGTGCGCGCCTTCCTGCGCGCCTTGACGGGCGCGGCTCTGTATCGCACTGACCGCGTTGGCACCGTCGAGCTAATCGAAACCGGAGGTGCGTTCAGCGCAGCACCGTAGCCGCTCGACTCAGATCGGATCCGGCGGCGTGAACTTCTTGGCGATGTCGGGAAAATCCTCGAGCTTCCACGCGAGCTTCCCCGTTCTGAGGTCGTTCACTACGCTCTCGACCCATTTCAGCTCGGCTGCCGTGACGGTGCGGACGTACTCCGTCTCGAGGAGGAACAGACGCGGCGGACCGGACTCATTGTGAAGCTCTCGATCGAGTTCCCCGATGCTTTCCAGGAGAAGCCACGCTCGTCTGTCGAGTGCGGAGAGCGCCTCGCGGGGCGTCAGCCCAAAGACGAAGGAGAGGGCCGCGGGAAACTCCGGGAACTCGTTGCGCGGGGTGATCAGCATCTCGGTGAGCCACTCGCGGCCCACCGGAGTCCGTCCTCGGTCAGTCGAAGTCTTCGCCTGGTATGTCGCGCTCGGCTGGATCGCCTTCCGGTCGAAGCCAGCCGCAGCTAGCGCGTCGAGGCTGCGAGCGCAACCGTGAAGTGCGTGGCGCGATCGTCGAAGCGATTCAGAAGGTCGCGGACGACCGGCTCGACGACGGCGTGCTCGTAGTCGTCACCGGCGAACGCCTTGACGGCGTCGATCGAGTCCCAGATCGTCGCGACGACAAGCTCGGTTTCGTTTCGGCCTGGTCGGGTCAGCACCCTGGCGTCGACAAAGCCATCCATGGTGCGTAAATGCGGCAGCACGGAGCTTGGGAAATGCTCATCGCAGTAGCGATCGACACCGGCCTGGGTCCCGTATCCCTTCCAGACGCGAACGATCTGACCGGCCATCGTCGACCTCCTGAGTTTCAATTCCACTGGGTCACCCGTCGCCACAAAGAACTAAAGTAAATCAATGGCACGCGTATCACCGGAACAATTCGCGGATCCCGTCGTCGACGCCGCGCTCGCTGACAAAGCCGGCCAGGGCCGGGCGATCCTGGCGGGCGGCTGTTTCTGGTGTGTCGAGGCCGTTTATAAGAACCTCGAGGGGGTCTCCTCGGTGAAGTCCGGCTACGCGGGTGGCACCAAAGAGACGGCGGACTACGAGACCGTCTCGAGTGGCACCACCGACCATGCCGAGTCCGTCGAGGTCGTGTATGACCCCAGCCGGATCAGCTATGGCCAGATCCTGAAAGTCTTCTTTGCCATCGCGCACGATCCGACACAGCTCAATCGTCAGGGGCCCGACACCGGGCGCCAGTATCGATCGGCGATCTTCTACACGGACAGCGAACAACAGCGCGTCGCTCAGGCCTATATCGACCAGTTGAACAAGGCCCATGTCTTTGATCAGCCGATCGTCACCGAGGTCGTGCCGCTGGAGGCCTTCTACCAAGCCGAGACCTACCACCAGGACTATGCGGCGCGCAACCCGTTGAACCCGTACATCGTTTTCAACGCGCAGCCCAAAGTGCGAAAGCTGCGCTCGTACCAGGAAGCGAAAGAAAAGATCGGCAAGCGCTAGTCGGCGGTCCGACGCGAGGGGCTTCGCCTGGTCGGGCGGCTCTGCCTCACCGGCTTCGCCGCCTTAGCGGGTTTCGGCGCTTGCCGGGTCGATGCCCAAAGGTACAGGCTCGCCAGGCTGCGGTTCGGTCGCCATTTCTCGCCGATCGCATCGACCTCGCCTGGCGTGGGCAGGTGGTCCAGCCGGCAGAGGCGCTGAACCGCGGACCGAATCCCGAGGTCGCCAATCGGGAGAACGTCGGGTCGCTCGAGGTTGATCAGCAGAAACATATCCGCCGTCCAACGCCCGAGCCCGCGGCTGGCCGTGATCTGGGCGCGCACCTCGTCATCGGAAAGCCTGTCCAGGTGGTCGACCTGGAGCTCGCCCGAAATGATGTGCTCGGCCAGCGACCGAAGGTACTCAACTTTCCGCTGAGACAGCCCGACGCTTTTGAGATCGCTGGGGTCCAGCGCCAGCAGCTCCGCGGGGGACGGCATTCGGTCACCGAAGCGCTCGGTGAGCCGGCCGGCGATGGCGCGGGCCGCGAATCCCGAGATCTGCTGGCCGATGATCGAATAGACGAGCACGCTGAAGGGATTGCCGAGCGGCCGCGCACGGCGCCAGGCCGTGGCATCGACAGGTTCCGTCGCCTCGATGAGGCGCGCCATCTTCGGGTCGCTGGCCTTCAGCGCAGCCAGTGGCTTGTCCGTCACAGTCGATACGATAGCCGCATGCGGGCGACATCGACGGATCTACTTCGAAGGCTCGCGGAAAGTGACGAGATCGAGATCGAGACGCGCCGCGACTCTAAATCACCAGTGCATCGGACGACGATCTGGATCGTGCCGACTAGCAGGGGCGTCTATATCCGGTCCGTCTACGTGAAGGGACGCTGGTATCAGGAGGCGCTGGCGAATCGAAACGTCACAATCCGGGTCGGCCGGCGCAAAGTGGCGGCCCGAGTCCAGCGCGTGAGCGACGGTTCGCTGATTCGTGCCGTCAATGCCGGCATCCGTGAGAAATACGGCGAGCGCTGGCCCAACGATGCCCGATCGTTCGTGCGGCTCTCGAGACGGCACACCACCCTGCGCCTTACCCCGCAGTAGCGAAACGGCTGGCCGCGTCAGTCGCTAGCTCCGGATCTGACGCGGCCCCTCACCGTCGATCGGCGCTAGCTCGCGGGCGCCGCCTCATGGATCGCGGGCGCCGCGAGTCGGGGCGCAGCGCGGCGCCAGAAGCGCGCGACGTTTATCGTGAAGAGCGCGCGACGGGCGGCCCTCCGCTCCCTCAGCACCTCATTGACCTGGTGAATCCGTTCCGCGTCGCGAAGCATGTCGCTCATTCTCGCCTGGCTCATCATGTCCAGTTGATTCATCCCGTACATCTCAGTCCTCCAGCAGCGTTTTCTCGACGGCAGCAGCATATGACTCGGGCCGTTGCGGAGAGATGTCGCCCGTCACCACCGAGCTGTGTCGTTTGACACTGTCCCTTGACGGTGGGTGACCTGAGGGTCATCATCGGCCGGTAGGCGGCGGAGCATCGGGGGAGGAGACAATGGCGTCAGTCTGGGACCAAGTCTCGGAAGCTGTGTCGGTCGCGAGCTACCGGCCGCGGCTGCGTGGGGATTTGACCTGGGCGCGCCTCAAGAGCCGGCGTGGCGCCCCGTACACCATACTGGCGGACCGGCCGCGGCTCTACTTGCGATTAGGTCCGCACGACGACTTTCTGGCCAGCCGCATGGACGGGAGCCGCCGGGTTTCTGATCTCGTCATCGAGTATTTCCGCCGCTTCGGCCGGTTCGGTTTCGACCGGATTGCCACCCTGGTGGCCGACCTGCGGCATGCCGGATTTCTGGTGGATCCCCCGTCCGATGTCTACCAGACACTCAAGGGCCGGCTGCAACCCGAAGCGCCGCCGAAGCGGGGTGGTCGATGGGAGGGTACGGCGTTGCGCCTCCGCCTGCCACTCCGCGGGATCGATCCGGTCGTTGGGCGGCTGCACGACCGCCTCCGATGGATTTTCACCCGACCGGCGCTGGCGCTGACAGTAGCGATCGCCGTCAGCGGGTTGGTCGCGTTCGTCGCCGAGATCCGGGCCGGCCATGATCCCTTTGCGCCGATCGCCAACTCGGGTGTCGCCGGCTTGATCGGATTGGTGCTCGCCTTCTACGTCGTCGTCTTCGTCCACGAGACCGCCCATGCCGCGACCGCCAAGCACTTCGGACGGCGAGTGGATGAAGGCGGCTTCATGCTCTACTACTTCATTCCGGCCTTCTACGTCAATGTCACCGACGCCTGGCTGGAGCCCTGGTACCGCCGCGTCGCCATCTTCTGGGCCGGGCCGTACTCCGGCTTCGTCCTTGCCGGGCTGTGCTCGCTGCTGGTCGCGTTCGTCCCGGGACCGGCCCTGGTGATGACCGTCCTCTTCAAGATCGCGGTCGCCGCCTACATCAACAATCTGGTGAACCTGATGCCGCTGCTCTTGCTGGACGGCTACTGGATCCTCGAAGAGTGGGTTGAAACCCCCGGCCTTCGGCAGAAAGCGCTGAATTTCGTCCGCGGTCCGCTCTGGCATCGGCTGCTCGACCGCAAGCGCCTGAACCGGAGGGAGGCGTTCTACGCGGTCTTCGGTTCCCTCTGTGCTGTCTACTCGTTCTTATCCATCTATCTGGCCTTCTTCTGGTGGGGACGCCGGTTGAGACCGATCTTGCGCCCGCTCTGGGCCACGCCCGGCCTGCTGGCGAAGCTGGTGCTGGTCGTCGTCATTGCCGTGGTCGCGGTTCCCCTCGGTATCCGGCTGGGACGGCAGCTCTGGCGCTACCAGCGGGCGATCAGGCAGGCACCGGCGGCGGCCCGGCAAGCGCTCCAGGCCCTTCGGGTGCGGGACCGGCTCCGGCTCCTGCAGGGCCTCGGCTTTCTGCGAACGCTGCCGGCCGCGTCCATGGAACGCCTCGCAAAGGCGGCCGGCATCCGCGATGTGGCAGAGGGCGGCACGATCGTGCGCCAGGGCGAGCGCGGTGACGAGTTCTTTGTTATCGCCCAGGGTGAGGCCGTGGTCCTGGTGCGCGAGGCGGGCGACGATACCATGGTCGAACGAAAGGGAGCCGGCGACTTCTTCGGCGAGCGGGCTCTCCTTGGCAGTGGCATCCGCCAGGCAAGCGTCAAAGCCGTGACGCCCATGAGGCTGCTGGTTTTCGAGCAGCGAGCCTTCTGGAACGAGCTGGGCGGCGTCGTCGCCTGGGAAAGCCAGGTGCGCAAAGCCCTGCAGGAGCGGGAGCGCTTACGGGCGGTTCCTCTGTTCAGTGAGGCGACACCCCGCCAGCTGGACCTGCTGGCCGTCAAGCTCGTGGTTCACGGCTTTCATCATGGCGACACGGTAATGCGGCAAGGCGATTCGGGCGACGCCTTCTACATCATTCGCGAGGGCCAGGTCGACGTCCTTGCCCGGGCGAACGGACGGTCGCGGCGTATCTCCGTGCTCGGTCCCGGCGACTATTTCGGTGAGATTGCCCTGCTTCGCGACCAGCCGAGGACAGCGACAATCCGTGCGAAGAGCGACGGGTCGGCCTGGAGGTTGGAGCGTCAAGACTTTCGCGACCTGCTGGGTCGGTACCTCGAACTCGACGCGCAACTCGCCGGCATCGCGGATGCCCGGGTCCCACGCGGCCATTCGGTGGCAGGTGCTGCCTGATGCAATGCTGGATCTGCGCGGCCCCCGCGAATGGAACCTGCCGGTTCTGCGGACGAGCGGTGTGCCGGCAGGACGCCAAGCTGCAGGCGTTTGTCCTCGAGGTCTACCCGGCGGACGGGACACTGTACGGCCTCGCGGTCGAGGACGCGCTGTTTTGCGGCGTCTGCAAGCCGAGGGCCGAGCCGGTTCGCATGGAGTTTCTCGATGGGCGCCCGCCCGAGGCTGTGTCAAACGACACAGGCAAAGAGTGACTCACGACGCCGCCGAGGCGACGCCCCTCGTGCATCCTTAGCGCGTTCGTCGCATAATCCCGAAAAGGAGGTGAACACATGAGCGAAGAGGCCCTCGAGGAGGTATTGCGGAAAGCATCGAGCGATGCCCAGTTCCGGAGCCGCTTGCAGACCGACCTGGAAGGCGCCGTTCGCGGATTCGACCTGAGCGCAGCGGAGAAGCAGCAGTTGCGAACCGGAGCCGGCGACCAGGCCGTTCGAGCCGGTGCGGTACCGGAACAGCAGGCCGCGTCCCGGGTTAGCAACAGCGCGCAGGCCCTGAACAGCGCGCAGGCCCTGGGCAGCGCGCAGGCCCTGAACAGCGCGGAGGCCCTGAACAGCGCGGAAGCCCTGAACAGCGCGGAAGCCCTGAACAGTGCGGAAGCCCTGAACAGTGCCGAAGCCCTGAACAGTGCGGAAGCCCTGAACAGTGCCGAAGCCCTGAACAGTGCGGAAGCCCTGAACAGCGCGGAAGCCCTGAACAGTACCGAGGTACTGAGTAGAGCGGCGGAGTAGAGAAGGATCGTGGGGAGGGTGGTCCACGGGACTGCCCTCCGTCGACGCCATATCATTTCGCCATGGACCTGGTCGCGGTCCTGGCTGACTCCACCCTGTTCAGCGGCATGCCGCGGCAGGATGTCGAGGCGCTTGCGCCCGCCGCAACGTCGCGCACCTTCCGGAAGGGCAGCTACATCTTTCGAGAAGGTGACGTCGGAAATGCCCTGTATGTCATCCGGCGTGGGCAGGTCAAGATTTCGCGGATGGGTCGAGGTGGGGAAGAGGCGGTCTACGCCATCCTCGTGCCGGGCGACTCCTTCGGCGAGATCGCGCTCCTGTCGGACGATGCGGCTCGGACGGCCGACGCCCAGGCAATGGAACTCACCGAATGCGTCAGCGTGGCCAAGGACCCCCTTCTCGCGTTTCTGGACCAGTATCCGGCGTTGAGCCGGCACCTGATGCGGGCGCTTGCCCGGTACGTGCAGCAGGTCGACGAGAGCCTGGCCGAGATCGCGTTCCTGGATATCGGCGGGCGCGTCGCGCGAAAGCTCCTCGACCTGGGTCAATCCCATGGACGCAAGACACCGGACGGCATCCGCATCGATCTGCGGCTCTCGCAGCGCACCCTGGCTTCGATGGTCTCGGCCAGTCGGGAAAACGTGAATCGCGCCCTGCAGCGCTTCGTGGCCCATGGCGACATCAAGCAGGATGGCGGGCTCATCACGATCTTGAGGCCCGAGGGACTCCGCAAGCGAGCCTAGCGACCAAACGCACGTTCGAAAATTGCTATGGGCCCGTAAGCGAGCTGGACCTCCGCCGTTGTAGAAGGCGACTACCCCGCAAGGAGGACGAATCGTGCGAACAAAGACGATCATTCTGGGGGCGATCGCGGCCCTCGCCCTGGCAACGCTGACGGCCAACGCCGGGAATCGGGCGACCCATCAGGTGCAGGGCAGCCTTGTGAGCCTGGTCGCCGCGGCGACGACCGTGACGAAAACCGATCGCGACCTCGCTTCGGCTGCCGAAAAGACGGCGACCCCCGAGGGAAGCACCGAGGCGGTTCAGAAATCGGTGGTGGCCGCCAAGCCTGCGCCCAAGATCACGGTCTCGACTGACTGCCAGAACGCGATCAACAATCTGAAGGCGCTGCGTCAGGCGGACGCCGCCGAAGACAAGGCGGAACGAGCCGCCGCCCAGCAGCCGGCGAGTGCCGTCGAAGCGGATAAAGCCGAAGACGCGGCGGACAAGTGGCAGTGGCGAGCCGCCCTATTGGCCGCCCGTACCGCGTGCGTCCCGCAACCCAGCGCGGCCTGCCAGGCGGCGATCGCTGCCCTGCAAGCCCTCAAGGGCAACGGCATTGAGGATGTGGGCGAATTGAGCGATCTGCGCAATGTCAACTGGCCGGCCCAGTTGGCCGGCCTGCGCACCGCCATCGGCACGGTAGCCACCGCCTGCGGCGAACGCGATTAGTTAGTCGTCACGAGAAAGGGCCCGGGCCGCCGGGCCTTTTTCTATTTGTACCGCGACGCGATTGACCTCGGCATCGCTTCGCAGGACATGGACAACATGGAAGCCTTCCAGGTCCAATCGGTCGAGGCTCTGCCGCAGCTCATCGTGTTGCCGCCGGATGGTACCGGCGCGGACGCGGCGCTGTCGTGCCGCGTTCCTTTCCAGGCACAGGTCGAGCGGCAAGTCGAAGGCAATCGCGACCGAAGGGCGGCCGTGCTTGCGCGCCCGGCCGACGAGCTCACCCCGCCGCATCCAGTCGAGGTTTGTGGCGTCGACCACCGCCAGGGCGCCCGCCTCGAGCCGCGCGTCAACCCAGCGATCGAGCCGCTTGAAGGCGGCATCCGTTGCCCGTTGGTCGGCCTCATCACCGGCGAGAAGGCCGCGCAGCCGATCGGATGAGATGACCGCACTGGCATCGAAGCGCCGCGCGGCGAAGGCCGATTTCCCCGATCCAGACGGACCGATCAGCAGGACGAGGGCTCCGGCCGGGATCCGGATCGGCAGATCCGCCGTTCCGGTGCCCACCAATGGAGTGTAGACATGCATGAAAAAAAGCGGCCGGCCGGGGGGACCGACCGCTCAACTCGCTCTCGAATCTAGCCGGCGTTCTCGCGCGCTCGCGCCGTATTGGGGGCCGGAGTGCCGTCGACGTGGAGCAGGTTCTCGACCCCGACGACGCCCGGGACTTTCAACACGGCCTTCTCCACGCTCGCAATCTGGAACGCGTTCTCGACCTGGCCGCGGATCGTCACGACGCCCGACTCGACGTCGAGGGTGATCTGACCCTTCGGCAGGTCGCCGTTACGAAAGACTTCACTCTCCACGCGGTCCCGCAAGGTGAGGTCGTCGGCCGGGCGCGGGCCAGATCGCAGGCTCACCATCCTCTGGGGAAACGCGGCAGCGTTCGAGCCGGTCCGCGCTCCCAGCTGGTTGAGCGCCCGCCACCCTCTACGAAGTCGCGCACCGGACCAATCGACGAATTGCGTCCGTCGGGCGCGTCCGTGCTGCGGATCAAAAAAGTAGACGGCGACCGCGCCGGCGGCGGCCCCGGCCAGGACGGCCAGCCGCGACGGACCGCCACGCCCCGACACGCGGCGGCTCGCCGCGCGGGTCTGCTTGCGAATTTGCGTATTCAGCGATTCCTCCGCCGTGGCGGCGAGCTCGCGGGCCGCATTTCCGGCGCCGCTCGTCAGTTCTTTCGCGGCCCGGCCGACCCGGTCGGCGACCTCGTCGCGTACCTGCTTCAGATCGACCTGCTTCAAATCAAGCATCATTGCGTTACTCCTTCGGTCGTCCTTTCGGCCGACCTCGTTCCTGGTGGCCCGACCAGGGTGGTCTGAATCGATGAACGTCAGCCCTAAATTGTAGCATAATCTGATATCAACATTAACAGGAGCGCGATCTTGCCTATGCGAATAGCTTTTTCAGCTCCACCGACGCCTCGGCCTTGAGCTGGGCCAGGGTGCAGGACGTCGGATTCTTGTCGGGCCGCCAGCGAACGAAGCCGACGCCGTGACGGAAGCGACCGTTCTCCAGTCGGTCGAAGGCGACTTCGCACACGAGTTCGGGGCGCAACGGCTCCCAGGCAAGGTCGCGGCCCTGCGACCAGCGACTCGGTCCGCCCGGCGCCCGGCCGCCCGCAAAACTGGTCTCGTCGCGCAACGGCTGCAGCATCGCGACCAGGTCGCGTCGCTGCGCGTCGTCGAATCCCGAGGTGTGCCCAATGAACTCGAAGGTCTTGCCGCGATAGACGCCGAGCAAGAGCGACCCGACACGCTTGCCGTCGTTGCCCCAACGAAACCCACCGACGACAACGTCCGCCGTGCGTTGCTCCTTGACCTTGATCATGGCGCGCTCGCCCGGTTTGTAGATGCCCTCGATGCGCTTCGCGACAATGCCGTCGAGCCCGGTTCCGCGATATTCTCTCAGCCAGCTGATCGCGACGTCGCGATCGCGGGACACGGGGCTGAGGTAGATCGACTCTGGCTTGGCCCCGAGCAGTTTCTCGAGCCGCTGGCGCCGTTCTCTCAGCGGTCTGTCCAGCAGGCTCTCGTCGCCGTCGGCGAGCAAGTCGAAGGCGATGTAGGTCGACGGCTGTTCCTTTGCCAGCATGTTCACCCGGGACGCGGCGGGGTGAATCCGGAGCTGCATGGCCTCGAAATCAGTGCCATAGCCGGTGAAGATCACGATCTCGCCGTCGAGGACCACGCGCTTCGGCTTGATCTTCTGCAATGCCGGCACCAGCTCGGGGAAGTAACGGGTCAACGGCTTGGCATTGCGGCTGTGGATGACGACCTCGTCCCCGTCCTTGAAGGCGACCGCCCGGAAGCCGTCCCACTTCGGCTCGTACTGCCAGGCATCGCCGCGGGGCAGCTCGGACTGGACCTTCGCCTCCATGGGTGTGAACGGCGGCATGACCCCTAATTTCACGCCCCATATACTAGGTTGGTGCCCAGCCCGAATCCTGTTCTGCATCTCCGCGATACCTTCGGGCGGGTGGCTGATGACCTGCGCATCTCGGTCACCGACCGGTGCAACTTCCGCTGCGTCTATTGCATGCCAGCGGCCGGCCTGCCCTGGCTGGCGCGCGACGAGGTGCTCAGCTTCGAAGAGATCGTGCGCGTCACGCGCGTCCTGGTCGATCGGTGCGGCGTGCGCACCATCCGGCTGACGGGTGGCGAGCCGCTCGTGCGCAAGGGCATCGAGGACCTGACTGCCATGATCGCCGCGATCGATCCATCGCTCGATATCGCGATGACGACGAACGGCATCTTGCTCGAAGAGAAAGCCACGGCGCTCAAGGCCGCCGGGCTCAAGCGCCTCAATGTCAGCCTCGACACGCTGCACTCGGATCGGTTCAAAGACCTGGCCCGCCGCGACGCGCTCGACCGGGTCCTTCGCGGCCTGACGGCCGCGCGTGAGGCCGGGTTCAGCCCGATCAAGCTCAACATGGTCGTGATGCGCGGCCGCAACGACGACGAGATCCTGGACTTTGCCAGCCTCGCCCGTCGCGAGGGCTACGAAGTCCGATTCATCGAATTCATGCCGCTCGATGCCGACGGCATCTGGTCGATGGAGAGCGTCGTCGCGAGCCGCGACATCATCGAGGCGATCGACCGCGAGTTTCCGCTCGAGCCGGTGCCCGATCAGAAGCCGGCGCCTGCCACGCGATTCAAGTTCCGGGACGGCAGCCAGGGCGGGATCGGCGTCATCCCCTCGGTCAGCGATGCGTTTTGCAAAGTCTGCAATCGCATCCGGCTGACGGCCGAGGGCCACTTGCGGACCTGCCTGTTTTCGATCCAGGAGCATGACGTCAAGGCGCTGTTGCGAGGTGGCGCATCGGACCAGGACATTCGCGACTTCGTCGCGGCCGCGGTCTGGCAGAAAGAAGAAGGCCACAAGATCGGGCAGGCGGACTTCGTCAGGCCATCGAAGACGATGAGCCAGATCGGCGGCTAGCGCCCAGGACAACGCCTCGGTCCGAGGCCAGCCAACCGGCGAGCACCAGCAACAACGGCAGCGGGGTGGTCAGCACCAGGGCGGCCAAAAAGCCGGTCAGCCCGAGCACGCGCTCAACGGCCGGTGGCGCCGTGCGCAGCCATAGCCATGCGGCCGGAAGCAAGACGGCCACGTCCTGGGCATGCAGGAAGGTGGCGACCAGCATCGAGGCACACAGTCCGGCCGCGAAGGGGAACTCCAAACCGGACTCACGCCGTCGCCACGCCAGCACCAACGTCAGCGCGATCACCAGCCCGTCGACGAGCGCGGCTGCCCACCCGTTCCCGAACAATCCGGGCAGCGTGAGCTGCGGGTAGACCATCGACGGCCCGAGGTCGTGGGCCGTTTCAACCAGACGAGACGCGTACGTCTGCAGGCCGGTCGTGCCAAGCGTTGCCAGCGCGGCGATCAACATGACCACTGAGCCGGCGAGCCAGCCGAGGAACAAGCGCCGCCGGCCGGCGACCAGCAGCGCGATCGGCACGATCAGCGCGAGCTGCGGTTTGAGGGCGATCACGGACAGGACCACCCCGGCGGCGATCGGGCGGTTGTGCCGCGCCAGCCACCAGGAAATCGCGATCACGGCGGCCACCACGATCACAACCTGGCCGAGCAGGAACCCGAAGGCGACCCCGGGCAGCGCCCCAGCAAGCGCGAGGTGGCCGAAGCGGACGAGCCGACTTTCGGGCGGCACGGTCAGCCACCATGTGACGAGGAGCGCCGCGATCAACAGGACGTTCCAGAGCGCGTAGGCGGGCGCAAACGGCAGCGCCGCGAAGGGCGCGACGAACCAGGCCAGCACCGGGGTATAGACGGCGGGATAGAAAAAGGCGGACGCCAGCGCACGCCATTCCTCGCGCTGGACGGTGAGGTTGTAGAGCGATCCCCAGCTGTGGTCGATGCCGATTCGGGCAAAGAAGTAGTACTGGGCGAAGTCGCCCTCCAGCGCGCGGTTCATCGCGAAGCGCACCACGCCCGCGACGTTGCGCAGCGCGAGCACGCCGGCCACGGCCAGAAAGACGGCCGGCAGCCACGAGCCCCAAGCCGGCAGCCGCCTGAGTCGGTTCACGAGCACGGGGGAATAACGCGGAAATGCCCCACCCCGTTGCTCAGCGGAGATTTCCCCCCTGGGGAAGGCAGGGTGGGGACTATTCTGGGCGTGGGCATGAAGATCGCGGTGGGAAGCGACGAGCGGACGCACATCACCGATGCCGTCGTCGACCACCTGCGCCGGGTCGGCGTCGACGTCGAGCTGCACGGTCCGCTGAACGACCGCCCGCTGGACTGGGTAGACGTCAGCCGGGAGGTCGGGGAACGGGTGGCCTCGGGCGCCTGTCAGCAGGGCGTGCTGTTCTGCTGGACCGGGACCGGCGTGTCGATTGCCGCCAACAAGATTGCGGGCGTCCGTGCGGCGCTCTGCAACGACGCCGAGACGGCCAGGGGCGCACGAAAGTGGAATGACGCCAACGTGCTGGCGATGAGCCTTCGGTCAACACCCGAGGCGGTGGCGAAGGAAATCGTCGATGCCTGGCTCGAAACCGGCCCCGACGAGGCGGAGCGCGAGACGATTGCCAAAGTCGAGCACCGGGAGAACTGAGTGGCGGCGAATCTTGCCGATCAGAAATGCATCCCGTGCCGTGGCGGCACGCCGCCGCTGACCCATGCCCAGATCGCGCCGCTTTCGGAGCAGCTCGAGGGCTGGCAGGTCGAAGACGACAAGAAGCTGATCAAGTCGTTCAAGGTCAAGAACTGGGTCGAGGCGGTCGACTTCGTCAACCGGATCAGTCCCGTCGCTGAGGCGGAGAACCATCACCCTGACCTGTATGTGCGCTGGGGGGAAGTTCGCGTCTACCTCTGGACGCACAAGATCGATGGGCTGACGGAGAGCGACTTCTACATGGCGGCGAAGATCGACCGCGTGTTTGTGCCGGCGTGATCACCCTGATCCACGGCAGCGAGAGCTACCTCGTCGACCGCGCGACGCGCGATCTCCTGCTGCCCTTGCGCACCGGGTTGACGCTGGAATTCAACTACGAAGACATCCAGGCGGACGCCCTCAATGCCGATGCCTTCGCCGAGAAGGCCGGCACGCTGCCATTCATCGATGTGCTGCGGGTCCTGGTCCTGCGCGACTGGGGCCTTCTGGCCGGCAAGCGCGACAAGGGTGCAGGGACGGAGCGCGCCGCCGCCTACCTGGAGGGGATCCCCGATACGACGCACCTGGTGCTGGTGGCGCACGTGCTCGTGACACCCGGCAACCCGATCTATAAGGTGGTGGCCGCGATGGAGCGGGACAAGCGCGCCCGGATCCAGCGCCATGAGCCGCCGCGGCGATCCGATCGCGCCGGCTGGGTCCGCAAGCTCGCCGAGGAGCGTGGCCTGACGATCACGCCGGGCGCGGTGCGGCTGCTGCTCGAGCGGTCGCAGCCGGACCTGCGGCTGCTCGACCAGGAGATCGTGAAGCTCGCGCTCTACGCCTCGCCGTCGACGCGCATCGACGATGCGGCCGTGCGCGCGCTGGTGAGCGACAGTCGCGAAGAAGAAATCTTCGCGCTCACGGACGCGCTGGCGAGCGGCCGTCCGGGCGAGGTCGCCGGTGTCTTGCAGTCGCTCCTGGATGCCGGACGCGAACCGACCTGGCTGCTCTACACCCTGGTGAGCCACTGGCGCCGGCTGCTGCAGGCGCGCGCCGTCCGCGACCGGGGCGGCAGCCTGGCGGATTTGCAAGCCAGGATGTCTGACCATCCGTTCGTCGTCGAGAAGGCCTTTCGCCAGGCCGCCGACTACTCGGCGGCGGAGCTCGACCGCGGGTTCCACGATCTCCTGCGCATCGAGGAGCAGATCAAGCTTGGCGAGCTCGATGCCCGGCTGGCGGTCGAGGGCTTCATCCTCGAGCAGGTACTCAGCACCGCTCGCTGATGTCCCGGAGGAAAAAAGAAAGGCCACTCCAGTGGGAGTGGCCTTTTTGTCTCAGCGTCGACTAGCGCGGCATCTTCGCCAGGATCCGGCCGCCGACGGCCAGGCTCGCCAGGCTAAGGATCAGCAGCGCCAGCGGAATCACGGGAACAGCCGGTTGGGTCGGATGCGGTTGACCGGTTGCCGGAAGAACAATCGGGGCCGCACCCACGGTCACCGTTGCGTGCAACATCACGGTGCTGCCTTCATGATCCGTCACGGTGGCCGTGATGGACTTGGATCCGGCTGACGCGTACGTGTGCGTCCCGCTAACGCTAAACGCGCCGCTCGCCGTCTTGGTCACCGTGCCCGGGTAGAGCGCGTTGTCGCCCCAGCTGATCATCGCGGAAAAGTCGCCGGCGGCGGCCTGCGCGCCTGCTTCATCCGTAAAGCTGCCGAGCACGCTGGTAAACGCGGCGCTGGCGGTCGCGGTGAGGCTCTTGTTGGCGTCGGCTGTCAGCTTGCCGTCCGAAATGCTTGCATCGAACGTGCGGGTGGAGGTGGCGCCTCCGTCATCCTTGGCGGTCACTTTGATGAGGTAGCTCGTACCTGCAGGACTGCCCGCATCGTACACGTGCGAAGCACTGACCTCAGCGTCATTAGAACTGCACTCGCAGATATCCGAAGGGGCTGTCGACTGCACGGTTTGCAACGCCGTACCGTCGCCCCAATCGATCGTCCCGGTGATCGATGTGTCACGAGCCGACGACTCGGAGTTTCTGTCCTCGAAAAAGTCAACCGCTACCGTGATGCTCTTGCCTTCCACGGCGCTGTAGGTGCCGCGCGTGGAGTTGTCACCATCCCAGGAGAGGGCCGCATCCGCCACGGTGACGGCGGCGGTGTTCGTGGCGCTGCCACTAACGTGCGGGGTATCGGCCGTGTCGGTAACCGTGACGTTGATGTGGAATGTGCCTGAGTCCGGGTAGGTGTGCGCACCCCAAACCGCCCAGGTTCCCTCGGTGTCTGTGCAACGGACGGTCCCCGCACCCGTGACCGTGCCGTCGCCAGACCAATCGATGGTCGCGCTGTATCTGGCCTGCGCTACGCCGTCGCACGAGATGCGGGGCGCCGCCCCTATCACAATCGGCGGGTTGCCGCTATCGGTAAACGTCGCGACTTGCTTTGACCCGGTCGAGTCGCCCTCGAGCACGGTAATGGCCGTGTCGCTGCCTGCGGTAACCGTGATCGCGTCGGCCGCGAATGCCACACCGCTCTGGAGCCCGACGAGCGCCGAGGCGGTCGCGGCCGCCATTCCAACGTACGCCAATGAGGCGCGAATAGACCGACAGTAACCAGGGAACCCCATCCTCTTCCTCCTTCTTGACGCGAAACGACGAATAGACAGGTCCGAAATCAGTCGTACGCCCTTCCCGTGAGACCCCCTCGCGAATTTCCGAAACGCAGCGTTACCTTGCTCAGCACTGAGTGTATCCCGGCCTTTCGGGTTGTCAAGTAGTCTGCGTCTAGTTGTGGGAAGTCACTCCGAGTGGCACCGTCAGTACTAAACGTGGCGGAGTTAGGCCGGAACCGCAGTCACGACCCAGCGCTTGGTATCGACGTTGAAGGGCCAGCAGGTCATGATCGTCAAGCGTACGTCGGGGGTAGGGGCGAGGATGCCGACTGCCGTGGGCGGCACGATCTGATGGCCGGTAACCCGGTAGACCTGCGTGGCGCCACCGACAGTGACCTGGATGATATCGCCAGGCGCCAGGTCATAAAGGTGGCCAAAGATATTGCCCTGGATGTCGTCGTGGCCGTAGAGGAACGTATTGCCGCTCCCGAACGTCGCCGAAAACGCGTAGCGCGTCACCGAATAGCCCGGGGCGATCAGCATGACCCCCTTGGCATCCGTACCCCGGTCGTAGATGGGCGCGTTGCGGATGCCGATCCGAGGGATGGAGATGAGGGCGATTACCGCCGTCGCGGGAGCAGCCGCCGCGACCGCTGCCGCGGCATTCCGCTGGGGGGCGTCCGACGGTTGGGTCGTGGCCAGCGCGGTTGGTGACGGCGCCGGCGGTGCGATTGCCAGGACGGCCCGCGGCGCCGCCACGGGGTGGGCCGGGCGGACCAGCTCGGCCGCCGGGATGCTGGCGAGCAGAACGAGGACGCCGGCAGCGAGCAGGACGGCGGGTCCTCGCTTCATGGACCTATGTTCGCACTGGTTGGGCGAAAGTCAATCGAGCGAGACGAGGGAGAGCCACGCCGGGTGAGAAGCTAGGCTTTCGTTTTTGCCGGCTTCGGCGCCGGCTTGGCAGTGGCTTTCTTCGCGGCGGTCGCCGCGGGGGCCGCGGCCCTGGCCGATGCCTTCGCCGGGGCAGGCTTGCCGGCGGATGGCGCGAGCTTCGCCAGCGCACTCATCAGCCGGGCCTTGCGACGGGAGGCATTGTTGGCATGCAGGACGCCCTTCTCGGCAGCCTTGTCGAGCGCGCTGATCGCGCGGCGGACTTCCTCACTGGTCAGGCTGGCCGCCTCCGGCAGCGCGGGTCGCCGCGCACGCGACACCAGGGTCTTGACCGCCGAGCGGGTCGAGCGGTTTCGGTCGCGCTTCCTCAGGGAGGCGCGCACGCGCTTCTTCGCCGATTGGGTATTCGCCATGCGAGCGGTGATTATACGCGAGATCGCACAACTACAATGACCACCGATGTCTAGCGAGCGGCGGCGCATCGCGTCAGCCGCGACGCTGATCCTGGTCGCCTACGGCCTTAGCCGCGTCCTGGGCGCGGTTCGCGAACTGGTCATCGCCAATATCTTCGGGACCAGCCACCAGATCGATGACTACCGGGTCGCCTTTGGTGTGCCGGACCTGCTCTTCAATCTCTTGCTGGCTGGTGCCATCAGCTCGGCGTTCATTCCGGTCCTCAGCGAGCACCTGGCAAAGGGGCAGCGCCAGCGCGCGCTCGAGATTGCCGAACGGGTCCTCAACTCGGCGATCGTCATCCTTACCGTCGGCGCAGCCATCCTGTTCATCGTCGCGCCCTTCTATGTTTCGCTGATCGCGTTCGGATACAGCCCGCACGATCACGAGGTCATCGTCGGGCTGACCCGGATCCTCTTGCTCCAGCCGATCTTCCTCGGCGCGGGCGGCATGGTGATCGGCATCCTGACCGCCTATCAACGCTTCTTCGCCCAGGCGCTGGCTCCGCTCTTTTATAACGGCGCCATCATCGTGGCGGCGGCGTTCTTCGCGCCGCGTTACGGCGTCACCGCACTCGCCATCGGGGTCGTCGCCGGCGCCATGCTGCATTTCGGCGTCCAGCTGCCGGCGTTGTGGCGGACCGGGTGGCGCCCGACCACGGCCCTGGGCCTGGACGATCCCGGCGTTCGAAAAGTTGGCCGGCTGATGTTTCCGATCGCGCTTGGCCTCGCGGCCGCACAGGTCAACGTGTTCGTCGACACCATCCTGGGGACCTCGCTGCCGCATGGCCGCGTCGCGGCGCTCCGCTATGCCGACACCATGGCCCAACTACCACTCGGTACCTTCTCGCAGGCGCTGGCGTTCGTGCTCTTCCCCTTCCTCGCACGAGACGCGGCGCTGGGGGCGATCGAGTCGATCCGGCACCGCACCTCGTTAGCGCTGCGGTTGAACATCTTTGTGCTGGTGCCGGCGTCGGTCGGCCTGGCGCTGCTCGGCGTGCCGATCACGGCCGCACTCTTCGAGCGTGGTCAGTTCGGACCGGATTCCGTGCGGCAAACGGCCTTCGCGCTGACGTTCTTCAGCCTCGGGCTTGCGGGACAGGCGGCGACGGCGCTCCTGGTCCGGGTGTTTTACGCGCTACAGGACGTGATCACGCCGCTGCGGATTTCACTGGTCGTCATCGGCGTCAACCTCGCAACCAATATTGTGCTGGTCCATCTGCTGGCGCAGGGCGGCCTGGCGCTCGGGACCTCGATCGCGGCCACGCTGAATGCGATCCTGCTCGGGCGCGCGTTGCGCGGCCGCCTGGGCGGACTCGAAGGCCGCCAGATTCTTCACACCGCCCGCCGCGCGGTCGTCGGCGTGGTTCCCATGGCCGTGGTCGTCGCGGGCGTGGCCTACGTCATGGCCGGCGGTTCCGTGCAGGGCGGCCTGCGACCGCTGGTGGCGACACTCGTCGCGGTCGTGCTCGCGGGCGCAACCTACTTCGGGGTGGAGGCCCTGCTTCGCAGCGAGGAAGTCGGCATCCTGCTGTCGGTCATCCGGCGTGATCGGTCACGTGTCTAAGGACCAGACCTACCAACTATTAAGTTCTAGACTTACCCAAGGAGGGAGGGGACTGTGCCGTGGTCGGGCAGGCGGGCACGTTGGGCGTCCTGACTCCACGCCTCAACGCGGCGCAGATGCGGGCCCTGATCCGGCTCGGGGTGATCCTGCGCTGGGTGGCGGTCGCCTTCGCTGGGCTGGCTGGATTGCTGGGCCCGCGGGTGCCGAACCTCCTGACCGCGGAGATCCTGGCGGCCGTGATCTACAACGGCCTCGTGATGGGATCTGCGATGCGCGCCCCCGATGAAGGTCTGCCCCGAATCGCGCTGATCACGACGGTCGTCGATCAGCTCTTCTGCTTCACCTTCCTCGGCCTCTACAACGTCGCGCCGGACAGCCGCCAGGTGGCGGCGTACGTGCCCGGGATGATCGAGGCGGTCGCGTTCTTCGGGGTGGCCGGCGCCGTCCTCTCCAGCGGCATTTTCTTGACCGGTGTCGTCGTTGCCCAGGCCGCCGCCACCGTCCTGGGGCGAGGCCCTTTTGACCCGGAGGGCATTTTCGGTTCTACGATGATCGTGATCCTGATCGGGACCTGTCTCGCTGCGGTCAGCCAGGTGATTGGTAACGCGGCAGGCGATGCGGTCCCGAGTGAGCGCACAGTCCGCAGTACCGCGGCGCCGCCTCGGCCGGGCCTTTCCGGACAGGAGCAGGATGTGCTGCATATGCTCGCCGAGGGTTGCTCGAACGCGATGATCGCCGGCCGGCTCGGGCTGAGTGAGCGAAGGGTCAAGGCCTGCGTTGAACGCCTGCTGACCCAGCTGAAGGCCCGCAACCGCGCCGAGGCGGTGGCATCGGCAATCCGGACTGGACTGCTGTGATCGTCCTGCGGGCGGCCGCGTCCATCGTCACCTTTGCGGAGATCATCCCGCTGCCGACGGCCGAGCAAGTCCGGCGGAAGCTACACCAAGGCGTGGCGTTGCGCTGGATCTTGATCGCCGTGATCGCGGCGGGCGTGATGCTGACGCCGAACGTGGCCGGGCTCATCCTCGCCGTCCTGGCGGCCGCCAGCGTCTGGAACGCGACGGTCATGGTGGCGCTGGCGCGGGCGACCGCACGCTGGCAGCGGCGAATCACGCTCGCGGTGGTGATCGTCGACCAGCTGTTCTGCTTCATGTTCGTGGGCCTCTACGCATCCCACGTTGGCGCCAGCCAGCCGCTCGGCGGTTACTCGATGGGAACGATTGAGGCGATCTTCTACTTCGGGGCTATCGGCGCGATTCTGTCGCTGGGGATCTTTGTGGTCTCCGCCCTGGCGGCCCATGGGCTCGGCCTGCCGCTCTTCGGCCATGTGTTCGACGGCCCCGGCATCGTGAACTCCGTCCTGCTGCTGGGCATGATCGCCGTCTGCCTGATCGCCGCGTGGCGGATCCGGCTTGTGCCCGCCGCCGTGGAGGGAAGCCACGCCGAAACCGCTGAGGTGGTGTCGTCACCGAATGGCGATCCCGCGATCCGGCTGTCGCGACGCGAGCGCGAGGTGCTACACCTGGTCGCCGAAGGGTACTCGAACACGATGATCGCCAACCGCCTTCGGATCAGCGAAAACACCGTCAAGGGCTACGTGGAGAACCTCCTGTTCCACCTGAACGCGCGCAACCGCGCAGAGGCGGTTGCGGCGGCGGCCCGGCTCAACCTGCTCTAACTCACAGCACCCTCCGGTTGGCCCCCTCCGGTTGGCGCGGGACAGTCCCGCCGTCCGGGGGGTACCGCGACCTCGATTTCCACCTTATGTTCGACACGCACGCACTGCTGAGGTGGTGCAGCCGAGCAGCCGAAGGAGGTGTCGTATGTTCACGCGCGATCGGCCCGAGGTGATGTTGCACAGAGGAGGGTTCTCACGATGTTGTTGCTGATCGGATTCGTCTTCAGGATCTTGATCGGGGCGCTGCTGGTGCTTGCCGGAGCGGGCAAGCTTCAGATGGTTGCCACGGAACGCGAAAAGTGGCTCCGGGCGTACGACATTCTTCCCAACTCCATCGTGCCCGTGGCGGCGGTGGCTATTCCGTCGGCGGAGCTGCTGGCGGGTGTCGCCCTGATCCTCGGGCTGGGAGGCGAGCTCAGCATTGGGCTCAGTGCGGTTGTCCTGGTGCTGGTGACGGGCGGAGCCGCGCTCGCGCTGGCTCGAGGCCGGCGCCCGGATTGTGGCTGCTTTGGCCGATGGGCGCGCACACAACTCTCCTGGATGGTGGTCGCCAGGAACCTCGCGCTCATTGCGCTGCTCGCGGGCATTGGCGCGAGTGGCCTGACCCAGCCGGGAATCGCACCCTGGCCGATAGCAAGTCAATTCGTGGTTGCGGCCGCCGTTGCAGCGGCCACTGCTTTCTTGCCCCGCCGAGCGAATGCAGCCGGCGGGCAGCCTTCAAGGGGGTGACCCAGTGAGCATGAACGGCTTTTTGTCACGACGGCGCTTCATCAAGATTGCGGGGGCCGCCGGCCTCGCTGTGGCGGGCTGGGCGGGACAGATTTTTCCGGAGTTTGCGTTGGCGAACTCGGGCCGATCGGGCGGGGCGCCAAGCCCCAAGGTTCCGGGGGCCGCTGATGTTCCTCCGTGGACCTGGGGCACAGTTACCAGCAAGACCGAGATGCAAGGGGCGCATCGCGATGCAGCCCTGGCTGTCCATCGCGAGCGCGGTTCGGCCCACGCGGCGGCTGCTGCCGCGGGCTTCCAGCTCGAGGGCACCCACGTGGGAACCGCGAGGTACACACTTGCCGACGGGCATCAGGTGCTGGCCTCGGCATGGCTGAGCGGTGATCGTGTCCTGGCGTCGTACGACTACGAGACACCGCGGGGCGACGGCTACCAGGGCCAGGCGATGATTTACGAGATCTCCTCCGACTTGAAGGGTTCACTGCTCGCGGCCGCGGTGAACGGCAAACTGCTCAAGCGAGGGAGGTTCGGTGCGTCCGCCCCTGCCACCGAGACGCTCGCGGTTGGCGCGGCGGCGGTCGACGCCGAAGCCGGCTGGTGCTCGATCTGCTGCAACATCGACTTCGGCTGCATCATGGGGTGCTGCGACTACTGCTTCTGGCCATGTCTCGCGGGTCCGCAAGCCTGTATCGCTTGTGCACTGTGGTGGTGCAGCATGACCTGCCCACTATCCATTTGCTGCCGGTGCTTCTGCGATTGTGGCAACGCATGGGGATGCAGGTGCTGCGCATAGCGGCCCCGACCTTCGCCGCCGTTCGCTGAGGCCAGTCCGGACGCTGCGGTTGCCTCCCGTTGACGCGAATTAACGGGAGGCCCGCGGCGTGAGTTGCTAGCTCGCCGCGATTACGACGGCGCGATCCCCGGACGCTCTGGCTCCTGACGGCGCCGATAAAAGATGAAGCCGACCGCGAGCGCGGCGGCGGCCACCTCGATCCCGACCAACAGGAAAAGGCCATAGTCGGGGCCAACGGTCACATCCCACGCCTGTGGGGTATACGCGAAGCCGAATAAGCTGCCACCGCTGGGTCCGACCGTTTGCAGCTGTGCGGATCCTTCGGCCACGGCCTTGAAGTCGAACAACTCCGCATCGGGGCTGGGCTGGCCCCCGCACGGGTTCAGCTGTGCTGCCAGGACGCCATTGTTGGTGCTCGAAACCTGTGGAAAGGTGCCGAAGGGCCAGTCACTTCTGGGTACGGTCACTCTGACGATCGAGCCGTTGCTGACAGTGAGCTGGTTGTCAGGGTGATTGGGGTCTGCGGTGACTTCCTTCGCCGTGGCGCAGGCGAGGCGGGGCGCCTCCAGGATCAAGAACCCGGGCAGGACGGCGACGACGATGCCTACCGCGAGGACGACCATCCAATCAGGAACGGTTCTCGAGAGCACGCCGAGCCCCGAGCGGTGCTGTCTGGCCACTGTGCCCAAGAACGTCCGAGCACGGCGGTTCTTTCCTCCACGAGCGGGGGAAGGTGAATTAGAGTCGTGACAACGTGGCGCTGATTCTGCCCGCTTACGCGAAGCTCAACCTGACACTCGACGTCACCGGCCGCCGCCCCGACGGGTATCACGATATCGACTCGGTGATGCAGACCGTCTCGCTGCATGACCTGATCTGGATCGAGCGGACGGAGTGTCGCGTCTTCGACGTGGTCGGACCGATGATCGCCGGCGAGAACCTGGTGCTGAAGGCCGCCCGGGAGCTGGAAGGCCATGTCAGTCGCGCGCTGCCCTTCACGATCCGTCTGTTCAAGCGCCTGCCGATGGGTGCCGGGCTCGGCGGCGGCAGTGCCGATGCGGCGGCATTCTTGAAGGCCGCCAACCTTCTTTATGATCTGCAGCTCAAACCGGCCGAACTTGTCCAGATTGCGTCGGCCGTCGGGCAGGACGTTCCCTTCTTGCTGTCGGGCGGTACCGCCCGGGCGACCGGCCTGGGATCGACGGTCGTGCCGTTGCCGGCCGCGCCCTCCAGCTGGCGCTTCCTGGTCGTCTGCCCGCCGCTGGAGATTCCTACCCGAGCCGTCTACGAGGCCGTCGACGGCAGCGTGCCAAGCGCGCACCGGACCCCGGGGCTCGTCGCCGCACTGCCGAGTGGGGGAGACATCAGTCTGTTTGGCAATGACCTGGAGCCGGCGAGCCGCACGCTGTTCCCAGCCCTGGAGAAGGCAATGACGCAACTCCGTCCTGCCGTGCCGGGGCTGACGATGAGCGGCACCGGCGCTGCCCTGTTTGGCACCTTTACCAGCAATTCCGACGCGAAGGCCGCCCTGGCCGAGGTACGCAAGCTGGGCTACCCGGCCTGGGTGTGCCGGCCGGTTTCGGCTGTCGCCTGATGCGCGCCAAACTGGGGGCGCGGGGTACAGCGGCACTCTGGGCCGGCAAGCTGACGGGGGGCTTGAGTCGTGGCTTGCACCGCGGCGGTGGGACCACGCTCCCGGGCGACGTCTCACGCTGGGTCGACCCGGCCATCCTGACCAGACTCTCGCGCGCGCTGAGCGACGGCACCATCGTGATCACGGGCACCAACGGCAAGACGACCACCGCCGCGCTGCTCCGCCACATCCTCGAGGCGCAGGGTCATCCGACCGTCGCCAACCAGGCCGGCGCCAACCTGGTCTTCGGCGTCACCGCGGCGATCATCAACCGCGCGAGCTGGACCGGGGATCTTCCGGCAACCGTCGGGCTCTTCGAGATCGACGAGGCCAGCCTGCCTCGACTCGTCCAGGAAGTCGCCCCCGGAACGATCGTCGTCACGAACCTCTTTCGGGATCAGCTCGACCGCTATGGCGAGCTGGAGACGACGGCCGCCCACATCCGCCGAGCGCTCACGCAGGGGCCCGAGGGGATGACCGCGGTCCTGAATGCCGACGACCCGATGGTAGCCGCGCTCGGCGACGGCTTGCCGCGCGTCATCTATGCGAGCCTGGACGATGCGTCATTGCTGCAATCGGAGCTGAGCCATGGCGCCGACGCCAAGTTCTGTCCACGGTGCGGCAGCCCCTTCATCTTCGACGGCGTGTACTTCGGGCACGTCGGTCACTATCGCTGCCCCCGTGGCGACTTCGCGCGGCCGACGCCCGACGTCAGCGCCACCTCGGTCTCGATCGACGGCATGGACGGCATGCGCCTGCGGGTCACCGATGGTCGGCAAGACGCCGACGTCGAGGTTCCGCTGTCGGGCCTCTACAACGCCTACAACGTCGTCATGGCACTGGCGGCCGCCAAAGCGCTGAAGGTGCCGCTGGCGAAGAGCGCCGCCGCCCTGCGCGACTTCACGCCGGCCTTCGGCCGGATGGAGCGCACGGTCATCGACGATCGCCCCGCGATCCTGCTGCTGGCGAAGAACCCAACCGGATTCAACGAAGTCCTGCGGACCGCGATTCAGTTCGGCAAGGCGCACTCGTTCTTGATTGCGCTCAACGACCGGATCGCCGATGGGCAGGACGTGTCCTGGATCTGGGATGTCGACTTCGAGCAGCTCAAGGGGGCGGCGTGGCACATCGTGCTGAGCGGCGACCGGGTGCTGGACCTGCGCGTGCGCCTCAAGTACGCCGAGCTGCCCGACGACCAGATCGAGGTGGTGACCGACTGGCGTGATGCCCTCAAGCGGGCGGCTCAGGCGACCCCGGCGGGGGAGACGCTCTTCATCCTGCCGACCTACACGGCGATGCTCGAGCTGCGCTCGGTACTAACTCGGGACGGGACGCTCCAGCCCTACTGGAAGGGCCGGCGGCCGCGTGACGCGAAGCCATAGGCCACCGACCGCGCCGGCCAGCAGCGACACCGCCATGTTGCCGACGTGGTTCAAGACGGCCGCCGCCGTGACCAGCGCGGCCGGGCCTGCGCCGAAGGTGGTGAGCACCAGCAGGAAAAACCCCTCGTAGGTTCCGACCGCCCCGGGGGTGATGCTGATCGCCTGGCTGATGATGAAAATCGTGCAGGCGAGGGCCAGCGTGGGGAAGGAGAGCTGGGGCGACAAGGCCCGAAAGCACGCCATCAATCCGACATCGACGCACAACCAGGTCAGTACACTGAGCAGTCCCGCCGTCACCAGCCGTCCGGGCGAGCGGAGCGAGGCGAGCCCCCTGAGAACCGACGCCGCGAAGCGATCGACGAACGTTCCGACCCGGGCGGGCAGCCGTCTTGCGACGCGATCGATCACGCTCAGTGTGGCGTGCGGGTAGGTCACCATCAGGTACGCGATCACGCCGATGGCGAGCGAAGCCAGGGCGATCACAACCACCCCGCTCCAGAGGCCGGAGCTGTTGGAACCTCCTCCCGCGACCGCCGCGGCCGCGACGGCGATGACAAGCAAGGCGAGCACATCGAGCACGCGCTCGAGCACGACCGTGGCCGTCGCCTCGCCGACGCCGATCCGCGCCCGGGGGGCGATCGTCCCGATGCGCAAGAGCTCGCCGAGCTTGAACGGCGAGACGGTGTTGAGCGCGAAGCCGATTGCGGTCACCGCTGTCGCGTCGCCCAGGGTCGCCGCCGGCGCGGAGGCCTGCAGGATGACGTGCCATCGCCAGCCGCGGATGACGATGAAGGCCAGGTATCCGGTAAGTCCAATGGCGATCCATCCGGGGTTGGCGCCGCGGATCGCCGTGACGACCTGGTCGGGATGGACCGTCCGCAGCAGTCCATAGAGGATGAGCAGGCCGATCACGAGCAGGATCACCGCCTGGATCACGCGCCGGCGGCTCATGAGCGCCGCCCGGCGAGTCGGAACACGGTCAGCATGGCGCGAAAGATCTCCTGGCGCGAGATCTTCGAATCGCCCATGGTGCGATCGGTAAACGTGATCGGGACTTCGACGATCGTCAGGCCGGCGCGTTCGCAACGGGTGAGCAGCTCGATCAGCGCCGAGTACCCGGACGATCGCAGGGGTTGGGTGACGAGGAACTGCAACGCGCGAAGACTGTAGCAGCGAAAGCCGCCGGTGCAATCGTGCGTATGAAGTCGGAGCAGCTGCCGCGCCACGAAGTTCGCGCTCGCGCTGAGGATGCGGCGGCCGGGCGCCCATCCCTGGATGGCGCCGCCGGGGATATAGCGCGAGCCCACCGCGAGATGCGCGCCGCGCTCGACTTCGCCGAGCAGGGCCGGGATTCGATCGGGCGGGTGGGAGAAGTCCGAGTCCATCGTCAGCACGCTCCTGTAACCATGCTGCAGGCCGAAGGCGAATCCGGCCATGTAGGCGGTCCCCAGTCCGAGCTTGCCGGGGCGCGCCATGATCTCGAGCCGGGCGTCTTTGAGGATCCGGTCGCGTACCAGGTCACCGGTCCCATCTGGGGAGGCGTCGTCGATGACCAGCACGTCGGAGTCTGGAGCCGCTTCGTGCACCCGTTCGACCAGCCGCAGAATATTGGCCGCCTCGTTGTAGGTGGGGATGCAGACGAGCTGCTGAGCCATCCGCCGTACGATACCCGTTGTGAGTGAGCCAACGCTGCGCATCGCCCACCTGTACGCGGACGAGATGAACATCTACGGCGATCGCGGCAACATCCTGACGCTGACGAAGCGGGCTGAGTGGCGGGGTATTGCGGTCACCGTCGGCGCTGTCGGGCGAGGGCCGTCCCCCGACCTCTCGGACATCGACTTGATCTTCTGGGGCGGCGGCCAGGACCGGGACCAGGAGTTGGTGTTTCACGACGCGGCCGAGCACAAAGTGGCGGTCATCCGCGAAGCGATCGACGGCGGCGCCGTGGTGCTGGCGGTCTGCGGCGGGTACCAACTGCTCGGGGAGTCCTACGTGACCGCCGACGGCAAGAAACTGCCCGGGCTCGGCCTTGTCGACCTGCACACCGTGCCGGGCCCGAAGCGGAATATCGGCAACATCGTGATCGAGACCAGCGGTCTGGGGCTGACGCCGCCGACGCTGGTGGGCTTCGAAAACCACAGCGGCAAGACGTACCTTGGCGCCCGGCAGCAGCCGCTCGGCCGCGTGCTGCGCGGGGCGGGCAACAACGGCGAAGACGGCTTCGAGGGGGTGGTCTCGGGAAACGTCTTCGGCACCTACCTGCACGGGTCTTTGCTCCCCAAGAACCCGCACCTCGCCGATCTTCTTATCGCTCGAGCCTTGCGGCGCCGCTCGCAAGCTCTACCGGAGCTTGATGACAGCGTGGAGATGGCAGCCCACCAGGCGATGGTCAGGAAACTGATGGGAGCAGCCTAGCTCGAGCCCCTCGGCGACTGCTACCCTTCAATCGTGGCCGATACGGCCCCCGAAGGTCATCAAACGGTGGGCGTCGCTGAAAATGGAAAGCCGCTAGCTACGGACCAGACCGAGATGCCCACGGAATCAACGGTCCGACCAGCTGCTCGCTCGGT
Organism: Candidatus Dormiibacterota bacterium; assembly: GCA_035544955.1. NCBI lineage: Bacteria > Bacillati > Candidatus Dormiibacterota > Candidatus Dormiibacterota bacterium. The sequence continues at coordinate 157,757 of DASZZN010000009.1, forward strand.
CCTTTCCCCTGATTGGCTACCAGTTGCCCTCTTCATCGGCGATTCGATTATCGCCGGACTTTCAGTCCTTGCCGCCTACTGGTATCGCTTCCACCTCGACCGAATCAATCCCACCAACGGCCAGGAGCTGGCCTTCGGGCCGTACCTCGTTGCGGTGCCGGTCGTCATCGCCATTATTGCCATTTCCCTGGCCGTCAACCGCCAGTACCGGTCCTGGCGGGGTCGCACCCTGGTCGACCAGCTTCTTTCCCTGTATAGCGGCATTGCGCTGGCCGCGGTGCTGATGCTCGCGGCCATCTCCATCACCAACACGGGCCTCGAGTATTCACGTCTCACGCTGGTTTATAGCCTCGCGCTCTGCGCCATTCTCATGACACTCGAGCGGTACGTGCTTCGACAGTACGAGACGCGGCTGCGCCGTCAGGGAATTGGAACGGAACACGTGCTCATGGTGGGGACAGGCACCGGCAGCCAGCTCCTCATCCAGCGGATGACGATGTTCCCGCAATACGGGTTCCACGTCGCCGCCGTCCTCGACGATTCCCTCGAGGCGGGTTCGACCTACGCGGGAGCTCGCGTGGTTGGACCGACCAGGGACTTGCGTTACTGGGTATCGCAACTCAACGTCGACCAGGTCTTTCTGGCCGTTGCGAACGCCACGAGCGAGCAGCTGGTTCACCTGATCAACACCTGTGACGATCTCCGCGTGGAGTTCAAATTGGTGCCGGACCTCCTCGAGGTCATGAGCACACGAGCCGCTGCAGACGCCATCGATGGGTTGCCACTGATCGGCATCCGCCACAGCCGGCTTCGTGGGATCACGGCGGCCGTCAAGCGCGCGATCGATATGATCATCAGCGCATTCGGATTGCTGATCGCCAGCCCGATCATGCTGATCATCGCGGCGGCGATCAAGATCACCTCCCCACAGGGTCCGATCCTGTTCCGCCAGCCTCGGGTGGGGCTGCACGACAAGCGGTTCACGGTCTACAAGTTCCGGTCGATGATCCCGGATGCCGAGGCGCACACCGGGCCGGTCGTGGCGACCCCGGACGACGATCGCTGTACGCCGGTGGGGCGGGTGCTGCGCCGGCTCAGCCTGGACGAGCTGCCCCAGCTCTTCAACATCCTCAAGGGCGACATGAGCCTGGTCGGGCCGCGCCCGATGCCGATCTTCCTGGTGGAGCGCTTTAGCGAAGAGATCCCGCGCTACCTGGAGCGCCACCAGGTGCGGCCCGGCCTGACGGGGTGGGCGCAGGTCAACGATTTGCGCGGCGGCGAAGCCTTCGGGGATCGGGCCATGTATGACATCTATTACGTGGAGAACTGGTCGCTAGCGCTCGACCTGAAGATCCTCATCCTGACGGCGGCCCGGGTATTCTTCCAGCGCCGGGCCTACTAGCCGAACCCCGAGCGCCATCTCGTAGGCCTCGACCGTCTGCTGCGCGGCCCGCTCCCAGGTAAAGGTGCGCGCCCGCTCGATGCCCAGCTGCCGGCGGCCGGCGTTTGCGGGGGCGTCGAGCATCGCGTCGATGGCCTCGGCGAAGGCGGCCGGGTCGTTCGGGTCGCAAAAGACCGCCACACCGTCGGCGATCTCACGGAGGACCGGCAGATCGCTGCAGATCACCGGGACCCCGCAGGCCATCGCTTCGATCACCGGCAGGCCAAAGCCTTCGGCGCGGGAGGGCAGCACCACCATCGCCGCGCCGCGGTAAAGGTCGGGAACGGCGCTTTCCGGGAGGCGACCGGGCAAGACGGCCGATCCCTCGGGGAGCGCGGCCGCGCGCTCTCGGACTTCAGGATGGCGTGGGTCGTCGCCGGCGATGACCAGTTGAGCGTTGGGGTGGGTACGGCGGACGCGGGCGAAGGCCTCGAGCAGGACCGGTAGGTTCTTGTAAGCCTTCCATTGACCGAGGTAGAACACGTACGGCGGGCGGATCCCGAGGCGCATCTGCCAGGCCGCCTCGGCCTCCGGATTGCGCCGGCTGGTGAAGCGATCGTCGGCTGCTTCGGGGATCGACAGCACCCGGTCGGCCGAACGCGGAAAACTTTGCTTCACCGCGAGGGCCGTAGCCCTGGATGGCGTGATGATCCGCTCGGCGCGCCGGACCGCGTTGCGCATCAACATCTGGTTCACACCTCGGGGCAAGGCGCCGGAGTGGATCTCGGGAAACTGAAAGGGAAAGAGATCGTGCACCGTGACCACGAAGTGACCGGGCTTGATCAGCGGCAGGTTGTAGTGGGGGAAATGGATCAGGGCCAGGTCGGCCCGGATCAGGGTGAGCGGCAATAACGACTGCTCCGCGAGGCGATAGGGCTGGGCGTTGACGGTCATCAAGTGGGACGATCCGCCGATCAGCGACCGGACGATTGCGGCATCCTGGCGGTTTGCGACGACTGTCAGGCGGTCGCCGAGGAGGCGGGCCAGTTGCGGAAGCAGCCCGCTAATATAGCGCCCAATGCCAAGCGCCCCGATCAGGCGGGCGTCGAAGCCGATCCCCCTTGCGGTCAAACCATCCCCATGGTGAGCGATCCATAGGATTATCGCGCACGTCTGACGCTGGAGCGGAGCCGGGAGCGCGTTATACGGCCGTGGCGGACGCCGAGCTCACAAATGGCGACTACTCGGTCGTGGTCCGCGACAGCCAGTCCGCCATTTTGGCCAGCGCCGAGCGCATCACCGTGGTCGGCCGATGGGTGGTGCTGGCCGCTGCCGTCATCCTCAACCACTTCGGCAACCGGAACTCGCAGGCCTCGGTGGTCATCGTCGACACCATCCTCTTGGCCTGGGGCCTGGTCAACCTAGTGGTGTCAGTCGTCCTCGTTCGCGGCTACAAACCCGGGCGCTGGTTTGGCTTTCTCACCACGGGGATCGACCTCCTCGTGGCGACCAGCATCCTCTATTTCTCCGGTGGCTACGGCGCGCCGACCGATTTCTCCCTGCTGTTCTATCTGCTGATCATCGCCTCGGCCGTTCGGCTCGGGTTACCGGGCGCGCTCGCCACAGCGATCGTCGTGTCGGTGCTGTATACGGTGATTGGAGGGCTCACCGGGTTCGCCACGGTGTCGCCACCGCCCGGCTTCGTCGTCGGCCGCGTGTTCCTGTTCCTCTTCGTCGCCCTGGTCGCCGGCCTGCTGGTCGGTGATGTGCGAAGCCGGCTCGACCGCGCGTTGCGCACCGCGATCGAGCGCGCCACTCAGCTCGATGAGACCCGCCGCCGCGAGGCGTTGGAGAAAGAACGGGTCGAGCGGTTGGAGGAGATTGACCAGGTCCGCTCGGATTTCGTCTCGATGGTGGCGCACGAGCTGCAGACACCACTAGCCAGTATCAAGACTCAGGCGGAAACCCTGCTGACCCAGCAGCACCGTCTCGACCAGGAAACACGGAGCGCGCTCGTCGACGGGATTCATCGGAGCGCCGCCAGTTTGACCGATCTGGTGCAGGACTTCGCCGCCGTCAACCGGATCGAGAACAACCAGTTCAGCTATCACTTCGAGCGGCTCGACCTCGCCGACTTCGTCAAGGAGGTGGTCGATCTCTTTCCGGTTGACCCGCGTCGCTATCCAATGCGGGTGCGCGTCGAGCCGGGCCTGGTCGTCCGCGGCGACCGCCGGCGGTTGCAGCAGGCGCTCCTGAATCTGTTGAACAACGCCGTCAAGTACTCGCCTCGCGGCGGCAACATCGCCGTGATCGTGGCCCCCACCAAAGATGGCGAGGCCAAGGTTTCCGTCCATGACGAGGGGATCGGCATCCGGGACGAGGACATTCCCAAGCTCTTCAACAAGTTCACTCGCCTGTTCGACAAGCGCGCGATGAACATCGGTGGGTCCGGGTTGGGCCTCTTTATCACCCGGTCGATCATCGAGGCGCACGGCGGCCACATGGCGGTCGAGAGCCAATGGGGCAAGGGCTCGGCCTTTAGCTTCGTTCTACCCCTGTGGAAGCCATCCGGGTCCTCATCGTCGACGACCACGCCGTCTTCGCCGACGCCCTAGCTACCATCCTCCGAACGGAGGGCGACATCGAAGTGGTCGGGAAGGGCGGGACGGTGCAGGAGGCGATCCGCGCGGCCCAGGCGCTCGGGCCAGACGTCGTGCTGCTCGACGTGCACATGCCCGACGGCTCGGGGATCGAGGCGGCCGCCGCCATCAAGAAGGGCCGGCCCCAGACCCAGGTCGTGATCCTGACGAGCGACGAAGAAGAGTCGGTCCTGCAGTCGGCCATTCAGGCTGGCGTCACCGGCTACCTCAGCAAGCACGAAACCGCGGCGCAAGTGGTACAGGCGGTACGCAGCGCGGCGCGCGGCGAGGCATTGATCGCGCCCTATATGCTGGCCCGCCTCTTGCGCGGCCTACAAAAGAAGGATGAACCGGGACCGGCGACGCCACTCACGCCGCGGGAGCTCGAAGTGTTGCGCGAGCTCTCGTTGGGCCACGACAACGAATCCGTCGCGAAAACCCTGAAGATGTCGCCCAACACTGTCCGCACGCACGTACAGAACATCCTGTCGAAGCTCAACGTACATTCGAAGCTGGAGGCGGTTTCACGCGGCATTCGCGAAGGCTGGATACGGATTCCACAGGAGCCGGCGGCCTGAGCAATGCGTAGCGAAACCCGCCATTCGGGGGATCGGCGGGTTCCCTGGCGCTTCTACGATGGGGCCGCTGTGGAGAAGCTCAAGCGTGGACAAGGCTATACCGAGTATGGCCTGATCCTGATGCTGATCGGGCTCGTGGTGATCGGTGCCCTAACGTTGCTGGGGCAGCAGGTTCACGAGCTGTGGCACAGCATCACCACGTCGATGCCGCGTTAACCCTGCCAGGGGCGTTCATGAACGGGCCGACTCGCTCCGGCCCGTTCTTCGCTTAGATGAAACGGAGCGACCCTATACTTGGGGCGAACCGCAACCATTGGGGCGTCGCCAAGTGGTAAGGCAGCGGACTTTGGATCCGCCACACGTAGGTTCGAATCCTACCGCCCCAGCCATCGCCTTCAGCAAGAGTCCTCGCTAGGTGCTCGTAACGGCCTGCCTACCCCAGCCGTTCTTAGCGGTGTGAAGCGGTTGCTCCTCGTCGGACTGGTAGTCGTTTCGGCCTGTGGCCCGGGGGTTAAATCTGGCCCAGCCGCCACCCAGGCCGCCAGTCCATCCGCGCCCTCCTCATCAGCCACTGCGGCCACCGCGGGCAACTCGCCAGGAAGTCTCGCGTGCAGGCTGCCGCTCGCGGATTTCGAGCAATCAGCCGACTATTCGAGTGGGACGCTAAAGGCCGGCTTTGTTACGTTTCCGGGCGCCGCCTTCACACTCGATCCCAACGGTGCTTTCGAGGGCCCGGGGACCAACGGACTGGTGAAGTCGGTGGTGAAGCCATATCTATACGGCGGCCCTGGGGTTGCCACCTTCACACGTCGATTCGGCCGGTGGCTACCTGCCGGTGTCGCCGCGGTCTCGCCTGACAGCGCCCACTATGCCTACGCCGAGTCCTATAACGACGCCAATGGTCCGCGGAGCCGGATTCACGTCGTGGATGTGGCTTCGGCGGCCGACCGGGTTGTCTACGACCACGGCTTCTATGGGGTGATCGACTACGAGCCGGAGGGTATTTACCTTTTTGCCATCGGCTACGCGGACGCACCGAACTCGGGCCTGTGGCGGCTGGACCCGCAAGCTCGCTCCCTGACCCCTATTACTTCGCAGGATTTCACCGTTGACTACGTCGCCGGAGGCGCGGCCTGGTATAGCGACTTAGCGCCCGGCGACCAGGCCCCTCCGAGCATGACCAATCCGATGGCTCGGGCCTTCTTCAAGGACCGCCTCGTGGTGATTGATCTCAAGAGTCGCATCGCGAGGCCCTGGTTTCGGCGGCCGGGTAAGGAGGTCCGTGCCATCGGCGTCGACGGCCTGGGGCATCCAATCGTGACCGTGGGCTCGCCAACGGACGCCGGAACGTCAACGTCCGAGGAGCTCTGGCTGGTTACCGGTCCCGAAATCGGGAAGCAGATCTATGCCGGCCCTGGTTCGAATTCTCCTGATTTTGTCGGCTTTGGTACTCCGCTGGCAGATAACCACGGACTCTGGTTTGGGACCAAGAAGGGAGTCTTCTTGTACACGCCCGATGCAAAGTCCCAAATGGTCTCGACCGCGGTCGGTGAGGTAGCCGGCCGCTGTTCGTGAGTCAACAGATCGTAGCCGTCGGCAGCAATCCGGTCAACGACCTATTCGTCGAGTCCGCAGCCGATGAGTCCCGAGAAGCCGCTCAAGTCTTAGGGCGATCGCAGGACCAACTTCATGAGCGAGCGTTGCCAAACCTGACCAATTGATCCAGCCATCGCCTTCAAGCGTTGGGCTGCCGGCGCTGCGTTACGCCCACGGCTGCTTACCTGGGTCAACACAAGCTGCGCTGGATTGCTCGGCCAAGACACGTTTCACGAGTGTGCGACCAACCACGCTACGCGGCTCAGAGCACTCTACTATTGGACTAACTGAAGGCGCCATCGCTTTCCGCCGGCGGGCCGTTGTCACGTGTTAGACACATCCTGGACGGCGCGTCGCTTTTTGCGCTCAATGGTGGGTCTGCGTAGCTCCCCGCCGGCCGACCAGACTCTGGCCCTGACACTTATCGAGAATGGTTGGATCGAGACCATGGCAATGGGCGCATGGATGCCGGCCTGGGCTGGCACCGGAGCGGCGTTGCTGTTCGTTGGCTATGCGATAAAGTCATGGGATCGCTCCTCCAAGACGTGGCCGCTAATAGTCGCCGCCGCCCCGATGGCAATCTCGGTCGTCGGCTTCATCATTCACATGTGTCGAGCAGCAATCGCAATCTCTGCAGGGCGCAACCTAGCACTGACGAAGCAGCCGGGCGGTGCGTACGCCCAGGCCGTTTCTCGTCTGACCACGCCCACCCCGTGGGTGCTTGTCCCGCAAGTCGCACTTGGCATTGCCCTGGCCATCGTCGTCACGCGCCTAGCGCTTGCCAACCCCTAACGCGTTAAGACCGGTTCAATAAAATTCGACGCAACGCAGACGCGAAAGCTTCGCCCACGTCGGCAAGCAAAGTTGCCAACTCTGACCAGTTGGCCCAGCCATCGCCTTCAAGTCGGGCCGCTCGCCAGCGCCGAGAATCTAGCCAGAAGAGCCCTGTACCAACCCGAGAAAGCTGCCGTTAAGGCCAAGGTCGATGATGTTCGTTGGGTTTGTTACGCGAATGAGCGCCAAACCGCCCGACACAAAGCTCGGTGGGCAACCCGAGCAGGTCGGCTTAACGCTGCCTTTTTGGCCGATGACGGTTGCCGCATCGAGCCACCCTTGAGGCTGGAACTTCGCACCCAGCCCGATTCGCACACCATCGCGGCTCCGGATCACGCTGGAGTCAAAGACGTAGCAGCAGTTGCTGTCCAGGTTGAAGGCTACGTGCGATGCGTCTGGTGACAGCGCAATTTCACCGTAGGTAAAGCTATCGTTCGGATCTAAGGGCTTTAGGCTCCAGAGAGTGTGCCCACTGGCATCTCTGACGGTTGGATGTTTGGGGTCGTAGCAGACCAGCCAACCGTCGGGAAGATCCCCAAAAGACGGATTGCAATCGGAGCCCCCAATCGCGCTGCCGACCTGTCCTTGCATATCGAGGTGCGCGGCCGGGCCGAGCCATACCGTACCTTCCACGTAGCCGATATAAGCCATGTGTGTGTCAGTGGTTGCCACAGGCCCGATGCCATCCCAGCCGGCGACCGCCAGGAGAGCGGCCGGCGGTCCCTTCACTCCGCCTGACAGGGTCTTGGCCCAGATGGTCGTCGTTGACCCGCCCGCCGTCGCCAGCTCCAATTCTTCCCGTACGTCCCCAGGGACGTGCTGGGGACAGCCCTGCGACGGATCTATCGTCGGCGAAACCAGGGGCGGCCAGGCGATGACTGAGGCAATCAGCTTCGTCCCATCGGGACTGACGGCGAACCAGGTGAGTTCCTGGCTGGTGAGAACGGGAAATCTTGCCACGATCTGGTTGTGGCCAGTAGCGCTGAGTCGATGAACTGCCCTATTCGCGTCCAGGTAGTAGACACTCCCCGCAGCGACCTGTGCCGTGGCGGCGACGAAACTGCCCTCACATCCGAGCGCCGGCGTTGGTGGTGGCGAGAACGTGGCTTGCGCGCGAATGCGACCGTCCAGGCCGAGGATGGCGACGGTGCTCGTGCAGTTGAGACCGCATGGCTGTCCCAGGCTTGCAGCAAAAAGGACCTCACGTGGCGAGCTGGACGGCGTCGGAGTTGTCGCTACGTGATCAGACGTACTTGAGGCTGTGGGGGAATTGCTGGCTTGACCGCACGCGGCAAGGGCGAGGCACGCCGACGCGACGATGCGCTTCATGTTGACATAACAGCGGGCGATGAGACGAGGTTACGCGAGGAGGGATCTTCCTCGATTGAGCGCCTGGGTGATTCGGCCATCAACATCCGCCAGGAGAGTTGCCAAACCTGACCAACTGACCCAGCCATTGCCTTCAAGCTGAGGGCCTTCAGCCCCCTGAATAACTCGAGGTGTATGACAGGCGACGGTCTGATCTTACGAACATTGTCCAGCGACCTGACCAGTGAGTCCGGGAATCTTCTGGAAGCCACCGGCGGGCGTATAAACGAAGACGCCTCTTGAGCCGCTGAACCCGCCGCTGAACCAGACCGCATGCCCGTATCCCACGAGCGCCGATAAGTCAAAGCCGTCAGGACTCGATGAGACCCGTTGACCTGAACCCGGAGTTAACACCAACCACAGCTCCACGGAATCGGCGGACGATTGCCCGGAGGCGACCAGGACAAACGGGTGGCCGCTTTGGTCCAGGCCGAGAAGGTGGACGCTGTGGCCAGGCCGGTAGAACCAGACGACCGTCGCGCCTGACTTGAGGTCTTGCCGCATCACCTCGTCGGGAAGAAGCGTCCCCGAATAGGAGTCACGCAGGGCGCTCCCATCGGCGGGATCAACGGCGTTCACCCACACGGCGCCCGCCTGAGGCGATCCGAGGGCACTATCGCGGGCAACCAGCTGGACCGCGCCTGTTATGGGGTCCAGGAGCCAGAGACCGGGAGGAGAGATGCCCTCGTAGGGGAGCTTCCGCAGATAGATCCCTTCGGTCCGATCATGCGTCCTTTGTCGACAGCCGACCCGAGTATGCTGCAGCCGCTAGGGCGCTGGTGCGCCGACGCCGTTGACGCCTAAGGAGGGATGCGACATCGCTGGGATCGACGGGCAGCCGGAGCCGGTAACTCCTGCTCGCAGGCCTAGGAAGCGTACCCGGCTTCGCGTTCTGCTCTTGGTTGTCGGCGCGCTCGTCGGAGTGGCGGTAGTTCTGGTCGTTGGAGGGTCCGTTTTTCAGGGGCTACTAGAGCGATCCGATGCTTCCTCAGGTTCTGGGGCTCCACTGCCCCAGAACTTCCCAGGGGACTTTCCTTTGTACCATCCAGCGAGCTTGAGCTTGATCGAGTCAAGCCCCGGCACGACGTTTGTTGGCAAGTGGCTAACCGTCGACAGCCAGGCGATGGTGGTTGCGTTCTATCGGCGGCATCTGAACGACGGCGATTGGGAGGCCGTAGATGCACGCGTGGCCTCCGGCAGCACCCTGAAGGGCATGTATTTCCAGCGGAAGAGTGCTACCAACTACGTCGGAACGATCGTCGTCTCCTCTCAGGACCTCTACGGTGTGGTGACAATCTGGGTCTGCACGGCTGCGGACTCCAGTCCTCCAAACCCGTGTCCGTAAGAGTTGACACCGGAACGCGTAGAGCACACTCGGCACTACGGCAGCAGGCCAATCGTCGCGAGGCACGACGTACGCCGGAGCCGCCCAGACCTAAGAACACCGATACTTCTGTCGGTGGGGGAGCGTTTGAAGTGGTTGAGGTGCCGAACTTGAGCGACACAGAGCCAGACTGATGGTTAGCCGTTTGTGCCGGCGCCCGTCCGTCGTGGGTGGTTGGATCACACAAACCTGTGAGCGGCAGGATTTGGTTCGAGAATTCAATGGCCAGGAAAGGGCGCGCATCTCACGCATACGACTGAGGGCCAGTGTCATCGCGCTGGTGGGGGCCGTGGGCCTCACCAGCTGCACGTCGGGCGCTAGTGGAGTCGCACAGAGCCCTCGCCCGGAGCGGATTGCGCCTTCAGGCGCCCCGTACTCCTACGTCGTCCCAAAGGGTTTCGAGCCGGTCTTAGGTCATCAAGATCAACCGAATTCAGCGATCGAACACCAAACGTGGCTTGGTCCGACTGACCTCCCATCCGACAAGGACAACATTTTCGTAGGGGTTCATCCCTTGCCTCAGCCGATGACGGAGTCGGAGCTTGCGAAGGCGAGCGTTGAGATTGACCACGGCAAGACTCAGTTCTGGCCGACTGCCGAATCGATAAGCAGCCAGGAACGGGTGACAGTAGGCGGAGCCGTAGGGTTCGCGTACCACATTACGGGTGCCATGAGCGGGACCACCAAGGTGGACCTTGATGCCTACATTCTCTTCCAAGACAAGACCGAACTGTTCCTCAATTGCCAGTGGATTCCGGCAGACAAAACCCAAGTGCTCGGAGGGTGTGAAGCGGTTAAGAGTTCGCTAGTTATCGCCTGAGCGACGGCAATGCTACCGCCCGCGTTTCCGGTGGCCGTCGCGAAGCACGTGGCGACGGCTCGGGGCACATGAAAGTTAGCCGCTAGCTGGAACGGCCGGATCATTTAGGGGGGTTCGCCACTAAGTGCGGCCAGTGACTTTGCCAACCCCGACGAGTTGACCCAACCATCGCCTTCAATCAAAAGTGGGCGCAAATGGCCCCTAACCACAGGGGCCTACCTGTCAGGCTCTGACTTCGACTTTCGTTTACGGCATTTCGGCCTCCGGCAGAGAGCACGGTCCTCTCACGAGAGGGGGCAACGCCTTCGACAACCTTCCGTTCACGATTCATCAGAATCAGACCAAGCCGACGGCCAGCGATACTTTCCACCACAAGAATGCGTTGATAGCTGCGTGGGGCCACTGCAAGAGGCGGCGGGCGAACGAATCTCCACGGAAGCCTCTCGGAAAGGAGTCGCACAGTTCTTGAGCCGAGGCCGGATTGGGGCGTCGCTGCTAGTGGGTGCATGCCTTATTGGTGTCGGAATGTTTCTGCCGTGGCAACGAACGGTTGAACAGGGTGGCCAAACCTCGACCCAATCAGGTATCCATCTCGCCGGCACAACCCTGCTGATCATCGCGGCTGCGATGGCGGTCTTTGCCGCGGCCTATCTAAGGGGCCGCGGAGGCACCGGCCTTAAAGTCACCATGCTCTTCGTCGCGCTGGTCTGCCTTGTATCTGTCCTTCTCGCCGTCAACGCGATCGGCTTACCGGAGACCACAGATATCATCTCGTTCAGCTTCGACATCGGTTTTTACATGATCGCCTTGGGCACGGTGGTGCTGCTTGGTGGCACGGCTCTGGCTTTTAAAGAACACGAAACACGGAAGCCCGGTGCCGATGCGACTCCCTGAGGGCTGGGGGCCGGGCATTGCCGGCGTCGCCGGTGCGGTCCTGCTTGTGCTCGGTGTTGTGTTCTTCAGGGGACCAGTCGACGCCTACGTAGCCTCGGTGGACAGCTTTTCGTGGAACTGTGACTCCTGTGAGCATGTACTCAGCGTGAGCCGAACAGCAAACTGGACCGAGTCATGGTCGTTTACCGGCGCCATGAAACCGAATACGCCGCCCCTGGCTCGTGGCGACCAGGTCAAGATCGAAAGCACCCCTCACCGGCTCGTGGCGTTTACCGCGCTCAACCCTGCGGGGGGCGGTGAACGATACGTCACCGATCAGGAATTTCTACCGCCATTCGGACCTGCGACGGGTCTTGTCGGCTGGGGCAGTCTCATCCTCGGAGCGCTGCTGCTCGGTATCGCGATCTGGTCCTTCGTGCGGCGGCAGGCGCAATTGGACCGTAGGCTTTCGGCCCAAAGTCTTGTCGGCGGACTGATCTGCCTGGCTCCCGCGCTGTATTTCTTTGCGCTGTTTTCTGGCCGGCTCGACGCCGTCGATTTCCTCGGCCTGAGCTTTGTGGTGTGGTTGGTTGCGGCCGGCACGGCGATCGTGCTGGGCATTATGGCTCGGCGGAAAGAACATGATCAGGTGGCCACGCTAATGGCCACCGCTGGTCTCGGCCTCTCGATTGGTCTGACGGTCGGCTGGCCGGTAGTGTTCATGGCCGTTCTGTCGGCCGCTTTTAGTGCAGGCGGGGGGTAGAGGCCTCGATTCGCGCTGCACGAGCTCGGCGACTGAGGCGAAGCTTTAGTCGGGGCTCATGGCAGATCTCCCGCGTAGGTTTCTAGTCTGGCCGTATGCGGCGGCCGCTTCGACAAGAAAGCGCGCAGCCAATGCGGCCAGGGAGGCCCCCGAAATCAGACGCAAGCGTTGCCAGACCTGACCAGTCAGCCCAGCCATCGCCTTCAAGCGCACTCACGCCTATCTTGCTTCGCTACGTAGAGCAACCTCACCGAGGAAGCTAGTCGGAGCCGACTGGTCCCCGTCGGTATTTGGGTCCATCCGCCTGGAGCTCGACCGCATAGCCGAAGGCCCGGGGGGTCACATCTGATCGGCCGCCAAATGTCCGCGCAATCTCAGCAAGCTCGGGACCCAGACTGGTGGCCACCTCATCGAAGACGGCGGCGGGATCGCCGCCGAGACGCCTAACGCAGTCATGGAAAGGAGCAAGGCCGACCATGACGTCACGGTCGTCGAGGACAGGCTCGCAGGAACGTAGGTATGCGATCAATCCCTCCCTGAGGACCGGGAGAGACCGACGGCGCAATGCCCGGGTACACACTTCGAGCGACTGAGATTCCGGTCGCGGCATCTCGCTGAAAATACCGTATTCTCCGGTCTCCGCCGGAGCCGGGTCCTAAGTCCTGCTTTGGATCATAGATCGGGCTTCTCTAAGAATGGAATGGTGCCGAGAAGGCTCCCGATTAGCCTCCTCGGAAGCTCGTCTACCTCAGCGATGAGAGTTGCTAACCCTGACCAGTTGACCCAGCCATTGTCCACTATCGGTTCCTCGACGCCGCGGACGACCCGAGCCTCAAGCCAGGCCACGGACGAACCGCCTTCTCTCGGCGGCATCTGTTCACTCATAGGTCTTCGCAGCGTGAAGGATCTTAGCCACCAGGCCCCATGACGGCTCACGGGGCTCCTCGATATGCTGGTTCTTGAAAAAGCCTGGCATGTCGTGAATCCATGCCGCCAGCGCCTCCAGGTAGCGGTCGAGCGTCGGATTTTCCCAATCGTCTTCCGACACGCGCAGATCGTCTCGAAGCGCATGGACAAAAGCGGCCAAATCTGTTCGCGTCTGAACAGCCTCTTCACGCGCGAGTAGCTCCATGTTAGGCAAAGTCATCATCTCCCGAAGCTGAATCGTAGCTGGATTGAGAGGCCGTCGCTGATCGTTGTCTAAAGGCTGGCCCAAAGGTATGCGATCTCATTGGGCGTGGTCATTCTGAGCTGACGTCAACGCCCAGGAGACGATGCAGAGAGACAGCGACTGCTTCGGTGACCTCGGCTAACAGAGTTGCGAACTCTGACCAATTGACCCAGCCTTCGCCTTCAACCGACCTCGGCGTCTGCCGGCGAGGTGAAGGTACAGTCTGCCGTTGCAGAACCGAGATATAGGCAGGCCGCCCCTACGGCCTGCCGGTCAGGTAGCGGCGCGGGTTGTCGACAAGTAATTTGGAAATCGTGTCCTGCTTCACGCCGGCGGCCCGGAGCCGGGGAACGATCGCCTTCAACACGTGAGAGTACCCGTTGCCGCCGAAGCGGATAAGCTGGAGTTTGGTGCAGACATCCTGCGAGAGGAGAATCTGGGCTGACCACCCGGCTTCGAGCAGCCGGAGGAGCGCATCGAGCCGCTGGTCGTCGGTCGGCTCTTTTGAATCCGGCCCGAAGACCTCTTCCGAGCCCAGCGTGTCGAAGCTGAGCCAGGCGCCGCGGACCGCCAGCGAGCAGTGGTAATCGTAGTCGAGCTGCTCGTCCATGTGGCTCAGCGCCACCCGCCGAAGATCGACGCCCTCCGCCTGCAGGATGTCGAGGATACGTGGGCCTTCGCGATGGAAGATCGCGGGATGGACATTGATCGACACCCCGGTCTTAAAATGCGCGCGGGCCGCAGCGCGCAGTACCTTGACCTCCTCGGGCAGGATGGGTGAGGAGGTGCCCAGCTCGCCTAGCAGGCCGGCGCGCACGCTGGTCCCGTTGATGCCGACCAGGATCGCCCCAACGAAGCGGGCCGCAAGCTCGTCGACGGTCATTCCGGCGACCCAGGGCGGATGCGCGAACGCCCGGTAGACGCCAGTCCCCACAACGATCTGGACGGCACTGCGCTGCGAGATGCGCCGCAACGCCTCTGGCTTTGGATCGAGGCCGTCGACCGTCATGTCGATCACGCTGTGCCCGCCGGCTTGCCCGAAGGCGCGCAGCTCCTCGGCCGCCGCGTCCTCGTCGTCGATGAGTAGGTTGTCGCGCGACTCATAGGGGTTCTGGACCCAGGTCGCCCGCGACTGCACCGTGACCGGCGTCTGTGCCAGGGCCCGGCGCTCGTCGGTCGCGGGTTCGTTCCACAGCCCACGCAGATCGATCAGGAGGTGCTCATGCCCAAGGGTGACCCCGAGCGTCTCCGGCTCGATCGGACCGCAAACCGTCTGGATCATGCTGACGTGGTCGGATCCACCGGCGACCAGCATAGGGCGCCGTGGAGCCCCGCCTTCGGCCCGCCGTTAGCTGGCCCTGTTGCTGTGAGAAGACGATTCAGTCCGGCGGCGAAATCACGGCCCAGATGGGCTAAGCGAGTTGCCAAATCTGACCAATTGACCCAGGCATCGCCTTCGACTTACCTGCGTCGCATGAGCGACGCCGCGTCACGAATCTGGTTTACATTTTCCAGGGAACCATTTTCGAGGCAGCTCGGTCGAAATATGGTCCCCGCTCCAGGCCAGTCCGCACCGTCAATCCCATTGTCAACGGACATGCGTCCAGCCGCGTGGCTCCCCGCGACGGCGGGTGCCTATCTCCTCCCTTCTCGCAGCGCTCGCCCAGCTAATTCAGACACCGAGCAGTCCGAGCTCATTCCCCTCTAAGTCGCTTATGACGGCAAACCGGGCGGCCGCAGCTGGAAGCTTCGTCGGGGGCACCACCGTCGAAGCTCCGAGCGAACGCGCTCGTGCGAGGGCGGCTTCGAGGTTGTCAACCTGGACATAGAACGTCAGCCCGGGCGAACCTGACGGCGACGGCATGATTCCGCCCGGGATCCCGGCGCCTGGCGTCGCGTAGCGGTGCTCAGGGTTGGTATCGATCATCGAGTAATTCAAGAGCTCGCTCTCGGGGCCCAGCTCCCAAGCGAAGAGCGCGGAATAGAACGATTTCTGGCGCGTCAAGTCCCGCGCGCGGATTTCGAAATGAACTACAGGGTTACCCATGCTTCTGATCTCCTCTCTTGCCTCTCCCTTCATCGCGATGGCGGATGGCACGCCGGTTGGCTATTAAGGATACGTGGCTCACTCTTGGTTGTCCGGCGGCGTAGGCGCATGATGGCATTGCTATCAAGCGGAAGCCGCCTCAGTAACAGACGAAGGCTGGCGTCAACGCTCCCCAAGAGAGTTGCTAATTCCGACCAATTGACCCAGCCAATCGCCTTCAGCCAGCCACGGATACCATGGGGGTGCAACTGGCCGGCGCGATGAAACGGTAGGCGCGCAGCTTCGCCCCGGTCAGAACACCCGACGGCCCTCTCGGTATCGATCAAGCAGCCCCGGATAGTCCATAAAAACCTCGACCTCGGCCTCATTGATCTCTTCGATCAGGTCTGTAATGGTTATTTGCGCCCCAGTTATGGGCTGAGCGTCTGGGCCTACGAGCGTGAGGCCAAGGGAACTGACCCGCCGTCTGTACTCTGTGAGCTTCGCCTGATCCGTGGCTGCTTCGCCGCTCCAGGACACCGCCTCGGCGTACAGCCTGATGATTGGCTTGAACTCGGCGTATCGATCATTAGGTAAGAAATGGCCTCCATACACGCCCATTGATTCATCCGCCCACTCCAAGAGTGTCTCGCCGATGTCGACGGCATTGGCCAAGAGGTGAAAGCTAGGGAGTTGAGCTGGATTGTGCACCGTCTGTAAGGGTCTCACAGGA
The DNA here is from genome assembly GCA_035544955.1 of Candidatus Dormiibacterota bacterium. NCBI lineage: Bacteria > Bacillati > Candidatus Dormiibacterota > Candidatus Dormiibacterota bacterium. The sequence continues at coordinate 173,923 of DASZZN010000009.1, forward strand.
ATTAATGACACGAACGGGCGCTGGTCTGGACTCGCCCTTCGGTGCTCGGGTATGGCTTAGGCCTTCACCACCGCAAGCTTGAGGGTCGACGACGCAAGGAACCAGGAGGCGATGCAGGGCGCCGACGACCTCTTGAGTGACAGCGGCCATTAGAGTTGCCAAACCTGACCAATTGACCCAGCCATCGCCTTCAACCAGACTTGCCGGCGCTGCGAATGGTCTCCAACTCAGCAAGAACGAGAAATAGGATGCCTGCGCCCACCGCTAGCGTCCCCCAGACTTGGCCCACGGCTCCGGGGGCGTCGGGGAACACGACTGATGCCGCGCCGACGAAGATTGATGCCGCTCCGGCGCTCCAAGCCGAAATCCTCCAGCCCTTTGTTTTCAAGCAAGCGAGCATGCCAACCAGCACGATGGCAATAGCGGCGGCCGCCATCTCCGCGAAACGGTCGGCATGGTGAGGCGGGCCGACGAACTGACGCGCCTGCGCAAGCATGTTTATGGCGTAGGCAACAGCCGGGACGGCCCCGACTATGCAGACTGCAGCCAGCGAGGCGGTAGGACCAGCCCCCCGCTTGAAGAATTCTCGGCGGGCTGGGTGGAGAACAACCAGGATCGCCACCGCGGCCAGGAAGAGTAGCGACGCCTGCAGGGGCTCTTGCCGACTACCGATCAGCGCCGTGATAAGGAAGGCAAGAATCCCGAGGACGGCCTGCTGCACCCCAGCGATCCTGCGTGCGGGCGACCGCAGCTGGACCAGCAACCCTACAGTAATGATGATCCCGGCGAGCGCGCCATGACTGAGCTCGCTGACCGGGGTGGACACCCCGAAGGGTTTTTCGAACCACCCGATCACGAGCACGGTTAGCCCGAAGAAACCGATTCCAAACGCCAGTGACAGGACGGTAGCCCAGAGGAAGAATGCGATGCGACGGACGGAACTGGGTGCGGGGGCTACCGGGGCGCCCACGTGGTGCTTCCGCCTCCGTGGGATCGCCCAAGGGAATTCGCGCGACTGCTATCTGCCTTTCGGCACATCGGTATCGGTCGCATCTTGGCGCTCAAGAATAGCCGGACGAGACGGTTCACGGACGGTTCGACCCGGTGGCAGAGGCGGGCCAACCGAGTTGCTAACTCTGACCAGTTGACCCAGCTCTGCCCCTAACCGCCAATGGGCGACACCAGCAAGCTTGCGGTAATCAAACCTCAGCCCAGGTTTCCGGGTAACACCCCGACCATGGCGCCCGGCGTATCCATTGGACTGACGGCCCCACTCGAAGTGTCAAAGAGAGCCAGTTTTCCTTGTGGTGTCTGAAAAACCAAATGCCTCGAATCTACCCAACCCTGTGCAGTACCCCCGACGTTCGTGGATACCCGTTTCCCCGACAGGTCGACGAGAGTGATGGATTCTCCACCGCCGCAGCCACCATCTGGCTGCTGGTGACGAAAAACAGTGGCGATTTGCCGGCCATCTGGGGATACCGGACCGCCAACTCCACAGACGTCGCTTGGGATAGTACGGCTACTTCCATCCCAGCTCTCGAGCAGCGACTGATGGTGGCTGTCGCCGTAGTGCACCTCGCATTCGATCCCTGCTGGAGTCGGGAGCCCAAAGGAGACTGCACCCGAAGGCCCGGAGCAAATGGTAGCGAGCCGCGTTGCAGTGGTCGCGTCGGCGACGTGATATTCGTAAGCCCGATAGGCGCAGATGTCGCACGGGTTCTGGCCATATGGACCGCCGGCTACGCCGATGACAAGCTGACCAGCGTGCCAGCCAATCGGCCACTCGACCGCGCTCCGCGATTCGAAGAGGTCAACGTGGTGGCCACCACCTAATAAGTCCTCGACATATAGTCGCGTATGGATGCTCCCCATTGAGACGCTCGGGTAATCAACGACGGTCACGGCAATGCGTTGATCGTCAGGACTAACCGCAAACGCCGCGTGAGTCAGTGTTCCGGCCGGCAGCGTATGTGCAAGTCCAGCCGATCCGCTGAGCGCCACGAAGCGGACGGCTGATTCTCCGTCCAAATAATAGACGCGATTGTTGGACGCGCTCACTTGTGGGAGGGACGTCGGATGTCCGTAGCCATCGTCGGTGAAATGGATCTCGGACCAACTCCGGTTTGCCGCAGTCGCCGTCCGGATAGTTTTGCCGGTGAGGTCCACCAACGAAACGGTGTAGCTTGGTGGCGTCGGGTACATGTCTAAGCCACTGATGATCACGGCGAGCGGCGTGATCTGTACCTGACTTGTAGTCGGCGTGGGACTCGAGCCAGGCGCCGTCAGGCTAGGGCCTTGCGTTTTTGCGGGAGGTGACGCCGTCTGGGCGCCGCAGCCGCTCGTTAGGACGGACAGCCCAAGGAGCGAGACGACGATTACCCGCTTCACTGCCTGCTTAACGAATCAACTAGGGGTTTGGTTTCGAGGCCATCGATATCCTGCCCGCTCGTGAGACCGAGGAAATCGGTCCCATAAGCGACCGCGTCTCACCGTTTCGTGCGGTTCGGCTGAAGAGGCATAAGCACCGCGAGGCGGTTAATGACCGCCATGAGTGCGCCATCTACGTCTGTCACCAGAGTTGCCAAACCGGACCAATTGACCCAGCCATCGCCTTCAATACGGGAAGATCTCGTGAGGACCTCGCTCAACCGCGATTACGACGCTCAGATGTCGCATGACGGAGCATGTTGCGAGTGGCGTCATGGGCCCAGACGTCGACTGGAGAAGCCCCGCCTGCGGTTCCGGCGACAGGACGACAACTGCAAGCGGCCGAAACCGTGGGTCGATGAATGCTTCGGCGGCTCCGAGTGCGTAACCCGGTTGCTGCAGTTGGCGTTACCCTTCGCGTGAGGCGGCTGATCCCGGCTGCTATCTTGCCGTTGATGCTCGCGGCATGTGGTAGCAAAGCCCATCTGGCGGCTGCATCGCATCCCTCGCACTCGGCCAGTCAACCTAGTGCCACCGTTACCGCCACCGCCGCGGCCACCACGACGCCAGAGACGGCTAGTCCCTCGCCGGGCAACCCCAATTGCAGGTTACCGGTGGCTATCGACCAGGTTGGCGGTTTCGTGGCCTTCCCGGGCGCTGCTTTCACATCCGATCCTGCCAGCAAGCTAACCTTCGACGGCGCGACAAACACCTTCCGCACCGAGGCCTCGCCGGTGTTGCACGGACCGAATTCCGGCAGCACTCTCAGCTACGACCCGGGCCACGGTCGCTGGCTCCCGGTCGACACCACGGCCGTATCGCCGGACGGAGCCAGTTATGCCTATGCGCAGGGCATTGTGCCGCCCGACGCGCAGGGACCGATCGTTCCCAGTGGATCCCACATTCACGTAGTCGCCATCAAGACCGGCGCCGACCGCATCGTGTACAGCGGTCAGCTGCTCGCAGTCGTCGGATGGCGGCGCGAGGGAATCTATCTCACTCATCCCTGCGCTGAGGGCTGCGGCGAAGCGGGTGGCCTATGGCTACTCGATCCGTCCGCTGGTTCGCTGCAGCAAGTCGTTCCGCTGCCGACGCCAAATCCTGAACGTGTAGGGGCCGTGACCTGGTCGGGCTTGGGTGGCGGGGCGGCCTGGGCAGTTACGGGCGATCCCAGCAATCCGAATTCGCCGCCTGATCGGCTTCTCCGCCATGACCTGAACGGCGGACCCCAGGAGCCCTGGTTTACGAAAGCGGGCAGCCAGATGAGTTTGCTTACCGTTGCCGGGACCCAGCCGATCGTGTCCGTATATACGGCTGCCGAGACGGACGTTTGGCTGGTGACGGGGCGAAACCAGGCCCAGCTTTTGGTTGCCACGCCTGCTTCCGAAACCAACGGCCTACTCTATCCCACCGTTGCCAGGCGGGATGCTAATGGGATCTGGTTTGGCAGCTCCTCGGGCGTTTTTCTGTGGGCCAACGGTTCCATCAATGAGCTTTACAGCCAACGGGCCTCGCCTGCCGGCGTTTGCAGCTAGTGGCCTCTCAGGAGAGCATCGACCGAGCTTGCAAACGGACGACGGTCCATTCCGGCCCGTCGCCCAGGTCCTGAAGTTTGCGCGGGAAGCCGTTCGATAGCTTGCGCTAGTTCTCCGATCACATTGGCAACTTCAGTTGCTAACCCTGACCAATTGACCCAGCTCCCTCGGAATCCAGTAACCGGTCAAGTTGGCGGCGATTCGACCGCGACCACGGAGCGCTCGGGCGATGGGTGATCTCCTAGAGAAGCGAGCCAGTCAGTTCCGAGAGACGCTCGGCAATCATGATCGTGGGGATGTGCGTGAAGCCCGAGGGCACGTTGGGCATGATCGACGCGTCGATAACGCTCAGTCGATCCGTGCCGTGGACAGGCCCGGAGGCGTCTCCCACCGCGCCAGCCTGTGGCCGCAGGCCCATCGAGCACGTTCCGACGACCGGCGCGGGCGGATCGGCGCAAAGCTGTCGAATCGCTGGCTGGCGAGCAGCGTCCAGCGCCCGGTCGTGCTACAATACGCATATGTCGACACCAATTAGTGCGTTACAACGCAATGCATCACGGGTAGTACGGCGGGTGGCCGCATCCGGGGTGGCTGAGGAGATCACCGATCATGGCCGCGTCGTCGCGATCCTTGCTCCGCCGCCTCGTACAGAGGGCCTCGAGCGTCTGCGCCAAGCCGGCGCGGTGCGCCCCGCCAAGCCAGGTCGGCTCGACGAGGTCATCAAGGAGCTTGGGACGCTGCCTGAGCTCGGACTCATGGACGCTCTGCAGGAGCAGCGTGACACAGACCGGTGAGTAAGAAGGAATCGCTCGAAGCGCTCTACGTTGACTCGTCGGTGTTGGTTGCGCTCCTCGCCCCGGGTGACAGGCATCATCGATACGCGGCCCGGCTTGCTCGTGCCGACCAGCGGCCAATGGTGACCTCGTCGGTAAGTGAGGTCGAGATCGGTCGCGCCTTGGGCCGGCGGGCAGCCCCCGCTGCGGTCCAGGCGGCAGCTCGCGAGCTACTGGATCACTGCGAAATTGTGGACCTCACTCCCGAAATCCGGCTCCGGGCGATCGAGGTGCGTCCGGCCAGCGTCAGATCGTTAGACGCCATTCACGTCGCCACAGCGATGGTCGCAAGGATCAATCGCTTCGTATCCTTCGACGCCCGGCAGCGGATCGCCGCCGAAGAGATGGGGATGAAGCTCGTTGGGGCCAGCACCTAAGAGAGGAGTCGACGCAGACCAGCCGAAATTCCCTGGCTGAGGTCAGCGGCGATCGTCCGAAGCCTCGGAGGGATGTCCAACTGCGCTGCCAACCAATGCTGAGCTCGGTGACTTGACAGAACGCCAATGTTGAGCGCAGAGTGAAAATGGACTCACCGGCCCATCTCGCGCCCCTCTCACTGGAGTCGGGATTCTGATCCGCCCCTGAGTTGAGCGAAGAGCTTCGCACGTTTCTTGGCGGGAAGGATTCTAGGAGGTGCACGGCAATGACTCGGCTGACAAGGCCCCTGATGGCCTCGCTTATCTCCGTCTCAGCGTTGGTCCTCTTCGCATGGTCGATGGCGGCGCTGGCGTCCACGGCCCCAGACCTCGGGAAGGCCAAAAGTTTCGCGGTGCTGGCGGGCACAACGGTCACCAACACCGGCCTGACGGTGATTACGGGCGATCTCGGGGTGAGTCCCGGCACCGCCGTCACGGGTATGACCGGCCCCCCGGATGGAACCCTTCACGGGACGCAGCACACTGGTACCGACGCGCTGGCGATACAGGCCAAGAATGACCTGACTACGGCGTATGGCGTCGCAGCTTCGTCCCCCTGCAATTTCAATGAGACTGGCAAGAATCTCGGGACCCAAACTCTCACGCCTGGCACCTACTGTCAGACCACGGCGCCGACGCTAACCGGGACGCTCACGCTCAGCGGCAATGGGGTCTTCATCTTCCAGATCGGGAGTACCCTCGTCACCGGACCCGGCGCAACCGTACACCTCACGGAGGGGGCTCAGCCCTGCAACGTCTTCTGGCAGGTCAGCAGTTCGGCAACCCTTGACACGACGACCACCTTTGTTGGAACCATCATGGCGCTTTCAGATATCAGCCTTAAGGACGGAGCAAGCATCCAGGGCCGAGCTCTGGCACAGACCGGCCAAGTGACGTTGATCCACAATCAGATCACGGCGCCGACCGACTGCAGCGAAGTCACCGTGCCGGGCCCGACAGCCAGCCCCACACCGACACCCACGCCAACACCCACGGCCAGCCCCACACCGACACCCACACCGACACCCACACCGACACCCACGGCCAGCCCCACACCATCCCCGGCACCCGCGCTCGCGACCACCGGCGATGGTCCGCAGAACGCTCTTCCCTTGATGCTGGTGCTGATCGCCGGGTATTGCGTCGCGGGCTTGGGCCTGATCGTTCGAGAGCGGGGCCGCAGAGTGTAGACGGCGAGCGATTCGCCAGGGCGGCCGATTGAGGACTGAGCGCACGGCCGCGGCTCGGCCAGATCCAGCTCTCGTACCTTTTTGTTCCGACAAGCGTTCACTAACGGGATGACGACTGCCGGTCGATCGGGCCTTGCCAGCCTCGCGGCACTCGCCATCACCGCGGTTTCTCCCGGCGCGGCGAACGTAACGGCGGCGGGCAACCCGTGGTCACCAGCCGCGAGGATGGTGCAGGCGCACGAGGCCGCGACCGCGACGCTGCTGGCAAACCGCAAAGTGCTGGTGGTCGGCAGTTGGCCAGACCTCAACACCGGCGCCGAGCTCTACGACCCCGCCCTGGATACCTGGTCGCCCACCGGGCCCATGGTCGTCCCGCGGGCGTTGGGCACGGCCACGCTCTTGCCCTCCGGCAAGGTGCTGATCGCTGGGGGGATTACGGCGGACACCGGCCACAGCACGACACGAACCGAGCTCTATGACCCGGAAACCAACTCCTGGTTCTCAGGAGAAAACATGGCTGTCCAGCGCAGCAGCCACACGGCCACGCTCCTGTCGAGCGGCAAGGTCCTGGTCGCCGGAGGCCAGAACGCGAGCGGCTACATCGCCACGGCCGAGCTCTACGACCCGGTCAGCAATCACTGGACGATGGCGGCCCCGATGGAAGCCGGATACGCCGGCGCCCGCGCAACCCTGCTGGCGAATGGAACGGTGCTTCTTGCCGGCGGAGCCACCCTTGGCGACGCTCGAGCGGAGCTTTATGACCCGGCGACCAACCGGTGGTCGAACGCCGGCACGGCAGCGCGAAATACAGAAACCATGACCAGGCTGACTGACGGTCGGGTCTTGATCACGGGGCAAGGCAAGGAAGCTAATCTGTATAACCCGGCCACCAATCGCTGGTCCGTTGCGGCAGCCATGCTCCAGGATCGCGTTGCTCCCAGTGCCACCCGCATCGCCGACGGTCGGGTCCTGGTCGCCGGCGGCAGCACCACGATCGGCGGTCAGCAGGTCTGGTTGACCAGCGCGGAGATCTACGACCCTAAAGCGAATCGCTGGTCACCAGCAGGCTGCATGGCCCAAGCACGCTGGGAGCAGACAGCCACCCTGGTGTCGACGAGGCTGCTGGTCGCCGGTGGCAGCGTACCGCCAGCTGCGCTATCCAGCGCTGAAATGTTCGATCCGGGCAACGAGTCCGCCAGCCAGCTGATTGACTTCTGCCCTACCGCTTCGGCGGGCCAATCCGCCGTGGACACGCCATCTCCGCCGCCCTCGGCGACGGTCGCGGCACCGTCCGCCTCCTCGACTGGTGCTGCGACACAGGCATCGGTCCGGCCCGCGGGGGAGCTGGCGCGGCTTACGGGCGTCCCGGGCGTGGGCACTCTGACCGTCAGTCGAGTGGCAGCCGTCGGGATCGTTGCCGGTGTCCTCGTGCTACTCGCGCTCGCTATCGCGCTCCTCCTGCGGGCTCGATCGCGGAGGCGCGGCATCTAAACCGCTAAACCCCGGCGGTCACCTTGCTGCGCGTCGTGTCGTGCACGACGCGGCCGTCTTTGACGACCAGCCGCACGCGGGATCGGTCGGTGAAGAGATCGATGTTCGCCAGTGGGTCGCCCTCGATCGCGACCAGGTCGGCCAGCTTGCCCGCGGCCAGGGTCCCGAGCCGCTCCTGCGTACGGAGTACTTCGGCCGGAACTCGCGTAGTCGCTTCGATCGCCTGCATCGGTGTCATCCCGGCTTCGACCATGAGCGCGAGTTCCCGTCCGTTCTCCCCATGCGCACCCACGCCGGCATCCGTCCCCATCGCGACCGTGACGCCGCTCTCAATTGCTGCCTGCACGGAGGCCCGGTGGTGCCGGATGGTCTGGCGCGCCTTGTCCACCATCCTCGGGGGCAGGCTCCCCGGATTTCCCTCGGCCCCGGCGATGACGTCCCGGGGCGCCACCAACGTTGGAATCAGCGCGGCGCCCTTGGCCTTCATCATCGCGATCCCTTCCTCGTCGAGGAAACAGCCGTGCTCGATCGTCATCACTCCCGCCTGGAGCGCATTCTTGATCCCTCGGGCTGACATCGCGTGCGCCATGCAGCGTTTGCCCACCGCGGCTGCCTCGTAGACGGCGACCGCGATCTCCTCGACCGTGAGCTGGGCCGCGTCCGGATCGTCGCTCGCCGATAGGACGCCGCCGCTGGTGCAGAGCTTGATCCAGGTGGCGCCGGCCCGCAGGACCTCGCGCACCTTGCGCCGCATGCCATCGATTCCGTCCACCACACCGTCGGGCACGTCGAGAGGCGCGCCCAGCGGCACCTCCACGCCGCATGGCATCCAGGGATCGGCGTGACCGCCGGTCTGGCCCAGGATGCTGACTGCGATTTCCATGCGAGGCCCGGGAAAGAGGTTGCGCTCGACCGCCAACTTGACCCCAACCGGGGTCAGTCCGGCATCTCGCACGGTTGTGAAGCCGGCCTGCAGCGTCGCCGCGCAATTGGGAACCGCGTGCAGGAGCTCCAATGAGGCAGGCGTCATCAGGATCCGGGAGAAGTTGATGCCGGCCTCTGCGCCCAGGTGGACATGCAGGTCCATCAGGCCGGGCAGCAAGGTGAGGTTGTCGCCTTCGAGCACCCGCGTACCAGGCGGAATGCGCACGGAAGATCTGGGCCCGACCGCCTTCAGCCGCTCGCCCTCCCAGACCGCCACGGCATCCGCCACCGGGTCGCGCCCGGTGCCGTCGATGAGTCGGTCGACGACCAGGGCAAAAGTATCTTCCTCGCCCATACCAGCATCCTAGCCGAGGGTCGACGCGCTGTCACAAGTGCCCGAAGGTTTCCGCAAATTTCCCTCCTGGCGCTGGTTCTACGGATCGTGCTGTCCCGCCCCTCTGAAGAGCCCGTCATCCAGCTTCCGACCCATGGCTTAGTCCGCTGGGGCCACCCGATCCGCTGGCTCCTCGGCTACCTGAACAGCCCGGCACCCCACTACGCGCCGGCGATCGCCTTCAATGCCTTCATCGCGATCTTCCCCATCACGCTCGGGCTCGTGGCACTGCTCGTGATCACGTCGCCGGGCCAGCTCGTGACCCGCGAGGTGGAGCGCATCATTCTCGAGGCATTTCCGGTCGGCACGCGCGCGGACATCGGGCACCTGATCTTCTCCGCGGTCAAACACCCCAAGACGCTTGGCCTTATCTACCTGGTGGCCATGCTGTGGAGCTGCTCGGCGCTGTTTTCCTGCATCGGTGGCGCGCTGAACGCGCTGCATGGGGTGACCGGACGCCATGTGATCAAGCAGCGCCTGATGGGTCTGCGGTTGAGCCCGGCGCTGCTCGGCACAATTGTCTGCCTGGTCGCACTTGCAACCCTGACCGACCGTTTGCCAAAAACGCCGCTCATTGGCATCGTGGCAGCCACCGTCGTGCTGACCTTTTTGATTGCGTTCATTTATCGCACGGCGCCCAACACGCATGTGCCGATTCGACAAGCGCTGCCAGGGGCGTTCCTAGCTGCTCTGGCCATCGTGGCGGTGACGCTGGCTTTCCCCCTGTACACGAGCCTGTCCTCAGAGATCAGCATGCTGGGCCGAGGGCTGGCGATTGCGCTGGTGCTGCTTGGCTGGCTCTACCTGGTGGCGCACATTCTGCTACTGGGCGCCTACTTCAACAACCATCATCGTCACCGGCAGGGGCCGGCCAGGTCGGCCACAATCGTCGAGACTCTCTGAAGACCACGCGCCGGCGTGTACAGCGAAATGGCCTGCTGGTCGGCAAACCAGATCCCATGGTCTTCGGCCACGATCTGCGCGATCTGGCTGCCGGAGTACAGTTGGTGGCCCTGGTTCGCCGCGGGCACTTGCCAGATCTGGACACTGTCCGGGGAACCGAGCGACTCAGCGACGATCAGCGGACGTTTGTCGTGGTCGAAACCCATGACCGCAAGCGACTTCCCGGGCTGGTAAAACCAGGGCACGGTTGGTCCGCCGTTTAGATCCCGGCGCAGGATTTGGTTCGGCATGTTCGTTCCGCTGTACTGGGAAAAGACCGGATGGGGGTCGGCCGCGTTGACATCAGGGAGCCAGGCTGCAAATCCGCCGACCGCTTGGACCGACTTGTCGCTGAACACGGTCTGCACGGTGCCGGTCGTGGGATCGAGGAGCCAGAGCCCGGGTCCGGGCGGCCCCTCCCATGCATGGTTGAAGTAAACGCCTTCCTTGGCGTAATAGAGGACGGTCTCCGGACCGTCGGGGGCTTTGTACGTTCGGTCGATTCCGGTCGCCACGTCAACGAGGTGAATGGCGCCGAAGTCGGTGCTGTAGGCATAGTGCGCACCGTCTGGTGAGACGCTTGGCAGCTTAACCGGCAGCCAGCGCCCGAGTGGCCAGTCGTAGGAGCCCGCGCCTGGCCCACCGCCATACAGGTACGGCTTAGCACTGGACCGATACCGCGTTCCGTCCAGAACGATGGCGCCGGTCGGGTCGCCGCTGACCTGTCCGCCCGGATACGTCAAGAAGCCTGCGGACGGAACCTGTCCTTGTGCGGTTTGCGTCCACGTCACGACCGGCAGCTGGCAGGGCAGTCCACCCGAGGAGGCGGTCGTGCCCGAAGGCGAGAGGGACGGTGTGTGGGTCGGCGAGGCGGTCGGACGCCCACCAGACGCAGTCGTCGGCCCGCCGCAGGCGGCCAACATCACCGCCAGCGTGCAGATTCCAAGTCGTTTCATCAGCCAGAGAACCCGCTGAGCAGCCCGTTAGTTACGGCCTCTCGCCAGTGACGCTGTAGCCTGAGAAGCGCTGTGGGCACGTCGACGAAGCGGCGATCGCTGGCGGTGTTGATCGTCGCCGTCCTCGTCTTTGCCACCCTGTTGGGCACCGGTGTCTTCCTGCTTCTGCAGAACGCACAGACCCTGCCAGCCTTTATCCAGCCGCTGGTCGGCCGGCGAGCCATTCACATCCTCGGCGATGCGATGGCACCGGCTCTGCGCGACGGGCAGTTCGTGTCGGTTGACACCCATGCCTACGCCCATCACCCGCCGCAACGCGGGGACATCGTTCTCTTTACGCCGCCGAGTGAGGCCTCGACGCTGTTCATTAAGCGGATCATCGCCATCCCAGGCGACCGGCTGTTGATCACCAATGGGACCGTGTCCGTCAACGGCCAGGCCATCAGTGAGTCCTATCTGCCAGAGCGATGGATTTACAACAACTCCTGGCCGGCGGACGGCCAGGCTCAGATCGTGCCGGCGAATCGGTACTTCGTGATGGGCGATAACCGCAATCACTCGAGCGACTCTCGCGTTTTCGGCTTCGTCAGCCTGGAGGCCATCCAGGGCAAACTGCTGCCCTGAATTCCGGGCTTTAGATCAGGCGAGGAGCGCGTCGATCGCCGCGCGGCCGCGGCGGGCGATGTCTTCGGGGTCCTGCTTCCAGTAGCCGGGATTGAAGGTCTCGAGGCTCCAGGGCCCGGTGTATCCATGGGCCTTGAGCGCGGCGAGCAACGTCTTAAGTTGAATGACCCCCTCGCCGGGAAGGAGACGGTCTTCGTCCTCGATCTCCCGCGGCGGCTTATCGGGCGCGTCATTCAGGTGCACCAGCGCGAGCCGCTCGACCGGAAAGGCGTCCAGTGGCTGGCTGCCACTCGCATGCCAGTGACAGGAGTCGAGAACGAGTTCGATGCCGTCGATGCCGTCGACGGTCTCGCTCGCGATCTCCGGCGTGTTGATCGGGCAGTCGCCGAAGCCGAGGAACTCGAAAGCGATCCGGATGCCCAGCCTGTCGGCTCGATCGCGGGCCAGCTCGAGGGCATCGCGTGTCGCCGGCATGGCCCGGCGCGTTTCGAGTCCCGGCGCCCGCGGGGGGATCGCCAGCAGGTACGGCGCGCCGAGGCCCTGGCAGATCTGCAGTCGGGGTGTCAAGTCATCCTCGATGAGCCTTCGGTCCATCCGGCCGTCGGCTTGAACGGTGAGGGCCACGCCATTCAGGGTCAGGACGTCCTTCGGCCGCCCGATGGCAGCGGTGGCGCGCACCTCGGCCGCGTCCTTCAGCAGGCGCTCCGCGCGTGCCTCGATTCCGGCGTACCCCGTTCCGCGCGCAATCTCCAGCACGCGTTGGGTCGGCGTCGTCATCAGCGTCGCGCCGTTCAGGTAGATCGCCGTCATCACTTATCGCGGATGACGCCGAAGGTCAGCCCGGCCACCATGTACTTGCGTGCGATCACCATCAGGACGAGCGGCACGGACATGGCGATAACACCCGACGCCGCCATGTCATTCCAGATGATCTCGAACTGGGTGACCAGGCCCTGGACGCCGACCGGGAAGGTCTGGGACTGCGGCGTGGCGGTCAGGATCAGCGCGAAGAGGAACTCGCTCCACGCAAACGTAAAGACGATCGTCGCGGCGGCCAGCAGGCCCGGGGTGGCCAGCGGCAGGAGGACGCGGCGGAATGAGGTCCAGCGGTTGGCCCCATCAACCAGGGCTGCCTCTTCGAGCTCGATGGGGATCTCCGCGAGAAAGCCTTTCAACATCCAGATCGCAAACGGCAAATTGAACAGTGAGTAGATGCCGATCAGGGCGATCGGCTGGTTGTAGATCTGCAACGTGCGGACGATCGCAAAGTACGGGACGACCACGGCGACGGGTGGGAGGAAGCGAAGCGAAAGCGCCCAGTTGAGGACACCAACGCGCAGCTGGGGAGGCACGGAAAGGCGGGTGATCGGGTAGGTGATCACCAGCCCGACGGCGATCGTAACAACAACGGTGGCGGCGCAGACGATCACACTGTTCTTGAGCAATACCCAGAAGCCGCGATCGAAAAGGACGCTGGCGTAGGAGTTCAAGCTCGGGTGCTGTGGAAAGAGCGTGATCGACTGATACAGTTCCGCTTTGCTTTTCAGCGAAGTCGCGATCAGCCAGTAGAGCGGGAACGCATAGAGAAAGCCGGCCACGCCGAGGCCGGCGACGATCAGGATGATCCGGGCCCAGACGGCGGCACCGCGGCTGCGCATCAGGCGCGCTCCAGCGGGAGGGCTCGCGTCACGAGCGAGTAGAGGATGCTGATCGAGACAAGCACCATCACGGCCAGCGCCGCGGCCTGGCCTCCGTCGAAAAATCGAAACTCGATCCGGTAGATGTAGAGGCTGAGCAGCTGGGTGGCCGTCCCGGGGCCGCCACCGGTGAGGATGTAGACATGGTCGAAGACGCGGAGCACGTCGGCCACGCGAAAGAACAGGATCAAGAGAAACAGCGGCCGCAGGTAATGAAGCTCGATGTAGCGGAACTGCGTCCACCACGTGGCCCCGTCGACCTGTGCCGCCTCGACCGACTCTTTGGGAACCGTCTGCAGCCCGGCGAAGAGCACGAGGTAGACGAATGGCGTCCATTGCCAGATGTCGACGCTTGCCACCGAACCCATAGCGAGAATGGGGACCCCGAGCCACTGTATGTCGGAGTGCGTGATGCCAAGCGAATGCAACACGTAGTTCAGTACCCCGTAGCCGGGCGCGTAGATCAGCCGGGCCACCACGCCCACGGCGACGGGCGGGACGACCAGCGGCACAACGGCCAGCACGTAGAGTGTCGCCCGCAGCCCGGCGCGCTTGACGGCGCGATGAACCAGCAGGGCGAAGCTGAGGCCGAGGAGGATCTCGGTGGGGAGAACGATCAGGGCATACAGGCCCGTGGCGCGCAGCGCGTCGACGAAGAGGGGATTGCCCAGGGCCCGCGCGTAGTTGCGGAAGCCGACGAACGTGCCGTCGTCCAACGTGACCGACTGCCAGACCGCGATCACGAAGGGGATCGTCACGATGACGAAGACGATGCCGAGCGCGGGTAGGAGGATCGTATAGGCGAGCCGCTCCTGCCGGCTCCGCCGGCGCCGACCGGCCCCCACCGGTTTCGAACCGGTCGGGACCGGGAGTTCGGCGACCACGCGGCTCACATCGTCAAATGTAGGACGGTTCGCTTAGGACGGGTAGTTGGCGGCCTTCATCAGCGTGCGGATTTCGCCGGCCGCCTTCTGCATGGCGGCCGCCGGGGTCATCAGGCCGGCCACCGCGGCGTTCATGGCCGTCCCATAGGAGGTTTCGACGGCGCCCCACTGGTCGGTCCGAGGCCGCCAGTTCGGCACGGCCGCGAAGGAGGCTGCGAGCGCCTTGAAGTAGGGGTTCGCCGACGCCAGCGACGCGTCGTTGAGGATGCTGTTGCGGATCGGGATGCCGCCCTGGGCGACGTAGTTGCGCATGTTGCTGGTCTGGAGCATCCACTTGATGAAGTCGGCGGCGGCCTGGCCATTCTTCGAGCCCTTGGGAATGCCGAGCAGCCAGTTGCCCATCATGCCCAGGCCCTTGCCGCTGGGGCCCTGCGGAATCGGGATATACGCGACCTTGCCCTTGACCTGGCTCACCGTCGGGTCCTCGACGATGCCGGTGATCTCGCCGGGCCAGACGGTGGACTGGTACGCCTTTCCGGTGGCCATCGCTTGCGAGCGCTCGGCAGCATCGAAACTTTCGGCGCCCGGCTCCGCGTATTGCTTCAGCTTCCGGGTGAGGAAGTCCACCGCCGTGATGGAGGCGGTCGAGTCGAGCTGGACCTTCCAGTTGTCGTCGAAGATGTTGCCACCGAAGGACCAGAGGATGGGCAACGAGTCGCTGCTCACCGGGTTGGTCGCCTTGCCGCGGATGACGTAGCCGTAGAAATTCGCGGCATTGTACTTTGCCGCGTTACTTAGCACGTCATTCCAGCTGGTCGGCGCGGCCGACTTGTCGCTGCGATACATGAACATCTCGACGTTGCCGACGATGGTGATGCCGTAGAGGTGTTTTGCCTTGCTCTGCTCGGTGGGCGGCACCGGCCCACTTGGTGGAGGCCAGGTGCCCACGTCGTAGACCACCGCCGGAATGTCCGGGTCGCGCGTGAAGCCAAAGTTCGAGTCGAGCGGCTGGAGCGCGCCCATGGTGCCGAATTTCGGCATCCAGGGGTCGTCCATCATGCACAGGTCATACGACGAGTCGTTCGCCTGAAACGTGGTGACCAGCTTCGAATAGAGCGAGTCGTACGGGAATTCGACAACCTGCACCTCGATGCCGGTCGCGCTCTTGTAATTTCCCACGACCTTCTTCAGCGGCCCGTCCTCGTTGCCCTGGACGGCCGCGACGACCAGCTTGGTTACCTTGTTCGTCCCGGTGCTCTCTCCGCAGGCGGCCAGGAACGCTGGGAGCGAGGTGAACGCGGCGGTCGTGACCGCCGTCCGTTTGACAAATTCCCGCCGGCTAATTCGCTGCATTCCCTTTCCTCCTCATGAGGTCGTCGCGATCCTTCCGTTGCGCTGAACCCCTCTATAATATTGAGGTCAGGTTGTCATGACAACTGGTTTCTGCGGCAGCGGCCGCAGTGGGTGAGGAAATGGGGGCCCGGAGAGGACGTACCGACACCGTGCTCGACCGGGAAAGCCCCGTCCCCCTCTATTACCAGCTCGCCCAGAACATGGAAACGGCCATCCGTTCGGGGCAACTCTCATCCGGATCTCACCTGGAGAACGAAATCGAGCTCGCGCGACAACTGAGAGTGAGCCGGCCCACCGTGCGTCGTGCGATCGCCCTGCTCGCGAACAGAGGTTTGGTGATCCGCCGTCATGGCATCGGAACGCTGGTGGTACCGGTGCGCGTGCGACGGCCGGTGCGCCTTAGCAGCCTCTACGATGACCTCAAGGAGGGGGGTCAGGCTCCGTCCACTCGCCTGCTCGCCCACGAGATCGTGCCGGCGCCGGTGGACGTCGCCTCCAGCCTGCAACTCTCCAAGGGCACGCGCGTGTTGCATTTCGAACGGTTGCGGCTGGCCAGCGACCAGCCGATTGCGTTGATGCGCAACTTCGTGCCGCTGGCACTCGAGGACGTGGTGACGGAGGAGGGCCTGAAGGCCACCGGTCTCTACCAGCTGCTGCGGCAGAGCGGGATCCACTTGCGGTTGGCCTCCCAGACGATCGGCGCGCGCAGCGCCCAGCGGCGGGAGGCGCGCCTGCTAACCGTTCCCGCGGGGGCGCCACTCCTCTCCATGCGTCGCATCAGCTACGACGATGCCGGCAAGCCCGTTGAATACGGCTCGCACGTCTACCCGGCCGAACGCTATTCCTTCGAGATGTCCGTCGTGGCAGACTCGAGGACGTGACTCTCGCCGCCACCGAGCTGCTGGCACGCCTCACGGAGGCTCGAGCGACCGATCCTAGCGCCGTGCACAACGCGCTGGCCAAGCGCGGGCGACGGCCCCTGCTCCAGCGCGGCTCACTCTTCCTGGTGGCCGCCGACCACCCGGCGCGCGGTGTGCTCAAGGTCGGGTCGGACCCGATGGCGATGGCCGACCGCGGTGAGCTGCTGCGGCGGCTCCTGATCGCGCTCGAACGGCCGGGTGTCGACGGCATCCTCGGCACGGCCGACATCATCGAGGACCTCGCGCTGCTGGGAGCGTTGGAGAACAAGGTCGTCTTTGGGTCGATGAACCGTGGCGGGTTGACTGGCTTCCGCTTCGAGCTCGACGACCGATTCACGGCCTACACTGCGGACGGCATCGTCGCCGCCGGTCTTGATGGCGGAAAGATGATGGTGCGTGTCGCCGACGAGCCCGAGACGCTGCGCACGCTGGCCGCGTGCGCCCATGCCATCGACGAGCTGTCCGCCCGGAAGTTGCCGGCGATGGTGGAGGTTTTCGCCAGCCATGTCGAGGAGGGACGCCTCCACAACCGCGATGACGCCGACTCGCTGATTCGCGCGATCGCCATCGTTTCTGGATTGGGAACCACGTCGGCCTACCTGTGGTTGAAGCTCCCCGCGGTCGATGACCTGGAGCGGGTGATGCGGTCGACCAGCCTCCCGACGCTGCTCCTCGGAGGTGACCCAGGGGAGGACCAGGCGGAGACATTTGCGATCTGGCGGCGCGCCATGGCGATTCCGCAGGTGCGCGGCCTGGTGGCCGGACGGTCGCTGCTCTATCCCCGGGACGGGAATGTCGCCCAGGCGGTCGATGCGGCGGCGGCCGTGGTGGCCGAGAAGAAGGCCCCCACCCTACCCTCCCCGGGAGGGGGAGGGAAAAAGTAATGCGTCTCACAATGGCGCAGGCCCTCGTGCGGTTCCTGGCGGCGCAATTCGCCGAGCGCGACGGTGTGGAGCAGCGCTTCGTCACCGGCTGCTTCGGCATCTTCGGCCACGGCAACGTGGCCGGGGTGGGCGAGGCGCTCTTCGAACAACCTGAGCTGCTGCCCTACTACCAGGCGCGCAACGAGCAGGCGATGGTCCACGCCGCCGTCGGCTACTCGCGGATGCGCAACCGGCTGGCGACGATGGCCTGCACCAGCTCGATCGGACCCGGCGCGACCAACATGGTGACCGGCGCAGCGCTGGCGACGATCAACCGGCTGCCGGTCCTGCTGCTCCCAGGCGATGTCTTCGCCTCGCGGCCGGTGGACCCGGTCCTGCAACAGCTCGAAGTGCCATGGCGGGGCGATGCCTCGGTGAACGATTGCTTCCAGCCGGTCTCGCGCTACTGGGACCGCATCACCCGACCCGAGCAGCTGATCCCGTCGGCGCTGCAGGCGATGCGCGTCCTCACCAACCCGGCCGAGACGGGAGCGGTCACCCTCGCCCTCCCGCAGGACGTCCAGGCGGAGGCGTTCGACTATCCACCGAGCTTTTTTGAGAAGCGGATCTGGAGCGTAGCGAGAGCTGAGCCCGATTCCCGCGCGCTCGACCGCGCGGCGGCGATGATTCACGCGGCGGACCGGCCGATGATCGTTGCCGGTGGCGGTGTCATTTATTCGGAAGCCAGCAACGCGCTGCGCCAGTTCGTCGAGCTGACCGGCATCCCGGTGGGGGAGACGCAGGCCGGCAAGGGATCGCTGCCCTTCGATCACCCGTCGAATTTGGGCGCGGTCGGCGCAACCGGCACCCTGGCCGCGAACCGCCTTTCCCGCGAGGCCGACGTCGTGATCGGGATCGGCACGCGCTGGACCGACTTCACCACCGCCTCGCACACGGTGTTCGCCAACGGGCATGTGCACTTCATCAACCTCAACGTGCTCGACTTCGACGCCCACAAGAACAGCGGCCTCGCCCTGGTCGGCGATGCGCGCGCCGGCATCGCGGCGCTGGGCACTCGGCTACGTGGCTACGCGGTCGATGCCTCGTATCGCGACCTCGCTGCCCGCCTGAACAAGGATTGGAATCGCGAGGTCGACCGCCTGTACCACCTGGGACATGGGCCGTTGCCGGCGCAAAGCGAGGTCATCGGCGCGGTCAACGATGCCGCCGGTCCGCGCGACGTGGTCGTGTGTGCCGCCGGCTCGATGCCGGGCGACCTGCACAAGCTGTGGCGAACGCGCGATCCCAAGCAGTACCACGTCGAGTACGGCTACTCGTGCATGGGCTACGAGATCGCGGGTGCGCTCGGCGTCAAGATGGCGGCGCCCGACCGCGACGTCTTCGCCATGGTCGGCGACGGATCCTATCTGATGATGAGCAGCGAGATCGTCACCGCCATTCAGGAAGGGATCAAGCTGATCATTGTGCTGGTCGACAGTCACGGCTTCAATTCGATCGGCAGCCTCTCGCGGTCCCTCGGCACGGACGGTTTCGGGACGCAATACCGGTTCCGAAAGAACGGATCGCTCGGGCTCGACAGCGACACCGCCTCGGGGGCGGTCTTGCCGCTCGACCTGGCGGCGAATGCTGCCAGCCTCGGGGCCGACGCCGTCCGGGTCGGCAGCGTCGATGAGCTGCGGGGAGCACTCGCGCGCGCCAAGCAGGCGACCCGGACATCCCTCATTTGCATCGAGGTCGATCGCTATGAGGGAGTGCCGTCCTACGAAAGCTGGTGGGACGTTCCGGTCGCCGAGGTGGCGACGGTCGAGGCGGTCAATGCGGCGCGGCTAGAGTACGAGCAGGCACGCAAGAAAGAGCAGCGGTACCTGTAGGAGGGAAGCGCGAATGGCAACGACCTATCCCGACGTCATCCCGATGATCGCCTACGAAGATGGGCCAAAAGCCATGGACTGGCTGTCGTCCGCCTTCGGCTTCAAGGAGCGGACACGGATGCTGGGCAAGGACGGTCGCCTCAGCCATGGCGAAATGCAAGCCGGTGATGGCGTCATCATGCTGGCCACCCCGACGCCCGACTACCAGGCGCCGCGCCACCATCGCGAGGGCTGCGAGCCGGCCCAGAAATGGTCAGCAGTCCCGTACATCGTCGACGGCGTGTTGGTCTACGTCGACGACGTCGATGCCCACTTCGCGCACGCCAAGCAGCGAGGCGCTGCCATCATCAGCGACGTCGAGGCGGATCAGTATGGGAAGCGCTACCGCGCCGAGGACCTCGAAGGCCATCGCTGGATGTTCATGGAGCGCGCCTAGGCCGTGGCTAACCTCCCTGAGGCGACGCAGGTCATTCTGGCAAAGATCAAGGATCAGCGGCGCCCCGGGTACATCCGCACCTCCGAACGCTTTCGATATCCGCAGCGGCCGGAGCGGATGCCGCAACGCCGCGGAGAGAGCGACAAGGACTACGCCGCCCGCATCGATGCGGCCCGCGAAGAAGCGTACGAGCGCGCCCGCCGCCGACTGCGGCGGACCTGAGGCTCGGTTCGCGCGGCCACATGACGCTTGAAATGCGGCCGTCGTGCGAGAAGTGCGGGGCCGCGCTGCCACCTGGTGGCGAGGCGCGGATCTGCAGCCACGAATGCACCTTCTGTCCGAGCTGCGCCGCAGGAATGAATGGCATCTGCCCGAACTGTGGCGGCGAGCTGGTGGCCCGGCCGAAGCGAAAGTAGCCGGAAAGACCCCCGTGTCACCGGCGGGTGGAGCGCCTGTTTGCGAACGCAATTTCGGGGTTGTCGCGCAACAAACGGAGCAATAAACTTCTCAAAATCCGGCACAGAGGTGTGGAGGGTTGCACCAACCATTCCCCCCTGGGACGTGCAACCCGTCCCTCTATGGAATGGTCGGCACGATGAAACCGCCCGTGTTTGGCGGTAGGGCGAGCTTCGCGACCTGGGAGCCATCGGTTCGAAGGACGCGTAGCTGATCACCATTTTCGAGAAGGTAGATCGTCTGCCCATCGGCCGAAACCCAGACCGATTTGAGCGAGACATCAGGTAGCCATCGACCTTTCACAGCCACATCCGGCAAATGGACCAGCGTCACCCCGCCGGGCGCGCCAAAGTCGCCGACCGCATACAGCCAGTTTCCATCCGGAGACACCGCGACCGTTCGGGGGATGCCACCGGCGGAAGCATCCGTAACCAACAGCGACCTGAGCCAGGCCAGGGGGTTGGAGTCAGCCGTGGCGACCTTAGCCGAGGTGACGAGCTTGTGCCGCACCAGGTCGATCGCATTGAGCGCACCGGTGCCGCCTTCATGGAGATAGAGGGTGTTGCCATCGGCAGATAAGACCGGCGAAACCCAGAAGGGGTTGCTCTGAGTGATTCGGACCTCGTGCGTCACCGTCATGGCAACCAGGTCGAACCACGTGACCCGGCCGTCGCCAGGGCAGAAGGCAACGAGCGTGCGCCCGTCAGCGAGCACCCGAAACGGCAGTCCCCCTGCGGTATTCGCACCCCCGGCGGCCAGCCCGTTGCACGTCGACGTGCTGCCGCTCGCTCGCTGCTCGACCCGAAGGCCAGTGCCGTCGAACGCGATCCTGACGATCGTCGAGCCGACGACATAGACGTGCTCGGCGTGGGCGCCGACGATGACGGGAATCCCATAGGGCGGCGACCCGACATCGATCGACGCGATGGACCTGCCAGCCGAGAGGTCAACCAACTGGAGCGTCGAGTTGCCCATGACGGCCAGGTAGCGTCCATCCGCGCTCAGCATCTGAACGCCAATCCCTATCGGCGACAGTTGAATCGTCTGTTCTTTGTGACCGTCCACCGCGCTGAAGACTTCGACGCCGGCATCCGTCATGGCGTACAGATGGGACCCATCGGGCGAGCGAAGCTCGTCTCGCGCTTTGATCCGGCCCACAACGTGGCCGGTCGGATCGATCCCGGTGACGATGTCGCCCGTGTAGGCGCCGCCGCTCGATTGTTGGCTCGTCACCCATGCGATGTCGGCGCCCGGTCCGGCGACGATCGGCGTGGTCGGCGATGTCGTTACGCGTGCCGGCCCCTGGATTGGAGCTCGATGCATGGACAAGATGACCGCGCCCACAATCAGGATGC
This sequence comes from Candidatus Dormiibacterota bacterium, assembly GCA_035544955.1. NCBI lineage: Bacteria > Bacillati > Candidatus Dormiibacterota > Candidatus Dormiibacterota bacterium. Next base: position 195,514 of record DASZZN010000009.1, read on the forward strand.
CAAGCACGGCGGCGACCTGTCCAACCAAAACGGGCCGGCGGCGCGACACTGGGCGAAGCCGCTTCACGATCCCCGGGAGCAGCTCCGGCGTGGGGCCGGCGACCGAATCGAGCGCCTGGTGGACTTCGTTTCGAAGCGCGTCTTCCTGCTTCACGCTTGGACCTCCGTAATCGGAAAATCCGCTCTGAGCTCGCGAATGCCGCGGTAGAGTCGTCCACGAACTGCGGCAAATGACGCGCCGGCTACGGTCGCGATCTCATCGAGCGGGAGATCGAGGTAGAAGTAGAGGACGACGACGAGCCGCTGCTCCGGCCGCAAGCGCTTCAGCGCGCTACGGAGGTCGATTCCCCGCACCGCCGCGTCATCTAACGCCTCTGTGTGGCGTTGCTCGGCATCGATCTTCAACACGCTCCACCAGCGGCTCCGTCGGGTGGTCCGGCATTCGTTGGCGACGATGCCGAGAAACCAGGGTCGCATCTCCGTTCCCTCTCGTAACTGGTGCATCTTCCGCCACGCCTTCACTGCCGCCTCCTGGACTGCGTCTTCGGCGAGTTGCCGGTCCTGGAGCATGCCGGCCGCCAGCCGGTAGGCAGGTTCCAGCAAAGGCCGCAGCAGCGAGGTGAACGCCGCTTCATCACCGCGCTTCGCGTCCCGAACCAGGTCCGGGTCGGCGGCGTGCTCCATGCCGTCGTCCTGTATACGCTCCATCGAGGGTGCTCTGTGACAATTACAACCATGCGACCGTTTCGGTTCGCCGCAGGAGTCAGGACCCGCGAGACTCGCGCTGAGTTTGTCGACGCTATCCGCGCGGTGGAGGCGCTCGGTTACTCGTCGGTGATGTTTTCCGATCATCTCGTGGACCAATTCGCGCCCATCTCCGCCCTGAGCGTGGCGGCTGCGGTTACGTCAACGTTGCGAATCGGGACGTTTGTCTTCAACAACGACCTGCGCCATCCCGTCGTCCTCGCCCAGGAGCTGGCAACGCTTGACCGGCTGAGCGACGGGCGGATCGAGGTCGGCATTGGCGCCGGCTGGAACAAACCAGAGTACGAGGGCGCCGGGATTCCCTACGATCCGGGTGCCACCCGAATCGACCGGCTGGCCGAAGCTGTCACCGTCATCAAGGGGCTCTTTGCCGGCCCCGTCCACTTTGAGGGCCGCTTTTACCAGGTGAAAGGCTTCGAGGACTTTCCCCGTCCAATCCAGCGCCCGCATCCGCCGTTCCTCATCGGTGGCGGCAGCCCCAAGCTGTTGCGCTTCGCCGCGCAGAATGCGCAGATCGTCGGCATCGCCCCTCGGGTCCGCCCGGATGGCACGGCGGACGTGATGGGTTGCACGCTCGCGGGCAGTGAGAAGAAGATCGCCATTATCAGGGAGGCCGCCGGCCCCCGCTTCGACCAACTGGAGATCAACACTTACCCTTCGCTATCGGCACAATCGGCGACGGTGACCGATCAGGCCGGCCCGGTGGCGCGCGAGATCGCCAGCCAGATTCGCCGGCGTTACGGCATCGACCTATCCGAGCGCGACGTTCTCGAGTCCCCGCACGTGCTCGTCGGTAGCGTCGACAGCCTGGTCGAAAAGTTCCAGATGCTCCGCGAGCGCCTTGGGATCAGCCATATCCTCGTCGGCGATGACTACCGCGCGTTCGCGCCGGTCGTAGAACGCCTTAGCGGCTCCTGATCCGTTAGGGGGGGCTGAAACGGTTGCCGCCTTCAACCGTTGTGTATGCAGTCCGAGGATCAGGAGATGACGTGACCGAAGGCGACGATGCCGGCCGGGCGTTCGAGGCGCTATATCGCGGCCTCTATCCGCTCGTCGTCCGCACCGTCTATCTCGTGGTCCTCAATCCCGACGTCGCTCAGGAGATTTGTCATGAAGCGTTTCTCCGACTGTGGCAGCATCGGAGCCGGCTCGGCGAGAGCGCGAATGAGCGGGCCTGGCTGATGCGAGTTGCAATCAACCTGGCGATTGACCAGCGCCGGAGTCTGCTCACCGCCCTCCGTCACCGAGCCAGCGATGCTACGCCCCCGGATCCGGCAACCGCGGCTCTTGCTCACATCGAGCGCGAGGAAATGCGGCGCGCGCTCCTCAGTCTTCCGAGGCGAGAGCGCGCCCTTCTCGCCCTCCGCTTCGAACAGGACCTTAGCTTTCCCGAGATTGGCAGGATTTTCGGCCGCCCCGAAGCGACCGTCAAAACGTGGGTCCATCGCGCCCTCGACCGGCTGCAACAGGAAATGGGCGGGCTTGCCTCGCCGGCGGTGGAGGAATCGTGACGAACAACCAGGATGAACTGATCGCACGCCTGACACGCTTCTACAAGGAAACTGGAAGCGAGGTTTCGGGGGCGCCACCCGCCTGGGTGGTCCCCGTCAAGCGCCGAACGGCAGGTTGGTTGCAGCCCGCGCTGGCCACCATCGTGCTGGTCGCTCTCGCCGTTGGGCTCGCCGTGACGATCCGGTTGGTTCGCGAGGAGGCACATCGTAAGATCCCGCCCGTGCCCATTCCGAGTGCATCGCCATCGCCGAATCCCTCAGCAACTGCGACGCCACCGTCGGGCTGGGTCACGCGCAAAGTGCCTGTCGGTCCGGTCACCGCAATGGCGCTCGACGGCTCAGCCGTTTTTGCTCTGTACGCGCCGACACCGGTGAACGGCGGGATCGATCCCTCCAAGATGGCACTGGCTCGAATCGACCGAGCGACCGGCGCAGTCGCGACGACGGGGATTTTCCCGTACGCCAAAACCGTGGCGAGAGTCCCGGCCGGGCTCTGGGTTGCCGCCGGCCCTGGCATTGGAGATGGGACGGTAGCGGCGGACACAAAATGGCTTAGTCTGGTCGACCCCGTGACCTTGAGCGTCAAGCAGCGGGTTCACCTACCGGCCCAGGCGGACTCGGGGAGCAACGCAGGCCCGCAGGTTGCTGGGGCGTCGAATCTGTTGTGGCTCGGTTACGCCCACTCGCTGTACCGACTTGATCCCATCAGCGGACGCATATTGCTCACGGCGAGTGTGCCGGGAACGGTGACGTCCATCTCGCTCGACCCGTCGGGCCACCGCCTTTACGTCGGAGTGGACGTAACGCCAAGCCAGACTAGCCAGGACCTCGTCGTCGAGTGGGATGCCTTGACGGGCGCCCGCCTCGCCTCGGCGACAACGGGCGGGCTCGGACTGGGTGGTCCCCAAGTCGCAGCGGCGGCAGATGGGGTCTGGATCTCTTTTGCGACTGGCATGATGGGCGCAGTCGGGCACCTAAGTGCGACGGGGCTGGCACTACTCTCGTCGCCGCAATACCCAAACACGAATGGTATCCATGTATTTGTCTCTGGAGGAACGTTATGGCTTGTCGATGGCGGGCTTTCGCAGGTCGCGTGTGCCGACCCTCTGACCGGCGTGGTAGCGGCATCCAGCCACGAGCCCTCCTCAGGGGCGGTCGTCGCCGATGCCAACGGAAGCTATCTCGGCGCCTTCGATGGCGTCGGGTTCCTGCGACCCGACTCTTCCTGCCCGCACTAGGGGAACTCGGCAAAATCTAGCGGCGAGGCGATGGAAATCTGGGCTCGAGGCTCGGTGGCAGGCGCTTGATTGACCGACGGTTCCAAATTCCCATCAGCGCCAGGGCGAGGACGAAGACCGCAGCGCCCGCCAGCGCGATGGCGAGTGGTTGAAACGCGAAGGCGAGAGCTGCCAGGGCTCCAATAGCGCCCGCGACGGCGGCAACAATCACCGTCAGCATCCCCGGCAGGGTCTGCGGCACGTGGAATATCGACCCCAGGCGTCGACTGGCTGTGACGTCGATGCCAAGGGTCTGCAGGGCGCCGGACAAATCGTCGTATGGACTGGTAATGAAGTACTGTTCCAGCTCGGGGTGGAGGTCGACGTAGGCGTGTCGGAGTCGGTTCATTCCGATCACCCATCGATAGTCATCGCCATTGAGCCCGGTCAGCCGCGAGATGGTGATGAGGCCGGCGAACAGGACGAGCGCGAGCAGTGGGATCGCGATCGAGATGAAGATCGCGCCGAAGTGATCGGCCTGCGCGACCAGCGCCAGCGCGATCAATGCGCCGGACAGGATGGCCAGGAATATCGTCACCCGGGTGAGGGCCTCGTTGTAGGTCAACGTCCGGGTTGCCAACAGGCTCCAGTGCTCGGTAGCCAGGATCTGCAGCTTGGCGGCGGCTCCAGTGTCGCGTCCAACCGGCGGAATTTCGGTAGACATTTCTCTCTCCTTCAATACGAATGGGTTCGCCTGGAATCGACCTTATCGAGGTGGTGGCAACGAGATCAGTACAGCAGCAAGGGCTAAAACGATGGAGGCCACCCAGGCTTCGATCCGCTGGCGGCCCAGCACCGCAGTAACGAGGGCGGCGGCAACGATGCCCGCCTTTACCAGAATTACCCACCCGTAGCCGGTGGTTATCAGCGCCGCCGCGGAGCTGAGGTGGGCGAGGGCGAGCAAAAGGCCACTACCGATCGCGACCGCCAACGCGTCGATCGCGTAGCGGCTGAAGCGGCGGTCCGGCGCGAACGCGAAAGCCGTGAGCCCGCCCACCCAGATTCCCATCGCCGCGACGTGAATCGCGTCCAGCACGAGACCGGCACCGGGCAGTCCCGCAATCGCATGCGCACTGGCGCCATCGACCAACGCCATACCGGCGCCCAGCGCGAGGATCGGCCAGGGGGATTCGAGGGCGAGCAGTGCCCATACCGACAAGGCGATGGCCAGCCGTAGCCCGAGCAGGCGGCCGAAGCCGGAGGCCAGCACCGCGATGGCGGTGTCGCCGTCGAACGACAGGCTCGCCAGCTGCGCGATCAGCGCGACTGGTTCCGCGGCGATCAGCAACAACACACCCGCGACCACCAACCGGCGCAGGCGTGGCTCGCGGCGCGTCACGACCTGGTACGCGATCGTCCCGAACGCCAGCGCCACGCCGATGAAATGGATCCAGCGGGCGAGCGCCTGAAGAGCGAACCCGAGTGGCGTGGCGGTCCCGATTTCGCCACCGGAGAGCGCGGGCAAATAGGGGTTGGCGCTCGGCTGGCCCACGACGAAACTGAATGCCCCGCGTGACGGGTGGGTGTCGGCGGCGAGGGCCTGCCAGGTCACCACGTAAGTTCCGGTCTCGGTGGAATTGATCGGCGCCGTCAGCGCATGGCCCACAACGCGGACCGGCCCGGCGACCTGATGGCCGGTCGGGCTAAAGACCTTGATCCCTTTGCCCGCAGGAGCCACGGGTTCCGAGAACGTCAACGAAACGGATGCGGGCGGTGCGCCGAGAACCGCATCCGGGGATGGGTCTGAAAAGAACAGCACCGCATGCGCCCAGGCCGCGCGCGGCGCGAGTGCCAGGATAAGCGCGAGGCCGACGACCAGGAGTCGCCGGCCCAAGCTCAGGTGTAGGCGGGCGCCTCGGCGGGAGCGGGCAATCCCGGTCCCTCCGTCCGGCGCGTACGCGCGATTCGGAGCACCAGCCCGGCCGCGAAGAGGCAAAGGAGGCCCGAGCTCATGAAGGCCAGTTGGTAGTCGCCAAAGAACGTCCGCACGGCGCCGGCCGCGAAGGCGATCGACGCGGCGCCGAGTTGATGGGCGGCGAAGATCCATCCGTACACGATCGTGAAATTCTGCTGTCCAAAGAGCTGGCGAGCCAGCTGGACGGTGGGGGGCACGGTCGCGACCCAGTCGAGCCCGTAGAAGACGATGAACAGGATGAGGCCGAAGTACGCCGTGCCGAAGGCGTAGGGCAGGAACAGCAGCGACAGGCCACGCAGGCCGTAGTACCAGAACAGCAACCAGCGGCTATCGAAACGGTCGGTGAGGACCCCCGACACCAGCGTGCCCACCACGTCAAAGACACCGATCAGGGCCAGCAGGCTGGCCGCGGTCACCTCGGCCATCCCGTGGTCCATCGAGGCCGGGATGAGGTGCGTGCCGATCAGGCCGTTGGTGGATGCCCCGCAAATGAAGAAGCTGCCCGCCAGCAACCAGAAATCACGCGAGTGGGCACCGAGTCGCAGGCCGCGAAACGCGTTCGCGATCGGGTTGCCGACCGCGAGTGGTCCCGTGTCCGCGGTGGTCGCACCGTAGGCGCGCAGGCCGAGGTCGGCCGGCCGGTTGCGGAGAAAGAGCGCGACGATCGGCACGACCGCGAGCGCAGCGATGCCGACTGTGATCGCCGCGCTGCGCCAGCCGCGGTTCTGCGCCAGCCAGCCGAGAAATGGAAGAAAGATCAGCTGACCGGTCGCGCCCGCCGCGGTGAGGGCACCGATCACCAACCCGCGACGCTGCACGAACCAACGGCTGGCGACGGTCGCCGCAAGCACCGACGCCATGCAGCCTGTGCCGAGACCCACGACCACGCCCCAGAGCAGGTACAGCTGCCAGGGGGCCGTCATCACCGTCGTCAGCAGCGCGCCGGTGGCGACCGTGATCAGCGCGCCGACGGTGACCGTGCGGATGCCGAACCGGTTCATGAGCGCGGCGGCGAACGGCCCTGTCAATCCGAAGAGGAGCAGGTTGATGAAGACCGCAAAGGAGATGATCGCGCGGTTCCACCCGAATTCGTGCTCGAGTGGAACGATCAGGACGCCGGGCGTCGCCCGAAATCCCGCGGCGCCCATGAGGGCGATGAAGGTCACGGCGGCGACGATCCAGGCGTAGTGGATGCGCTTCATTGTCTCCCGGAATATACAGGCCACTCGGCAAGAAGTTTGCCGATGAATTTGACTGTTCCCATCAGTCTTATGGGCAGGCCACCCCGAAATCGGGAATTGAGAGGAGGTCGACGTGGAACAGAAGAATCTCGACATCTACGGCAACGCACCGATCCCGTGGTCGCGCGCGCTCAAGGCGCTCGAGCGGGCACCCGCGAAACCGGAAGATCCAGGCGGCCCGACGACATACTGGCTGGCCACGACTCGGCCCGTCGGGCGCCCGCATCTCGCCGTGGTCGGTGCGGTTCGGGTCAGATCATCCGCACGATCGACGTGCCGCTCGATTCAGCCAGTTCGGGCGATGTGGCGCGGTGGATGGTCGCCTTCAACGAGATCCGAGATGCCGATATCAGCGATGAAGAGCGCCTCATTCGTGGCGGGCTCATTTGCGAGGCGCTCCACGAGAACTGCGGTGGGAGTCTGAAGGAGGTTCAGCGATGAAGTGGGTCACGCGAAAGAATGCCAACGTCGACCGGATTGCCTGCCCATGGCTCATCAGGCGATTCGTAGATAAGGATGCGGAGTTCCTTTTCGTCCAGGCTGACGAGGTCTCCGGTGTAGCGCAGCGTGAGGGTGCCATCCCCTATGACGTGAAGGGAGCCGAGTTGGGGCATGTCGATGGGCGATGCAGTTTCGAGTCCATCATGGTCAAGTACCAGCTGACCGACCCGGCTCTGCAGAAGCTCGCCAAGATTGTGCACGGCGCCGATGTATCCGCCGACATCAACATCGTGCCGGAGTCGGCCGGGCTGCAGGCGATCGCGCACGGCTTCGCCCTGGCTCATGGTGACAACGACCACGAGAAGATACGACTCGAAACACCCATGTACGACGCCCTCTACGCTTGGTGCAAGGCCCAGCCAGGATAGCGACCTGAATCCGATCCGCTCCATCCCGGAGCTCGCTCGCCGACGTGGCTAGGCGACCTTCCGTTCCTAACTTACCGGGTGACGGCGACCGTCGGCGGCGTCGGGGCAAGTCCAAGCTGCCGTAGCATGCCGAGCCGATCGATGTCGCCCCAATGGTCGGTCACTTGGCCATTCTTGATCCGGACAAAGTGGCTCTCCGTCCAGGTGGCCTGCTTCCCAGTTGCCGGCATACCCCTAAAGTCACCCTTCATCGTGCCGGTATAGGTAACCTTGGTGGCCACAAGATCGCCTTCGGCAACCTGCAAGTCGATCGTATTCTTGAGATCCGGGAACGCCGAGCGGAGGGCGCGGGCCATCAACTTGAGGCCCTCCCGCCCGGGCGGCACCCCTGGCGGAAGCTCACCGTGTTCACGGCTGTCCGGTGCCACCACCTCGTCGATCACTTCGAATCGCCCCTGGCCGAAGACTTCCACCGAGATGCGGCGGCCGATTGCCTTGATGTCCTCTGTCATGGTTCCGCCTCCATGTGAGCGCCGAGCCGATACAGCAGGGCTAGGGTAGCACCGCGACCTCCCAGCTGACTCTATTGAGAACGCTACCCGTGACGATCGTTGGTCGGCGTCGCGTCAGCGGGTGGCTTCGTCGAGAAGCAGCCGCAACTGGCTGGCAAGGGTTTCGAGCCTCGCTGGGTCGACGAACATGATTGACGTATTGGCGATTCGGTCGATCGCTTGAATGAACGATGCCCGGTTCGGCAGTGTCGCGCCAAGGATTTCGTTTACCTTTCTCGAGCGATTCTGAAGCGCGGCATCGGCCAGTTGTTGCATGTGGTTGAGCAGGCCAGTCCAATCCACGGATTCCGCTGAGCGCGGCGATGTCACAGGAGTTGCGACGCTCGTAGGACCTGCGACGCTCGCAGCATCTGCCAGCACCAGATCGGTCGGGCGCTTTATCGTTTCGGCGGTCGGCAAGCGGGCCTTGGGGTCAAACGAATAGCTTCCGTCCGCCCACGACAAGGCCGCCTGAACGGCCTGCTCCCCCTCGACCTTGCCGCAGTTGGCGTGGAAAAGATGTCCAAATAGAAGGTGGAGCGAACAAATCTCATCGTTGCGCGTGAGCGTCAAGGTGCCCGTCGCGCGACGGGCTTGCATCGTCAGCAGGAGGGTCCCAAGGAAAGTCTGCGCGATCGAGCCCGACTGGTTCAGGTCTGGAGGCGGCGCGGGTGCCGGTCTCGCGGCTACCGGTCTCTTGGGGCGGTCAAGTTCCGCCTGGATCGTTCGGGGTCGGCGCGTTCCGATAAGCAGGAGAACGATCACGCCCGATGCAACCGCCGCCGCGAGCAGCACCCAGGTATTCATCAGCAGCTATCCGCCGCCTGCACTGAAGCTTCCGCATCGCCCCACGCAAGCTGCAACGCGTTCGCAGGGGCAAAGGTATTGCCCCCGGTGCGCTACTCACCGACGCCGGCCTTGATGTCCCGGAGGTAGGGCATCGCTTCCGAGCAGGGAATCTGGCTGGCGACGTAGGCGCCCGACCAGCTCGCGCGCCGGACTGCGGTTTCCAGATCGATCCCGCGCAGCAGGCCGTGGGTGACCGTCGCCAGAAAGGCGTCGCCCGCGCCGAGGCCGTTGACGACCTCCATCCGCACCGGGGGCACCTCGACGACGCGATCACTGTCGAATAACACCGCACCGTCGCCGCCGCGCTTGAGGATGAGGACGCGCGGACCCGCAGCGCGCAGTTCCGCGATGGCCTCGCGCGCGTCGTCGAGCCCGGTGGCGGCTCGAACCTCGTCTTCATTGCCGAGGACGATGTCAGCGTACGGTAGGACGTCTTCAATCGCCGCCGCATAGTTCCTTTCGTTGCGCCAGAACATCGGCCGGTAATCGAGGTCGAGGATAGCCGTGTGGCGGTGCCGTTTGAGCGCCGCCAGGTGGGCCTTGTAGCTCTTCCAACGCGCCAATCCCGTTCCCGACGCAAGTAGGACGGGTGCGTCGGCTACGGCGTCGACATCGAAGTCATTGGTCGTCAGTTCCCAGTCGGGACAGGTGGGCGTTCGATAGAAGAGGAGCGGGAATCGCCCCGGCGGCCAGATCTCGCAGAAGACGATGGGCGTGTTCAGGGTGTGGTCGATGCCGAGCCAGCCGACCTCGACGCCCTCGCGCGAGAGGAAGTCGCGGATGAACTCGCCGTGGCCATCGTCGCCAACTTTGCTGACGATGGCGGTGCGCACTTGCAATCGAGCGAGGCCGGTGCAGACATTGCCCGCGAAGCCGCCCACGTAGCGGACGAAGTTTCGTTGCTCGCGTAGTGGGGTCCGGAGCTGGGCGGGATACAGGTCGGCGCTGAGCCGGCCCATCACGACCACCTCGACACTGCCGGCGGCGGTCCAGGAGCGAAGGCTCATGTTTTCTTCCAGTCCATCAGCCACTCGTGGTCCGGGTCGGTCGTGAAGAGCCACTCGCGCACGTCACCGGCCATCGCGTTCAGGTAGTAGCAGTCGTATCCGGGCGCAGCCGACACGACGTGGTAACCGCGCGGGACCAGGACGAGGTCTTCGTTGCGGGCGCGGATGGAAACGTTGAGGCCCCCACCCCGACCCTCCCCCGCCAGCGGAGGGAGCGGCTTGGTATAGATGCCCTGGAAGGCGAAGCCGTGCTCCGGGTTGAATCGGTAGTAGTACAGCTCCTCGAGGGCGCGCTCAACGCCGGGTTTGTCTTCGTCGTGCTTGTGGGGTGGGAAGGTCGACCAATGACCCGCCGGGGTCAGCACTTCGACCAGGATCAGCCGCGCCGCGGCGTCTCCCTCCGACAGAATCCAGTGAATCCGTCGCTCGGTGATCCCTTTGCCGCGGACCTCGACGCGAACATCGTTCGGACGAATGACGCGTGGCGGGAGGGTCGACTCGGCGGGCGCCGACACGATCGCGAGGTGCAGGGACGTCAGCGCGCGCAGGCGGTAATCGGCGCGGGGCGGGAGCAATAACGCCGAGGGCTTGCCGTCAAAGACGTGATCCCTTTCGCCGACGTCGCCGAATCCGTCGACCTCGGCCGTGCCACCCAGCCAGATCAGCGCCGTTTCTTCCGCCGTTGTGTTCCCGGCAAGCTCCTCCCCGGCATTGAGCCAGCGGGTCCGAAACGATAGGTACCGCCATCCGGCCGTTTCGGGACGAACGCCCTCGGTCGCCCGCCGGACCAGGCTCGGATCGCTCATATGCCCCGAGCCCGGAGAAACTCGCGGTTGCGTTGCTCGTCCCGGGCCGCCCGGTCGGGCGGCTCACCGGCGCGCGGCAGCATATCCTGCTCGACGACCAGCCAACCGGAGAACCCTCGTTCGCGAAGCGCGTCAAGGACACCGTCGATGTCGAGGTCGCCCTCACCGAGCGGGCAGAACGCCCGCTCGCGCCAGAAATCGATCATGGTGCCCTCTGCCGCGATCACCCGGGCGACGACATCCCGCCGAACGTCCTTCAGGTGGAGGTGATTGATCCGCCTCGCCCAATCCCGCGCCGCCGTGACCGGGTCGCCGCCCCCGATCACCAGGTGACCGATGTCGAGGCAGAGGCCGACATCGGTGCGTTCGAGCAGCGCCTCGACCTCCTCCGGCGTTTCAACGTAGCTCGCGCCGTGATGGTGGAAGGTCGGTTCGAAGCCGCGTTGGCGGCAGAGTGCGGTCACGCGCTTCATGCTCTCCGCAAAGCGTGACCAGGCCGCGGCGTCGAGCATCAGCGATGGATCGTCATGGGCTCGGCCCGGCGTGCGGCGGCGCGCGTCGGACCCGGCGTCCGCCAGGGTCGGGCGGGGCGGCACGCGCGCGTCGTCCTTGATCCCATCGAGGGTATCGAGAAGACGACCGAGCTCGGTCATGGCGGGCGCCATCCGGTCCGGCGCAGAAAAGGGCATCGCGATATAGCCGCCCGCCAGGCTGAGGCCTCGATCCCGGAGACGCCGCGTCAGCTCGCCCCCGGTTCCAAGGTACCCCGGTGGGCCGAGGTCGATGCCCGCGTATCCTGCAGCCGCCACCGCATCGAGAACGGTGATCGCGTCAGGGACATTCGGGTCGATCCCAACGGTGACTTCGAAAGCGCCGAAGGACACGGGAGCGCCAGCGACGGCAATCGATTTGTTCAGGTCTTCAGACGCGCAACGTATTGACCGCTCATCGGTGGTCGGAGTATAGTCGCGCGCAGCTTGGCTCAACCTCGACTGCGCGTCGGCGTCATCGGCTGCGGACTGATTGCGCAGGTGATGCACCTGCATTACCTGCGGGAATTGAGCGACCGCTTCGAGATCGGGGCGGTCTGCGACCTGTCCCGGACCGTGGTTGATCGGGTGGGGGACGCCTACGGCGTCGGCCGCCGTTTCACCGATTGGACCGCGCTGCTCGAGGAGCCGTTGGATGGGGTGCTGATCCTCACGTCCGGCAGCCATGAACCGATGGCGGTTGCCGCGGCGCAGGCCGGGCGCCATGTCTTCATCGAGAAGCCGATCGCACTCTCTGAGACAGAGGGGAGGTCGATCATCGCGGCCGGCAAGAAGGCGGGGGTGCGGCTTATGGTCGGCTACATGAAGCGGTATGACCCGGCGGTCGAGCGAGTGACGGAGGAGCTTCGGGAGTTGAAGCCGCTGCGGTTCGCCCGTTCGACAACCGCAGAGTATCCACTGAAGTGGTACGTGGCGCACTATCCGATCGTCCGCGGGACGGCCATCGATGCGAAAACGGTCGCGGCGCTGCAGGCGGAGGACGAGGCGAGAGTCACGGCGGCGATTCAGCTGACCGATCCGGTGCTGCGCTATGCCTATCGGCACTCCCTGCTTGACAGCATGATCCACGACCTCAACCTGATGCGCGGCCTGCTCGGCGAGCCGAAACGGCTCCGCTTCGCCAGCGTTACGCAGCAGGAGATCTCCGTCTTTCTCGAGTTCCCACAAACGACGGCGGCCATGCACTGGGTCAACCTGACCGATGGGGTGGCCCGCTACCAGCAGGACTTCTCCTTCTTCAGTCCGGAGCGGCGAGCCGCGCTTGTCTTTCCCTCGCCGTTCCTGCGCAGCGCGCCGGTCGAGCTGGTGCTGGAGGGCGGCAGCCAGGAGAGCTCGCGCTCGTGGCGGACCGTCGAGACGGTCTCGTTCGAGTCCGCGTTCAAACGCGAGTTGCTGGAGTTCTACGCCTGCATTACCGAAAATCGGGAGCCGCGCACCACCGCCGAAGACGGGGTTCGTGACGTCGCGCTGTGCCAGGCGATCATCCGGCAACACCTCGCCACAAAAGGCTCGTGAGCGGCGTCTAGTGTCGGATGCGCAGCGTCAATAGCAGCATGGGCCGGACGATGCGCCACCAATCGCGAAGTCCCTTCATCTTGGTGTACCCGACGGAGCGGTCCGGCGGGTAGTACTTCGTCACCGGCACCTCGCAGACGCGGCAGCCGCGCCGGATCGCCTGGTAGAGCAGGTAGGGTTCGAGCTCGTAGCGGTCCAGCCATGGCTGCTGCAGCGGCCACGTCCGGCAAATCTCGGTGCGGAACAGCTTGAAGCCGTTGGTCGCGTCGCTGATCCAGTGCAAGGTGACCGCGGAGAACACCACCGAGTAGCCGATCGTCATCACGGTGCGGCTGAGCGGCTGGTGGAGCCGGGTGCCCCCCCGCAGGTAGCGCGACCCCTGGACGAACTCACAGCCTCGATCGACGATGGCTTCGGCGAGGCGGATCAGCTCGTTGGGATCATCCTGATCGTCGCCGGCCATGATCCCAATGAGCGCGATCCCGTGATCCTGTCCCCAATCGATGCCGGTGCGGATCGCGGCGCCCACCCCACGGTTGACCTGGTGCCGGAGGACACGGGCGCCGGCTGCTTCCGCCTCCGCGGCTGTGGTGTCGGTGGAGCCGTCGTCGACGACCAGGACTTCGTCAACCAGTGGCCGTGGCATCCGCGAGATGGCGCGCCCGATCTTTCCTGCCTCGTTGAGGGCGGGCAGGATCACCGCAATTGACTGATCCTTGTACATCAGCCGCGAACGTACGTCGTCACGGGTGCTGCGCCAGGTAGGAGGCGGAGTGCGTCAGCTTGTCAACGGTGTTGACGACGCGGGCCGGGTTTCCCACCACGACGGCCCGCGGCGGGACGTCTTTGGTGACCACCGCGCCGGCGCCTACCAGCGCCTCCTCGCCGATGACCACCTCGGGCAGCAGCGTGGCGTTGACGCCCACCCTGGCGCCCCGCTTGATGGTGGGTCCCTTCATGCACTCGCGGCAGATCGGATGGCGGTCGTTGGCGATCATCACGCCGGGGGCCAGGAACACATCGTCCTCGATGACGGTGAACTGCGCCACATAGACGCCGTTGTGCACCCGCACGCGGTTTCCGATCACGCAACCGTAGTCGATCGTCGAGTTGTTCCAGATGCTGAAGGCATCGCCGATGCGGTTCTCTTCGCGAATCACCACTCCGTGTCCCGTCTCGAGGTGGGCGCCAATCGTCGAACCGGCATAGATGACGGTAAACGAGCGGACGATGGCATGAGGGCCGATCGTCAGCGTCAGGTCCTTGATCTTGCGTCCGGGCACTTCGCCGATCACGGCCCGCGGATCGATCTGGAAGGGCGCGGCGGGTTGAGGACTGCTCAGGATGAAATTATTCCCCGGTCGGCAGACCCAGTTCGCGGCGCGCCAGGCGCACGCCGGCCGTCATGTTGCGCAGCTTTTCGTAGGCGACCTTCCAGGAACGCGTCCGAAGCCCGCAATCGGGCGTCACGTGGATCCGGTTTGGATCGCCGAAGACCTTGACGGCATAGAGCACGCGATCGCGAACGAGTTCCGGTGACTCGATGAAGTCACTGTGGATGTCGAGCACGCCCAGGCCCAACGCGGGCTTGTATGGCAGGTCGCGGAACTTCTTGATCACCTGGTAGCCGGGACGCGCCGCGTCGGTCGTTCCCAGCTCGCGGCTGTCGTAGTTGGCGAAGCCGACCGCGTACTGGCGGCATTGCTCCATCCGCTCGATCGCCGGAAAGAAGAGGTTGTAGTCCGAGAAGCAGAGGTGCGTCGAGAACATCGCGTGGAGGCCCTCTACGCTGGCGTTGAAGCTGTCAACGAAGAGGTCCAGCTCGTCGGCCTCGGTGGATGCCCCCGGCTCGTCGACCTGGATCCAGCGCGCGCCGAGCGTGATCAACGCTTCGAGGTTGGGCCGGATCATGTTGCGGGCGACCTCCAGGACAAAGTCGCGGCGGGCCGCATGCCGCTGACGCGCCCGTTCGGCAGCCGGCTGAAGCAGGTTTTCCGGCGCGCGGTTGCGCTCGTCGAACGACCAGTCGGCGATCGTGTAGGCGCCGGTCACCGGGATTTTGAGCTCGGCCTCCGCCACTGACACCAGGTAGGAGAACTCCGCATTGTGGAATGGCGAGCGAAGTGAGATGGGGCCGACGACCGCCTCCTTCGTGTAGTACTTGTTGTCGAAGGCACGAACGCTGCCGCGGCGTTCGAATCCGTTCGTATGGCTGACGGCCCAGTCGTACATCTCGGTGCGTTGCTGCTCGCCGTCGTACACGACGTCGAGGCCCGCGCTCTCCTCCAGCCGTACGGCATAGAGGCTGGACCAGCGCTGGAGCTCGGCCTTTTGCTCTTTGCTGAAGGGCGCGTGTTGCAGCAGATCGATCAGTCGCTCGTACTCCGGAACCTGGAGCCGCTCGCCCCAGCTGCGGGCTTCCTCGACGTCTTTATCGTCCAGCGGTTTGCCGGCGTAGGCCTTCACGCGCCAGCCGGGCTTGTCCAGCGATCCCACCTCGTGGGTCAGCAGTGGCTTGTGCTCGACGACCTCGTTCATACCGACACCAGCTCCTTTACCTTGCGTGCCGCCTCCCCGAGGCGCTGCACCTTCTGCTCGGCGACGCCGGTCGGGAGATACCCCAGCTCGCAATTCGATGAGAGGTAGAGGTTGCGGGGGCGAACGGTGTCCGCGAGGTGGCGCGCCACGTCGACGAGGTCCTTGGGCGATTCGAGAATCGAACTTCTGCCATTGATGACCCCGGCGACCAGCCCCTTGTTCCACCCCGAGCCGAGGGCCTTGACGTCCGTCTGGACCAGGTCCACGCCAATCGCGTCAACCGGAAGTTTCAGCAGCTCATCGATATGTGGCGCAGCATCCCCAAAGTAGACGTGGAAGGCCAGCGTCGCCTTGAGGTCGCGGTGCAGGATTTGCAGCGCCTCGCCGAGCGGCGCCCAGTCCTCGCGCGTGATCCCCGAGTAGCCCAGCCATGGATCCTCGAGGTGGATCAGCTCGGCGCCGGCCGCCACCGCGGCATCGATCGCCGGCCGCAGAACCCGCTCAGCCAGCTCGACCATCAGGCGATTGCGGTCCTGGTCGGTGTGCGCGGCCCGCGAGAACATGTACGGCGACGGAAGCGTGGTCACGCGCGGACGCGGCACCGAGGCATCCGCAACGACGCCGTCCGGACGCCCCTTCGGCAGGCTGCCCAGGAGCTCAGGCTCCCTGAAGAACGTGTTGGTATCGAACCAGCGGACCAGCGTGTGGGGCTTCGCCCCGAGCCCGTCGGTCAGGGGCCGGAAGATGTCCTGCCATTTGAGGAGGCCGTCGGAAAAGAAGTCCATCCCGGCGTCTTTCTGCACGCGAACGAAGGCGGCCAGGTCGTCGGCAAAGGCGCGCTCGACGGCGTCGGCGCCGACCCGGCCGCGGTCGATCCCTCGGGTGGCCGCGACCACCTGCTCCGAGCGTGGATAGATCCCGTGCTGATAGGCAAAGACGTTGATGCGGAAAGTGTAGACGAGGCTCCCGTCCTGGATCAGGGTCGCTGCATCAACGCCAGCCCATCGCCGACCGCGACCGTTCGGTAGCCTTGAGACTCGAACGACGCGATCTGCTGCTGCAACGCGGCGGCGTTGTGGCCGAGCGCGGCGTCGTCGAGGGCCAGGTATTCGGCATTGTTGGGGCCCTCGTACTCGAGGTTATAGATCAGCCGGCGGTGCGACAGGTGGGGCGTCAGATTGTTCTCCGCGGCGACGCTGGCGTCCGGTGGGATGCGGTCCAGGTTGCCGGCAAACGCCGCGTAGCGTGGCTCCGACTGGAACATGCGCGGATCGAAGTGCCGCGAGAACGGCAGATCACCGAACAAAATCGAAAACACCAGCGAGCTGGCGAGCACGGCGGCCGCGGTGGGCGCCCTGAAGGACGGCCCAAGACGGGCGAATCCCAGGATCGAGGTCCCGATGACCAGCGGGATCAGCGGGGCCGCGTAATGACTGGTGAACGCGTACTGGGGCGCGTAATTGGAGAGCAGCAGGATGCCCAGCGTCGGCAGGACGAGGATCGCGGCAAATCCGGAGAGCGCCGTGAGTCCGAGCACCGGCCCGAAGATGCCCACCAGGAATTTCAGCTTCTGCGTCTGGAACAGCAGGTGCGCGAGCCGCCCCGGATTGGTGATGGCGTTCGTCACGATCTCCTGCGGCGTCGTGCCGAGCTCCGCGTAGCGGTAGTTCAGGCGGCGGGCGAAGTATTCGTAGGAGCCGCCGCCGAACGCCGGAATGATGACGCGAACGATGGCCAGGAAAGCTGCCAGGCTGCCGGCGAGCACGCCCAGGCCCAGCTTCCAGTCGCGCTTGGCGAGCAGGATATAGGCGCCGAAGCCAACGCCGACGAGTGGCAGCTCCTCCTTGATGAGAAAGGTCGACGCCAGGCTGACGAGAAACCAACCAGACCGGCCTTTCTCCAGGAAGTAGATCGCAAACCCGAGGGGCAGGACGGCGAGCGCGAGCTCGTGGAAATCGAACAGGTTGATGAAGGCAACCGGCAGGAAAAGGAAGTACACCAGCACCCAGACGATCCGCTGAAAGCCCGGCTCGAGCCTGAGCCGCGCCAGCAGGTAGAGCGGCCAGACGCCGAGCGCAAGGAACAGGGTCTGGATCACTAGCAGCGTTTCGGGACGCGGAATCAGCAGGTACGCCGGCATCAGCAGCAGGTAGACCGGCGAAAAGTGGTCCGCCAGGTACGAGTGCGGCTGCGCCTGGACCAGGCTCATCGTCGACTCCAACAATCGGCCCTGCGTCGTATTCCAGAAGACCTGGTCGAAGATCCCCAGGTCCGGGCCGAAGGAGTGGTAGGTCACGTGGCGCAGGACCGAGAGGATGCTGTAGAGCACGAAGTAGGCCAACGCGAGGCCGGCCACGACGTAGGGCTCGACGCGAATCAGCCGGCGATTGATTTCACCCATGGCGAGCGCGACCTATAATGCGCCTAGCGTGCCAGCCGCCGTAACCGGCTGGGGTCGCCGGTCGTTGAGAGGGGTCATGAAGGGATTCGGCGCAGCGCTTTTGCTTGGTTTCGCCTGCCTCGTGTTGGCCGGATGCGGCGGCGACAGCACGACCACCTTCGTGCTGGAGAGCGGATCGCCGACGGCCACCGCCAAAGCGGGTGCCACCACCTCGGCCCAGGCCAGCGCCAGCCCCGCGAGCTCCACGCTTCCTGTCACGGCCGCGACGCCGATCCCCGACAACCTGAAGATCATCATCGACAGCCCGGATGCAAGTACCGCGATCAGCTCGACGGTCCAGGTATCCGGGACCGCGAGTGTCGACAAGGGGACGGTCGTTGCCGTTGTGCTGGATGCCGCAGGCAACGAGCTGGGCCGCGCCACGACGACAGCCTCCGCCGTGAAACCGGACTATGGTCACTACGACGTGACGGTCACCTTTACCGGCGGCGTCTCGGGGCAGAAAGGCCAGATCAAGGTGTTCGGGGTCAGCCCGCGCGACGGGACGACGCCCACCTCCTACTACTTCATCCAGATCAGGTTCGGCTAGCCGATCGCAGTCCGGCCGCGATCGGCAGCGGACTGGCGGTGGGCACACCGGTCGCCTTTCGAAGACTGAAGATCATTTCCGAACCGCCCACGTACTCGAGCGCGTCGATTGTGAATCCGCGCGCCTTAAGGTACGCCGCCAGGTTCGACCGGCTGTAGTGGGTGATGTGCTCATCGGCGTACCCGCCGGGCGCCAGCCGGCCGTAGAGCCACTCCATCGCGCGCCAGCGCCAGCGGTCGTAGTCCGGGGTGCCCAGGATCAACCGGCCGCCCGGCTCGAGCACACGCTCGAGCTCGCTGAAAACGCGCTCGTCGGCCGCGACGTGCTCGATCACTTCGGAGCAGATCACGCAATCGAAGGCCGAGTCCCTGAAGGGCAGTTCGAAAATCGAGCCGTGAACCAGCGGATTGCCGTAGCGCCTCGCAAAGCGCAGCTTGGCAAGGACGATGTCGAGCCCGACCATCCGGCCGGATCCGATGATGCGGCTCGACCCACAGCCGACGTCGAGCACGCGGCGCGCGCCGGCCGCCATCGTAGTGATCACCTGGTAGCGTCGCCGCTGCCAGTAGCGCTGGAGCGGGACGACGCTCTCATACGCGCGGGCGTCGTAGTCGGCCGAGGCGATCGAGTTGCGCAGCTTCCACATGGCACCGAAGGTCTTGAGATGGGAGAGGGCGAAGCGCGCCAGCCAGGC
The DNA here is from genome assembly GCA_035544955.1 of Candidatus Dormiibacterota bacterium. NCBI lineage: Bacteria > Bacillati > Candidatus Dormiibacterota > Candidatus Dormiibacterota bacterium. The sequence goes on from DASZZN010000009.1 coordinate 214,593, forward strand.
CCGGTGCGTACTCCGCGCCCGGTAGTGGAGCGGCACTTCGCGAATCGCGTACCCGGCGGCGGCCATGCGGATCAGGATTTCCTGGAGGATGTCGAAACCGGTGGCCTGCAGTGGCAGGGATGCGAGCGCCACACGATGGTAGAGCCGGTAGCCGCTGGAGAGATCCGAATAGGGGAGGGAGAGTCCCCGGCGCAGCGCGAGACTCAGCGCCCGGCTGAGTGCCCGGCGCGCGCGCGGCATCTCGGCACGGCCACCCTCGACGTACCGGGACGCGATCACGACCTCGACGCCGTGGCGCGCCGCCCAGATTGCCGCGAGAAAGCTCGGATCGTGCGAGCCGTCGGCATCGAGCGTCAGGATGTACTCCCCGTGCGCCCGATCGAACCCCGCCCGCAACGCGGCGCCGTAGCCGCCGGCCGAGCCCTGGTCGATGACCACCAGTTCATGCGTGATCTCGAGCGAACGCAGCGCCTGTTGCAGCGCCGGAAGAAGCCCGTCCGGGTTGCCAGGCTGCTTGGCGGTCACGATGAGCACCGTTACGTTGACGGTTGAGTGGCGACCGGGGGCAGCAGAACCCGGGACGAACGAGGGAATGCCGTCCAGGATCGGGTACCCGGCGCCGCAGCCTCCGCAGGTGAGGTTCGCGTCGCCGTCCGCTCGGAGGTCGCCCCGGCAGGCCGGACAGGCCAGCCCGGGGACGGCGTGCATTGCGTCATGCTACCCGAGCACAGGCCACAGAAAGACCGTCACCTGCCGTTACATCGCTGATGGCTGGCGCCGTGCTTTCGATTTCGATCGTGATTCCCACGCTCAACGCGGGCCGAGCCTTCGGGACGGTCCTGCACCGGATCATGGGCCAGGGTCGGATGCCGCTCGAGATCGTCTGCGCGGACTCGGGCTCGACCGATGCCACCCGGCACATCGTGAGCCAGTTCCCTCTCGCCCGAATCGCCGAGGTCAACGGGTCAGCTGGCCCGCGCAAGTGGAACCTGGCGATGGAGGAGACCCGCGGCGACGTCGTGGTCTTTCTCGCCCAGGACGCGCTGCCGTCAGACGGCGATTGGTTGAACCATCTGACGGCGGCGTTCGACGACGCGTCCGTGGGCGGCGTGTACGGCCGCCAGGAAGTCGCCATCGACGGCGATCCGGTATCGGGGTTCAGGCTCGCCCAACGGTTCTGCCGCGAGCCACACGCCCGGCGGATCCGGGTGGGTGACGCGATTGCCTACAAATCGCTGCCCTTCTTCATCGACAATGCGGCGGTCCGCGGCTCGGTCTGGCGCGGCATCCACTTCAACGAGCACCTTCCGGTCGGGGCCGACCGGGTCTGGGCGCGGCAGGCCGTGCTGGCCAGCTACACGATCGCGTACGCGCCGGATGCGGTTGTCGCCAGGGACGTGCCGGCCAGCCTGCGGGCCGCTTACCGGCTGGCGATGTTGACGGGTTACACCGACAAGCACTATGGCGACCAGGGCGGTACGCTCTGGCCCGATTCGCGCCACTTCGTCAAACGGGCGTCCTGGTACCTGCTGAAGGGTTTCGCCTGGGGCCGCCTGCCCTACCTCGCGCTGGAGGACGTCGTGCAGCGCTATGGCTACAGGCTCGGGCGGCGCCTCGAGCGGATGAGCCCCCAGTTTCGTGGGCGCTTTGCGCCTGAGACCGCCCAACCCGATCGACCGCTCGACGTCGACGACTGGGCTGCCTGACCGAGGTCTAGTAGCACCCGCCGGCGAGCTGGGCCCCAATGCCCGACATCCAGTAGAGCCCTGACCCTTGGACATACAGGGCCACTCCCGTTGCCGAACCACCGTTGAATCCGGCGCTGTAGTTGCCGGCAAACCAGATCCCGTGGCTGTCGGCGATGGGCGTGTTGTATGAGCTGAACCCGTTCCCGCCTCCGTACTGGGGATTGGCGAAGCCGGCGATCACCGTCGCGCTCGTCGCTCCTGTCGCGATCCAGATCTCTGAGCCGGTGTTGTTCAGAAAGCTGACGTTGATGATGGGATTGCCTTTGGCGTCGAGACCGATGATCGAACTCTGAGTTTCGGGGCGCGTGAACCAGTCTGTGCTCGAACCCGTCGCGAGGTCGAGGCGCTGGATGACGTTGCTTGTGCCCTGCGGCACGGCCGACGTGGAGGTCCCATACGCGGCCGTCTTCGATGCCGCTCGCCAGTAGCCGGTCCTGGTGATTTGTCGCGGTGTGCCCGAGAAGGGAAGCACCCATAGGCCGCCTGCGTTCGGGTCGCCGGCGTAGACAGCGTCTGTTTGGACGGCAACGATGGCCCAGCTGTGACCCGCGCCCAGCTCGGACTGCGAGTTGCTGGCGACGTTCACGACGTATACACCATCCGCCGCCGCATAGGCATAGCGACTCCCGTCGGGCGAGATCTGATTGGCCGCCACCGGTACCCATCGGGAGTACTGGCGGTCGTAGCTCAGACCATAGCCTTGACCGTAGCCGGGCCCGGGTCCGCCGACTGGCGGCGCCGTCGGGCTGGTCGCGGGGACGGTCACGCTGCTGGCCGGGTCAGGAATAAACGAGCCCCCCGGAAACACGATGAAGCCTCCACTGCCGGGCGGGCCCGCATACACCGGCAGGCGGCAATCGAGGGGCAGGGTGGAAACGACCGACCCGTTGGATGCCGGTGCGTAGAAGGGCGGATAGTGTCCGCTTGGGCTGGCTGAACCGCCCTGGGGTGGGTACGCCCCGGAGGCTGGATTCCCGTACGGCGGGTAGGGCCCCGAGGCCGGATTCCCGTACGGGTTGGAGGCCGGGTTGCCAAACGGTGAAATAGGTTGCGGACTACCCGCGCCGCTCTGAGTCGGGCTCGGCCGGATGGCCACCGATGCCACCGTGATGCAGCCGCTGGCAATGTTCGTCAGACCGAGTGCTCGGGCCGGTCCGCATCGCAGCGGGGTGGTGAACGTGACGGCGGTGGCGAGGACCACAAGCGAGACGACGCTGACGGCGATGGCGAGGACAGGCCGATTGCGAAAAACCGACTGGATGCCTAGGAGCCACCCCCGGCCCGCGCTCTGCCTCATGCCACTCAATCGCTCGAGCTGTCCGTTTTGTTACGGCCCCGCCCCGAATTGGGCGAGCAGTGCTCGGTTCGCGGGGTCGAAGCGATCCAATTCGACGGCCTTCGCTGCCGCGGCTCGCGCCTGCGTGAAGCGCCCGAGGTTGAGATCGGCCAGGGCGAGGTTTCGGTACACGAGCGGATTGTAGGTTCCGAGCTGCGCGGCGTCGCCATAGGCCTGCGCGGCGCTCGCCCAGTCCGTGCGCTCGAAGGCGATGTTGCCGACCTCGACCGCATAGACACCCTCCCGCGGCGCCAGGTCCCTCGCCTGCGCGGCGGCCCCTCGGGCGAGGTCGCTGCGGCCCTCGATATCTGCCGTAACCGCCACGCGAAGATGCGAATCGGCGAGGTAGGGAAACACGGTCGCGACGAGCGCCAGTGCCGCCAGCGCCGCGATGGCGATCGCGCCGGCCATCGATCTTTCCCGTCCCAGGGTGATGGAGTGCGCCGTTCGCGTTGCGCCCCACGATTCCATGGCCGCGGCGGCAAAGATCCAGAAGGGCAACGAGGCGGCGAGCGCCGAGAAATTGAGCTGGAGCGTGACCTGATAGGCGACCCATGCGGCGAAGATCGCGACGGCTCCTTCTCGCCGGCGTCCTTTCCAGAACGCGTGGACAAAGGCGGCAAGCACGAGCGCGTAGGCGGCCAGACCGACCAGTCCCTGGGTCGCCGCGACCTGCAGTGACTCGGCATGCGCTTTGTCCACCTGCGACCGCCCCAGGTTGGTTGCCTGGAAGCGTGGATAGACCAGTCCGACGTTGTCCGGCCCATAGCCGAATAGGGGGCGGCTCTCGATCAGTCGAATGCTGTCGCGCCAGATGGCTGGCCTCGGGCCCCACGCACTCACGTCGAAGACCGTCATGGCCCTCGCCTGGATCTGCGGCTCGAGCGGCAGGCGACCGGCGAGGCTGAGGCCGGCCGTGACGAGGACGACGAGCACGATCAGCGCGGCGACCGCGCGGGGTCGGAGTATCAGGCGCGGGCTGGCGACGATGAGGACGAGCACGGCGACGGCCGTTCCCAGCCACGCGCTCCTGCTCAATGTCAGGATCAATCCCGCGCCCAGCACTGCGAGCAGGTTGAGGGCGACGACCCGCTTGCTCCATGTATCCGACTGGAGCAGCTCGCGGAACGCCAGCGGGCAGAGCAGTGCGAGAAATGCGCCGAGGACGTTCTGTTGGCCCAGCGTTCCGAAGGCCGGCACGATGCCTCCCTGCCCGATCGAGTCCGTAACGGATTGCAAGATCGCGATGGCGGCAACCAGGTATCCGCTTGCGAGGAGCACGCGGAACAGGGCGCGCGCATCTCCCGGACCGGCCAGGGTTTGTACGGTCAGCCAGAACAGCCCGGCATACGTCAGGATCGTGAGCAGGCCATCGTAGCGTGCATAGGTGCCGAACACCGCGACGTTCTGGTTGTAGGCGAAGCCGGTTGATAGCACCGCCGAGAGAACAAACGCAAGTAGCGGCAGGTCGAGCGGTGTCCGCCTGATCGTCAGCGATCCAGTGGCGATGACGCGGGCCAGAAAGAAAATTACGAGACCGATGACGAGCACGCGGGCGACCAGCAGCTTGGGCAGGACGTAGCGGTCGTAGGTATCCCACCAGTAGGCGAGGGGGAGCAGGAACACGCCGGCGCGAAGGAACCAGCGTTCGACGGCGGCAAGCCGCGGCGGCGCCACCAGCAGAGTATGGCCGGTATAATCGGCGGCAATTCCTCCCATGCGCGCCAACGCTTCCGCGGGGTCCAAACGGCCCGTTTCGTCGGAGCCGCGCGTAACCGTAGTCGTCCTGGCCGCCGGCAAGGGCGTGCGGATGAACTCCAGGCTTCCGAAAGTGCTGCATTCCGTTGCAGGCCGGCCGATGCTGCTCTGGTCGATGGCGGCGGCCCGTGCGCTCGATCCGGAGCGGACGCTGGTCGTGACGAACCCCACGCATGACGGCATCCAGGCAGCGCTCAACGGCGACGTCCAGACGGTCAGCCAGGCCAAGCAGCTCGGCACCGGGCATGCGCTCGCGCAAGTTACGGCGGCGCACCGGACGTCAGGTCCTGTCGTCGTGCTTTATGCCGACGCGCCGCTGCTTCGCGGCGAGACGCTTCGCGCCTTGCTCGCCGAGCACGAAAAATCCCACGCAACCGTCACCCTGCTGACAGCCAATCTGGAACATCCCACGGGCTATGGCCGGATCGTCCGGGCGCGCAACGGTGTCTTCCGGGACATCGTCGAAGAAAAAGACGCCACGGACCAGCAAAAAGAGATTCGCGAAGTCAACTCCGGCGTGTATGTCTTCAATGGCCGCGAGCTCTGGCCGGCGCTGCTCAAGCTCGAAAACAACAATCGAGCCGGCGAGTATTACCTCACGGACATCGTGCGCTTGATCAAAGGCAAGGTGCATACGCTGCCCGTTGACGACGGCGACGAGATCCTGGGCATCAACGATCGCCGCCAGCTGGCCCAGGCCGAGCGCGTGATGCGCCAGAGAATCCTGGACGGCTTGATGACGAGTGGCGTCACGATCACGGACCCGGCGACGACGTTTATCGACGCCGATGTCCAGGTCGGCCGCGACACGGTCGTGCTGCCCTTCAGCTTTATCTCGGGCGAATCGAGCATCGGCGCGGACTGCATCATCGGGCCGTTCGCGCAGATCCGCGACTCGATCATCGGGGACTCCTGCCGGATCGAGCGAGCCCACCTGGAGAAAGCGACCCTGGCGCAAAACGTCCATGTTGGGCCCTTCAGCCGGCTGCGCACTGGCAGCGTACTGGACGAGGGCGTCCGCGTCGGGACTCACGCGGAGATCAAGAACTCGCACATCGGCGCGGGGACGGCCATTGCGCATTTCAGTGCCGTGCTGGACAGCGACGTCGGCGCCGGCGCGAACATCGGCGCCGGGACCATCACGGCGAATTTTGACGGCGTCGACAAGCACCGGACCGAGATCGGCGACCGCGCGCAGGTCGGGAGCGATACGATTCTGGTAGCGCCGGTGCGTGTCGGCGACGACGCCTACACGGCGGCAGGATCGGTGATCACGGCAGACGTGCCGGCGGGGAGTCTGGCGATCGAGCGTTCCGAACAGAAGGTCGTTCCGGGCTGGACAGAACGGCGTCGGGGACGGCGCAAACGGGAGGTTCCGACATAGCGCAGCCCAGGGTCGGCGAGCGAGTCGATTTGCGACCGCAGGCGCCCGAGGGTGCGCCCCGGCAGCCGGGCGCGCTCAAGCTGCTCTCCGGCGACGCCAATCCTGAGCTCGCTCGGAAGATCGCCGAGGCGCTGCACGAGCCCCTCGATGACATGCGCATCACGCGCTTCGCCGATGGCGAGATCGACGTCAAGATCGCCCACAGCGTCCGCGGCGCTGACGTCTTCCTGATTCAGCCGACCTGCCAGCCGGTGTCGGAGAACTACATGCAGCTTTTCATCATTCTCGACGCCCTGCGTCGGGCCTCGGCCGGTCGGATCACGGCCGTCATTCCCTACTACGGCTATGCCCGAAAAGAAAAAAAGACCCAGGCGCGGGATCCAATCTCGGCCAAGCTGATGGCCGACATCATCACGCTCGCCGGGGCGAACCGCGTCATTGCGCTGGACCTCCATGCCGACGCCATCCAGGGCTTTTTCGATATCCCGGTTGATCACCTGACGGCCGAAAAGCTCCTGGTCGAATACATTCGCAAGCTGCATTTGCCAAACGCCGTGATCGTGTCTCCTGACGTTGGCGGCGCCAAGCGCGTCGGGGACGTCGCGCGGCTGCTGGATCTGCCGATCGCCTTTGTCTATAAGCGGCGTCCAAAAGACGACGTCGTCAGTGAGCAGCGCGTCGTCGGCGACGTCGACGGCATGGACGCCGTCGTCGTCGATGACTTGATCTCGACCGGCGGCACGCTGGTCGGCGTCTCGCATGCGCTGCGCGCCGAGGGCGCGACCAGCGTTCGGGTCCTTGCCACCCACGGCGTGCTCGCCGGTGACGCCGTCGCCAAGCTCGTCGACTCGCCCATCGAAGAAATCGTGATCACCGACTCGGTTCCACTGCCGCCAGAGAAGCAGCACGCCAAGATCAAGGTACTTTCCGTCGCGCCATTGCTCGCCGAGGCGATCCTCCGGGTCCACGAGGATCGTTCCGTCAGCGAGCTCTTCAAGTAGACCTCATTGGACACCACGGCCTGGCTCGAGCTCATCATCATCGTCATCGCGCTCGTCCTGGCGGGGCTGGCCGCCTCGGCCGAGACGTCGCTCACGTCCATCTCACGGGTGCGGCTGCGGCAGCTCGTTGAACAGAAGGTCCCGCAGGCGATCGTGATCGAACGCTTGCATCGGAATCCGAACGCTTACCTATCGACCATCTTGATCGTCAACACGGTGGCGATCATCGTGGCCTCGTCGACAGCGACGCTTCTGGCCTTGCATCTCTATCACGAACGTGTCGCCGAGTGGGCGGTCAGCATCGTGCTGTCGCTGGTGGTGCTCGTCGCCTGCGAGATCACGCCCAAAACCCTGGCACTGCAGCGCGCCGAAAAGGTGGCACTGCGCATGGCCCGGCTGGTCGCCTGGGCGACCTGGGTGATGCGGCCCATCGTGTTCGTCCTCACGGCGGTTACCCGATTGATCCTGCGGATCATGGGCGCCAGAGCCCAGGTGCGAGGCCCGTTCGTCACCGAAGAAGAATTGAAAATGCTGGTCTCCGTGGGCGAAGAAGAGGGCGTCCTCGAAGAAGAAGAGCGCGAGATGATCCACGGCATCTTCGAGATGGGCGACATGCGCGTCCGCGAAGTCATGGTGCCGCGCACCGACCTCGTCGCCATCGAAGCCAACGAGCCGGTGGAGAAGGCCGTCGAGCTGGTCACCAAGCACGGCCATACCAGGATCCCCGTTTACGAGGGCAACCTGGACCACATCGTCGGCGTCCTCTACGCCAAGGACTTGCTTCGGGCGGTGGTGCGCGGCGAGAAGAAATCCCTGCGTGAGATCGCCCGCAAGCCCTACTTCACCCCGGAATCGAACAAAGTCCAGGACGTGCTGCGCGACCTGCGCAAGAATCGCGTCCATATGGCGATCGTCGTCGATGAGTACGGTGGCACCGCGGGGGCGGTCACGATCGAAGATATTCTGGAAGAGATCGTCGGGCCGATCCAGGACGAGTACGACATCGGCGAAGAGGACGAGATTCAATTTATCTCGCCCAACGAGGTCGTGCTGGACGGGCGCGTCAGCGTCGATGACGTCAACGAGCTCTTGAAACTCAACATCGCCGCTGACGACTACGACACGATCGGCGGGTACGTCTTGAACCAATTGGGGGCCGCCCCCAAAGTCGGCGCCACGCTCAAGCTTGGCAATGCCGACCTTCGTGTCGAGGCCGTCCAGGGCACGCGGATCAAGAAAGTGCGGATCAAGAGCCAGACGCCGTTCCAGATCCCTGAGCCGTCACAGGACGAGCCGACACTGTCGAGCACGCCGGAAACCGCCCGCGGACGCGAGTCGACACGGGAGCCCTAGCCGTTTCGGCGCGGGGGAGCGAAACGCGGACCGCGCCCGCGTACACGCTGACGACGTGGTTTGCCGCCGCGACCTGCGCGCTCGCACCGGCCTACACCGTCCGCTGGCACTACGGCTTCTATCCGACCACCCTGCTGGAGCATGCCGTGATCTTGACCGTCGTGGTCTTCGCGATCGAGACCATCCGGCAGCGCTCGCGGCTCGAATGGCGCACCCCGTTCACCTGGCCGGCCGCGCTATTGCTCCTGGCCGGGGCGATCTCGGTCGTGGTCGCCCCCAGTCGCCGGGACGCGCTCGGCCTTTACCGGGCCTATTTCGTCGAGCCGATCGCGTTTTTCTTCGTCCTCGGAATGGTGGTGCGCGAGGCCAGGCGAGCGTTCCTGATGCTGGCCGGCCTCGGCGTCGCCACGCTGGTCGTGGGCCTCGCGAATGCCCTCGTCGTCATCCAGGCCATCCTGGCGCACCGGTTGGACCTGGCCGGGACGCCGCCGGTTGTGATCTATCAGACCCAAAACGCGGTTGCGCTCTTCCTGCTGCCGGTCATCGCCGTCGCCGCCAGCATCCTGGCCTACGGTCGGGAGCGGAGCGCGCGTTTAGCCAGTGCCGCGTACCTGGTGCTGGCCGTGCCATCTTTCTTGTTGACGTTATCGCGCGGCGGATACCTGGCGCTGCTCGGCGTCGGGGTGGGACTTGCGCTTGCGAGCCGCCGGCGGCGGCTCCTGCTGGCGACCGCCGTGGGGGTCACCATCATCTTTGCGCTGATCCCACCGATAACGAGCCGCCTCGCGCACGAGATCAATCCGGCAGACGGAAACAACACGTTGGTCGGCCGTTCCTATCTCTGGCGTGCCACCCTGCAGATGCTGCAGCACTATCCCGTCACCGGCGTTGGACTGGCGGGTTTCGAGACGCGCCTGGGGCCCTACTGGAACGCGACGCATATCGACCGTTTTATCTATCCGCACAACATCGTGCTGAACTTCTGGAGCGCGACCGGCCTCCTCGGCCTGGCGGCGTTCGGCTGGCTTCTCTATGCGGCATTCCGTGCCAGCTGGCGCGGCTGGAGGACCGGCGCCTGGCCGTGGCGCGCGATGCATTTCGGCGTCCTGCTGGCCCTCGTCGGCATCGTGATTCACGGCCTGGTCGACGTGCCCTATTTCAAGAACGATCTGAGCCTGGAATTCTGGGTGCTGCTGGGGGTTACCTGGGCGGGGCTCCGCTGGGGGTCTCCGACCGGGCGGGAATCAGCTCCCGATACAGGTTGACGTGCGCCTCGACCTGTTGGGACAGTCGCGAGCCGGCGGGGCGCTGACCGGCGTCGGCCCAGCCGGTGCGAGCGGCCGATAGGATCGCCCGTGCCAGGTCCGCCGGCGTATAGGCGCCGGCCCTGACGAAGGTAATATTCGGCGTCGCGCGAAGCGAATCCGACGTCGCGGGCCCGTCCGTCGTCACCACCGGCAGCCGGTGCTCGAGCACTGCTTCCAGCGTCGTGTTTCGTTGCGACGCGCCTTCGCGGTAGAGAAGGGCGGCAACCTCGCACGCTTGAAGCGCTTCGGAGACTTCCGCGGAGCTGGCGTAGCCGAGCCACGTCACGGAACCTGATAAGCCGAGGTCGCCGATCTTTCTTTTCAGCACCTCGGTATATTCGCGAGCTCGCTGGGCGTCGTAGTCGGCCTCGCCGCCGACGATGAGCAGGTGGCTGGCCGTCGAGCGCCGCAACGCCACCAGGCTATCGATGATGTCTTCGAGCCGGCGGCGCGGGTGAATCAGGCCGAAGGTCCCCAGCAGGAGCTCGCCCGGAGCAAGCCCGAGCCGAGCCCGAAACGCCGCCCGATCCGCGTCGCCGTTGATGGGAATCGTCGAGATCATCTGCGTGACATCGACGCGCGTTCCAAAAATACGAAGCCGGCCGCGCAGCGCCTCGGCTTCGATCGGATCAGGGACGACGATGCGGCTCGACGTTAGCGCCATGAAATCCGTCGCCAGCCGTCCGTGCCAGCGGCGTTCGCTGCGCTCGTGAATCGTGAGCACGACCGGCACCCGCGCCAGCCAGCGCACCGCCAACGGCAGAAACAGGACGCCCAGACTTCGCTCATATCCGACGGCCGGATACTGGATGTGGACGACGTCCGGCGCGAGCCGGTGGATCAGCCGGGCCCACCTGATAACGGACGGCAATGACCAGCCTGGGACGAGCCGCACGACTTGAGCCGGGGCAACCGCCTCGGGTCGAACGAGCGCATTTTTCGTCGTGAGGACCTGCACGGTGATCCCGGGGGAGAGTGCCAGCTGCGATGCCAGGCGGGCCGTGTACTCGCCGATGCCGCAGCGGACCGCGGGGAGCGATCCGCTCACCAACACGAGTTTCACGCGCCCCCATCCTGCCCTCCCCCAGAGGGGGAGGGGAAATTTCCGGATGGGAAATTGCGCAGGACGGCCAGCTCCGTCTGCGCTCGCTCGTGAAGGACGCGGCTGCGGAGGCCGCCGACCGCAAAAATCACCAGGCGCGCCAGATGCGACACGAATGTCGCCACCATGATCAGGCTGGCCGTCAAACGCCCGTAGTGCTTCTCGAAATAGCGCCGGCGGCCGGCGATCGCCTTCAGGATGGTGGGTGCCGGCGCCAGCCGCTGGCTGGCTCCCCACTGGTGGACGACGCGAGCCGCCGGGACGTAGGTCACCCGCCAACCGGCCCGGCGGGCCCGCAGGCAAAAGTCGACGTCTTCGTAGCCCCAGGCGAAGCCTTCGTCGAGGCCGCCGATCTGGTCGATGACGCCGCGGCGAATCAGCATCGCGGCCCCGGAGACCTCATCGACATCGGCCGGTTTGGAGTAATCGCGCTGCGTCCCGTAGCGAGGCCGGCCGGTCAGCCGATTGAGTCCGAGCAGTGACGCCACGGCCGACGCCGGCGTTGGAAAACGGCCGCCCGAGGGCTGGAGGGTCCCATCGGGATTCAGCAATTTGGGTCCAATCACGCCCGCCTCCGGATGCTCATCGGCATACGCCACCAGCGTCCGCAAGGCGTCCGTCTCGACGGCGGCGTCGGAGTTCAGCAGGAGTAGGTAGCGGCCACGCGCTCGTCCGACCGCCTGGTTGTTGGCCGCGGCAAAGCCGCGATTGCTGGCATTGGCGATGAGCTCGACGGCCCGGAAGCGCTGCCGTACGAGATCAACGCTCCCATCCGTCGAACCGTTGTCGACCACGAACACCTCGACCGCCAGGTCGTGCCGAGCCGCGTCGACGGATTGCAGGCAGGCCTCGAGCAGCCGGCAGGTGTTCCAGTTGACAACGATCACGCTCAGGTCCGTCGCGCCGCCGCCGCTCACAGGCGCGCAATCTCGCGATACGCGGCCAGCCGCGCCCGGCGCCGGTCGCGTCGAAATACCAGGGCAAGGCTTCGGGCCAGCATGGCCGCGCGGGTGATGCCGCGAGCGGCGATCGTCCAGGACCGCGGGTAGTAGGTGGCGTAGAACCGGTACATGCTGCGGTAGCTTTCGATCATCAGGGGCAGCTCGTTCTGTCGCGAGCTGCCGCCCAGGCGATGGGTCGCAACCGCGGCCGGCTCAAACCAGATCTGCCAGCCGGCGCGCCGGGCGCGCACGCACCAATCGAGTTCTTCCGCGTACATGAAGTAACGGTCGTCGAAGGGCCCCACCTCCGAGACGGCGGCGAGGCGCACCAGCATGCAGGCGCCGACCACCCAATCGACCTCGCGGGGGGCGTCTTGCTTCGAGAGCAGGAGGTACCAGCGTCCGATCCCCGGCACGTATTTGAGCACTCGATAGAGGCGAAAGGCCTCGATGAGGTGTGTGAGGGGGGAGGGCTCGTTGCGGGAGGCCGGCTGCAGGCTGCCGTCAGGATTTCGAAGCCCCGCGCCCACGGCGGCTGCTTTTGGAGTGGTGACCGCCCGCTCCAGCAGCGCGTCCACGCAGCCGGCATGCACGAAGGCGTCCGGGTTGAGTAGCAGCGCAAAAGGGGTCTCGACCAGCGCCAGGGCGGCGTTGACGCCTGCCGCGAATCCCAGGTTTTTCGTGTTCTTGATGATCCGCGTAGGCACGCCGCCGGCGTCGAACCGTTCCAGGCTGCCGTCGCTCGAGGCGTTGTCGATGACCAGCAGCTGCCACGGGGAGCGGGTATTCTCGGACAGGGCGCGCACGCACCTGGAGAGGTCGTCTCCAGAATTCCAGTTGACTACGCAGACCGTAACCGCTGGCCGATCCCTCTGGTTAGCCGCCCGCCGGCGACGAGCATTCCGAAGAAGACCCAGGTAAACCCGAGCCAGGTCCCGTCGGTGAACTCATAGGTCACGAGCAGCGCCAGCGCGGCGGCTACGAGGCCGAACAGGATGTAGTGCGTCGTCTCCCAGGTCACCACGGCCGAGCCCAGCGCACGGAACGCGGGCCGGGCGGCGGCAACCAGCGCCGCGAGAAGCAACAGGAACCCCACGATGCCCGTATCGAAAAGAATGTGGAGCGGGAGATTCCCGATCCAGCCGCCGGACGTCGCTCCAAGGAGGTAGACATACGAGCCCGTCCCATTGCCGAAAACGGGGCGATGCAGCCAGCCGTTCAGGGCGAGTCGGGCGACCTCGAATCGGCCCGTGAGCGACGACGTGCTCCCCGCCTGGAAGAAGCCTCGTCCGTGTTGCATGAAGACGGAACCACCCTTGACGCATCCCGGAGCCTGGGTTGGGTTGGAGGTTGCGGGTGGTGGCCCAGATGCCGGCCCCGCGCCGACTGTGGGTATCGCCGCTGCGGGCTGGCTCGAGCCTGGGGCGGCCATTGGACAATCGACGACCGACATTGCCGTCGCCAGCGCCAGGCCGACGGCGATTCCCGCCAGGCTGGGGTTGACGAAGTCGGCCAGGCGCCTGCGCCGCCCAAACAATCCCCGCCTCAGCGCGAACGCCAGCATGGAAAGCATCAGTAGTGGTCCAACCACCCAGACGACGCGCGTCGTGCTGATCACGAGCCCGGCGACGATGATGCCCATCGCGATCCGCAGAGCCCATGTTCGCCCGCGTGTCTGCGCGCCCGGGGACAGGCTGAGTGCAAACGCCAGCGCCCAGACGGTCAGCAGGTAGCTGGCGAAGATGTTGGGTTCCCACATCGTGCTCGCGACCCGCGGAGCAATGATCACAAGGTTGCCCGCGGCCGTGCCGTCGAAGGCGATGCCGACGTGCGAGTCGACCAGGGCGTACAGGATCGCCTCAACGATGCCGATGGCCGCCACGATCGTCCCAACCGCGATCCAGACGAGGGCGGCGCGAACGAGGTCCGCCCGAGTACGAATGAAGACAACCGCCAGGCCGTAGAGGGCGACCATGCCGACCAGCACCAGCGTCAGACGCAGACTTTCCCGCGGCGCCGGTGAAAAGACGAGGGACGAGAACGCCCCAACGGCCAGCCAGCCGGCGAGGCAGTATTCGATCAGGCCGATGCGCACCGGGGCGATGCGCCAGGTCACGATGGCCCAGACGGCCAGCACGACCGCGACGATCAGCTCCAGCCGGAGGTTGATGCCGTGCCAGCGGATGCCGAACCTGTCGGCGGAAACGGCTCCCACCAAAATGACGAGAGGTAGGAGTCTCAGCAGCTCGGTCGACATCGGCCGGCGATCCTCCGGCGTGGACGCTTCAGGTTCGTCGAGCGACCCCCAGGCAAGCGTCCGGGGCGCGCTCATTTCTGTCCAGCTTCCTCGCGAGCCGCTTCGGCCGCCGGCTGCGCCGTAGGGACTGTCGTCGGTGCCGGGACCGCAACCAGGATGAATTGGTAGGCGAACACCGATGGACGCAGCCCGGTGAGCCAGGCCCGCAGCCGTCGCTTGGACCGGGCCCAGACCCGGGTAACGCGGTTGAGCCCTTCCGACAGCGGGTACCCGTGGACACCCTCACGATGGACGACGGTGAAGCCCCCCTGGCGCAACATCTCCTGGGCCGTCTTCAACGTAAAGAAACGCAGGTGGGTCCGATCCATGATGCCCCAATCCTCATAGTCGAACTTCCCGAGGAGCAGGCGCAACCGTACTTTGAAGTGGCCGATGTTGGGAATCGACACCACGATCAGGCCGTCATCCGAGAGCTTTGGCCGCGCCATCCGAAGCACCATCACCGGGTCTGCCGTGTGCTCGAGCACATCGCCGAAGATCATGGCATCGACCTGCCGGCGGAGCTGGGTCCAGACCGCCGGGTCGTCGATGCTGCCCACGATGACTTGGTCGTAGTGCGGCCGCGCCTTGTCAGCCGCGCCCGGATCGATCTCGATGCCCGCGAGCCAGCGCGGTGGGCTGCTGCGGCGCAGGAACTCGCCGATGTACCCGACGGCGCATCCGACGTCGAGCACCGCCGCGCTCTCACGCGTCAGCCGCGCCAGCCGGTAGCGAGAATCCTCTGCCGTGGCCGCCACGCGCCCGACGTAAATAAACTCGTCCCGGTTGAACATGGGCACTGTCCAATTATGGCTGCCGAATAGAGGGGGTCGTACAAGCACCCGATGCTATGCTGGCAGACGGGATATGTCGGAGCCTCGCGCCGTCGCAACGGTCGATGCAGCGCCATCGGCGGAGTCCGACGCAAGCCCGAGCGGTTCGCGTTCGACCGGCATCGAGGTGCTGCGACAGCACCGCGTCGGCTTGATGGTCGTCGCCTACGACGCCGCGCGACACATCGAACGACTGCTGTCGCGCATTCCGGCGGATGTGGTCCACAACCTCACCGAGATCTTTGTGCTGGATGACTCGTCGACCGATAACACCTACGACGCCGCCGTTGCAGCCGGCAAGACCCTTGGCTTGACCAACCTTCGAGTTTTTCGGACACCCATGAACCGCGGCTATGGCGGAAACCAGAAGATCGGATACTCCTATGCCATCGACCGCGGCTTCGATTTTGTCGTGCTCCTGCACGGCGACGGACAGTATCCGCCCGAACTCATCCCGGAGCTACTTGCCCCGTTCAAGGATCACCGGGTGGACGCCGTGCTCGGGTCGCGGATGCTCAAGCCAAGAGACGCTCTGCGTGGTGGCATGCCGCTGTACAAATGGCTGGGTAATAAGGTGTTGACGGCCTTCGAGAATCTCGTCCTCTCCAGGCGCCTTTCGGAATTTCACACCGGGTACCGCGCCTTCCGGGTAGCCAACCTGCGCCGCGTCCCCTACCGATATGACAGCGACGACTTCCACTTCGATACCGAGATCCTGATTCAGCTGCTCTCCGCCCACAGCCGCATCGTCGAGGTTCCGATCCCGACCCACTACGGTGACGAGGTTTGCCATGTCAACGGGGTGCGATACGCCTGGGATTGCGCGAAGGCAGTTGTGAAATACCGGCTCTTCACGATGGGCCTCCTGTATGACCCGCTGCTCGATTTTTCCCTGTTCGACACCGAAACCTACTTCTTCAAGCGGGCCCCCAACTCGCTCCACCAGTACGTCCTCCGCCGCAATACCGGGCCGGGGCAGAGGGTCCTCGACCTCGGGGCCGCTGCCGGCTACATCAGCGCCGAGATCGCCAAGCGCGGAGCAAGCGTGGTCGCGGTCGATGCGACCGCGCCGGCGCACAGTGGGACGGCTCAAGCGGTCGCCTACGATCTCGATGCCGACTTCGACGCTTTCTTCGGGCCGAACCAATTCGATACCGTGATCGCCCTCGACGTCATCGAGCATCTCAATGAACCGGAGGCGGCCGTCCAGAAGATCGCGCGCGTGCTCAAGCCCGACGGGCGCCTGGTCGCAAGCACGGCAAACATTGGCTACTTCATCGTGCGCGGGCTCCTGCTGCTTGGGATCTTCAATTACGGAAAGCGAGGCATCCTCGACAAGACGCACAAGCGGTTGTTCACGGTCCGGTCCTTTCGGCGGCTGCTGCGGACCTACGGGTTTGCCGTCGAGGAAGTCCGTGGCTTTGGTCCTCCCATCCGGGACCTGATCTCGGATCGGGGCGCCTTTCGCCTGCTCGATTCGTTCCTGGGAACGCTGGCGAGAATCCTGCCAGGCCTGTTCGCCTACAACTACGTGATGATCGCACGACGCCTGCCGAGCCTCGAGGAGCTCTACACGGCGACGGTCGGTGAGGCGGCCCGCGTCGGCTAGCGTTTCCCCCGAGGACGCCGCGCTCGCCCGCGGTCTGCACCGGCTGCGTGCGCTGGGCCCGCGAGTTCTTCTGATCACCGCCGCCGCCGTGCTTGGGCTGATCGTCAAGATCGTCATCGACGCCACCACTTTCGGCACGAACGATATGTTCGCCTGGCGGAACTTCCTCCACGAGGCCCACCGGTTCGGTGGCATTGGCCTCTACCAGATGGATCCGCAATTCAACCACCCGCCGTTCATCATCACCTTCCTCTATGGCATCGGAGGCGCTACCCGCATCAGCGGCCTGCCCTTCCAGTTCTGGCTACGCCTCCCCGCAATTGCCGCTGACCTGGGGAGCCTCGTCCTGGTCTATCGCATCGCCCAGCGGGAGGGCCTCCAGGTGCGGACCTCGACGCTGGTGCTCCTGGCAATGGCACCCGCCTCGATCATGATCTCGGGCTTTCACGGCAATACTGACCCGGTGATGATCTTCTTCGTCCTGCTCTCGATCTATTTCCTGGACCGGCAATCGCCCTGGGCGGCAGGAATCGCCGCCGGCATGAGCCTGAACATCAAGGTCGCGGCCCTCATCTTCCTTCCGGCGATCCTCTTCGCCTTCGTCGGCTCCCGCCAACGCGGCAAATTCCTCGCGGCCGCCGTCCTGACCGTCGTCGTCGGGTCCCTGCCCTACCTGGTCGAAGACCCCCTGCTGATCGCCCGCCATACGCTGGGCTACACGAGCCTGGCCGGTCACTGGGGCGTGACCAGGCTGATGAGCTGGCTGCCACCTGGCTTCAGCATCGTCGAAAAGGCCTACGTGCGATGGGGCGGGGTGGCCTTGCTGGTCGTGATCGCGGGGATCGCCTGGTGGCTCAACCGCTCACCGCGGCGGCCACCGCCATTCATGCAGGCCGGGCTGAGTGTCTTCCTCTTCCTTGGCCTGACGCCGGGCTTCGGCGTGCAATACCTGGCATGGACCGTCCCCTGGGTCGTCGCCCTCGGGCGCACCGCCACGATCGCCGTCTACGCGGCCTGCGGTCTGTTTCTATTCGCCGTGTACACCTTCTGGTCGCAAGGGTTCCCCTGGTACCTGGCGGACTCGAACGTCATCGGCGATTGGCGTGGTGGCATCATCGTCCTCGAACTGCTCTGCTGGCTCTCGATCCTGGCGGCGCTCCTGATGAGCATCGCGAGCATTGCCCGGCGTCGCCAGCGCAATAAGGTGCTGGCGTGACGGATATTGCGGCACGAACCCTGGAGACACTCCAGGGGGTCGATCGGTATAACCGATGGATTTTTGAGCGGATTCGGCCAGGCCTTGGCCAGCGTGTGCTCGAGATCGGCTGTGGAACAGGGACGATCACGCAATTCCTCGCGGATCGGGACCTGGTCGTCGGGGTCGACGTTTCCCCCGAGTACATCCGCGAGGCGGCCGAGCGGAACCGGACTCGGGCGAACGTCGTGATCCGGCTTTATGACATCACAGACTCCATCGAGGAGTTGCGTCAGTACCGGTTTGACTCGGCGGTCAGCGTGAACGTTTTCGAGCACATTGATGACGACATGAAGGCCATGGCCGCTGTCCATGCGCTCCTCGAGCCGGGCGGCCGCTTCAACCTGCTCGTCCCGAGCCATCCTCGCCTGATGAGCCCTTTCGACCGAGCCATTGGGCACTATCGTAGATACACGAAGGCGGAGTTGAGGAGCAAGCTCGATGCGGCGGCCTTCAAGGTTCATGCGATCCGGAGAAGCAACCCTGTCGGCGCCCTTGGCTGGGCCGTGAACAATTGCCTGTTACGTCGGCGGCAATTGGGTGGAGTGGCGATTTACGATCGGCTTGTGCCGGCCATGAGCTGGTTCGATCGGCGCCTTGAACTCCCCATCGGGCTCTCGCTGACCGCGTGGGCGAGCAAGGTCTGAGTGCTAACGAGTGATCTGGTTGGGCTCTCGAGCCGCTTCGGCGGAGGTTAGGCGGACGAGTCGTTCAGCGGGGACGGGCGGAACGCGGGGCGCCGACGCCAGCTCGGCGAGACGCGCGACATGGTAGTCGTCGTCTTTTCCGAAGAGCCATCGACGCGGCGTGAACCGGATCCGTATCAATGAGCCGAAGGCCTTCACGCCGTCCAGCCAGGTGAGTTTCTTCCCTTCTTCTCGGCTCCGCGCGTAGTAGGTGATCGGAACTTCGTGAATTCGGTACCCAAGGCGCAGCACGCGACCGGTGATCTCAGGCTCGATTTCGAATCGTCGCGCTGAGAGCTTGAGACGGCGCATGAGGTCCGCTCGCATTGCCTTGAAGCCGGTTTCCATGTCCTGGATGTAGCAGTTGAACAAGACGTTCGTGGCCGTGGTCACCAGACGGTTGCCGAGGACGAACCAGTAGGAGTAGGCGGTGTGGCTGGCGAAGCCGCGCACTCCGTAAACAACGTCGGCCCGTCCTTCGCGAATCGGCCCGATGATCCTCTCGTACTCCATCGGATCGTATTCGAGGTCAGCGTCCTGGATGATCACGACCGGTGCCGAGAGCCTGGACAACCCAGTCCGGATCGCGGCGCCCTTGCCTTGATTGGAAGCATGTCGGACGCATTCAACCCGCGGGTCGCCGGCGTAAGTCTGGGCAACCTGGAACGTTCCATCAGTCGAAGAGTCATCCACGATGACGACCTGCTGGACGCAGGGCTGAAGCAGGACTCGCTGGAGCACCTGACCGAGTGTGCGCTCTTCGTTGAACGCCGGGATGATCACACCGAGCTCGGGCTTGATCCCGGCGGATTCAGCGTCCGCGGCTGCCATCTCGGCCCCAGTCTAGCAATCGGGACCATTGGCTATGCTCTACGCACAAAATGGCCGGATTCCTCAATCGCGTCACGGTCCTGTTCGTCGCTGTATGGGCAATTCGAAGCCTCATCGTCATGGGCACCGCCACGATGAACGAACACTACCGAACGGTGTTGAAGACGCCGCCCAGTGTGACCCAGTCGATGGTTGGAACGAGCTTCGACCAGAGCCTTCTCAAGATTGACCGGGCGATCCCCCGCACGGCGCGGGTGGCGGTCATCTGGAGCGAGCCAGCGCCCGGCTATTCGACGGCATTTTTCTGGTCAACCTACTACCTCTATCCACGCCGGGTCGTGCTGGGCCTCTTAAACGACCCGAAAATCGACTACGGAGAGGATGTGATCATTTTCGTCCGGGGTCCCGGGCAGCCGCCACCGGCGCCGGCAGGCTTCACGCCTGTCTCCACCGATGCCTATCCCGATGCCATCGTGACAACCTATCGACGCGACAATGGTTGACGGACACATCGTCATATCGATCCTGACGTTGATCGCCTACCTTGCGATTTCGTATGTCGTCGGCAGGCTGCTCGTCGCCCGCTTGACCACGCACCCGAGTCCGCTGCTCCTTACCGGAGCGCCGCTCATCGGTGCTGGCATTCTTGCTCTACAGCTGTGGCTCTACGGAAGCGTGCGGCTGCCGTGGAACCGCGTGACGCTGCTCCTGCCGTGGTTGGTCCTCGTCCTCCTCAGCCGGCGCCGATTCTGGGCAGCCCTGGTCGGCGATTGGGAGCTCGCGACGCAGGTTGGGCGCGCCCTAACCCGGCTCGAGCCGCTCGAGCTCGTACTGGCGGTTACCGGCATGGTCTTCGCCCTCACCTACTTGCTCAACCTGGTGACGCAGCCGGTTACGGGGATCGACGCAATCGCCATGTGGCTTTACAAAGCCAAGCTGTACTACGCGCAGAACGCCGTCGATTTGAGGCCGGTCGCCCCCGACGACGTTTACCGCAACCTCGACTACCCGCCGCTCTTCTCGCTGATGGTCAGCACCCTCTATGTGCTGATGGGTCGGGTCGACGATATTTTCGGCAAGTCGGTGAATTTCCTCTTCTTCGTCGTCGGGACCGCGAGCTTTCTCGCCCTGGTGCGCTCACTGATGAGCCGCGTGCTCACCGTCCTGTTCGGCTTCCTCCTCGTCGCGATGCCGATCTTTTCCTTTGCTCTCTTCAGCTCCCACTACATGGGCTGGGCTGACTACCCCTTTGGAATCTGGATGCTGGTCGCGCTGATCTACCTGTTCGATGGCGTGCGTGCCGACGACGGTGTGTCGCTCCTCTTCGCGATGATCGCGGCGGCGATGGCAGCCCTCACGAAAAATGAAGGGTTGAGCTTCCTCGCGATCATTCTGCTGCTACTCGGCTACCGACTCGCCCGCAAGCTCGCCGCGTCTCGGGCGCTCCCCCCGATCGAACCCCGTCTTCTCGCGACCGGTCTGCTGGCCCTGGCCCCGGTTGTCCTGTGGCAGCTTTACATCAGGAGCCGGGGGTTTGACCACGCGGTGCTCAGCCACCGCCAGTGGGGCCAGTTGCTGGCCGCCCTCCCCGGCAGGGCCGTGCAGATTGTTCGAGGCACCCGCCCGCTAGCGACCTTCGCCCTTGACTACCCGTGGATTGCCGTCAGCTTCGTCCTGGCAAGCCTGCTGCTGTTCATCCGGCGGCCGCGGATCAGTGGATGGGTCTACGCGGCGGTGGCCGGCCAGATCGCCGCCTATTTCATCGCGTACTTGCTGACCCCCTACGACCTGGACTACATCCTGTCGACGACGCTTGGTCGCCTGTTCCTGCAGCTGGCTCCATCCATCCTCCTGCTGCTGGCGATCACGCTCGGTCAACCCGAGGCGGCCGTGCAGGATGCAACGGTCAAGCCAACGAACAACGCGGCCAATGTCGAACGTGCGGCCCGGTGACTCGGATGCTCAACGGGTTCTGCCCGGGCCGACCAGCCGCCCGACCACGATGCTCGCCCTCCGGCTGAAGCGGGCGGCGAGCGCGGTGTCCGCGGCCGTTAGCGGCTTCAAGACGAACAGACCCGCGGCAAACAGGATGAGATACAGCGCCGTAACGATGAGTGCGCCGGTCACGTTGGCGGGACGAAAGACGAGCCCGGGGACCGACGCCACCCCGGCCGCGACAGCGAGCCGAAGCGCGAACGACCAGGGATAACGGGCCCGGATCCGGTGCGCCGCCACCAAGTAATCACTGAGATGGGCGATCACGTTCGCTGTTCCAGTCGCGGCGATCGCGCCCAGAGCGCCGAGTGGCGGAATCAGGGCGATATCGAGGACGACATTGAGGCCGCCGGTTGTGGCGCGGATGACCAGCGCCTGGCGCTGCGATCCGGTTGCGAGCATCGATGAAAGCGGAATCCCCGCGGCGAGGAAGCTGGAGATGAGCCAGAAGCCACCGTAGATCGCCATCAGCTGCGCGGCAGGCGCGTACCCCGGCCCGAAAACGCGTCGGGTGATCACACCGGACAGCAGGATGAGCGGTGGGTAGACAACCAGCGCCAGCAGGAGGTGGACGCGGACATACACGCCGAAGAAGGGTCGAACGCCTTCCGGTCCGCGGCGAGTCTGCACCTCAGCGAAGCTGGAGATCGCCGTCCCCGCCCATCCGCTGAGCAGCTGGCCGAGTTTGACGAAAATCAGCGTGGCTACGGCGTAATAGGCGATCTGCGCGGGGTCGCGGCGCAGGGCGCTGAGCAAGATCACGTCGATCTGGCCCGCGAGGCCCAGGTTAAATACGGTAGCTCCCCAGGCGGCGACCGCGAATCCGGCGATCGGTGCAAGAGCCGTCCTCGCGCCCGGTCCCCTGAAGAGCATCTGCCCGAGGCCGCGAAACAGAAGGATGACCGTCGCCGCGAGGTAGGAGATCACGACCGTCAGGCTGGCCGAGACCGGGCTGCTCAGGCCCATCCCGACGACCGCCACGAAGAATGCCAGCGCCACTAGCTGGCCGACCGTGCGGGCGATCGCGACGTCACGCGCACGTAGGCGCGCATAGGCGTACGAGGTCGTGAACTCGATCGCCCCCTGGCTGACGAGGAGGGCCGCGATCGCGGTCCAGTAGCGGTCGACGAGCGGGAGGTGGAGGACACCGGCCAGGGGGCCATGAAAGAGGCCCAGCGCGACGACGGCGCCCCCGTAGACGAGCAGCCGGACGAGCACCAGCCGGCGGACAACGAAGCCAACCCTGTCGATCGCGCCTTGCGCGAGCAGGGACGATACGTAGCGCATTACCGTCTCGGGAAATCCCAGGCTGAGTGCGATGGCGGTGAAGGTTGCGGCGTTGACAAGGAAGGAGTACTGGCCAAAGTTATCCGGGCCGAGCGCGCGCACCAGGACGAGACTGAGGGCGAGCGAGGTCAGCACCTCGGCAATCCGAGACACCTGGGCCCAGCCCGCACCGGCGGCCACCTTGCGCGCCAGGTCCGGTGGTCCCGGGTCAGGCAGCAGAGGATCGTCGGCCAAGCTTTCCGCCCCTCTCAGGCAGCGCCCGAGGTGGCTCCGCGCACCGTCGAACCCGTCAGCCCCGCGAGGAGTATCTCGTACTCGTCGGTGATGCGATCCCAGGAGTAGGCCTGGGCGCGATTGCGTGCCCGCTCGCGCATCCGGTCGACGAGCGGCGGATCGCGCAGCACGGATTCGATCGCCCCCGGCAGCTCGGTCTTGGGGTCGCGGAACATGATCGCCGCATCGGCAGCCACCTCCGCATTGCTTTCCGTCCAGCGCGCGATGACGCAGTTGCCGTGCGCAAGCTGCTCCACCAGTACCGGGTGGGTCCCGCCCACTTCGGCGCCGAAGAGATAGGCAAAGGCGTTCGCGCTCAGCTCGTGGTAGGCGTCGCCGAACTGATACCCGGTGAAAATCACGCCGGGCGGGGCGATTTTCCGAAGCTCCCGCTTGTAGTCCTCGCTGTAGGGGGCATCGCCGACGACGACGAAGGGAAGCGACGGCGCAACCTTCGCATAGGCGGCGATCAGATTGTGCAAGCCGTTTTCCGGAACGAAGCGCCCGACGGCGAGGAAATAGCCGCGCGGCTTGAGCCCGAAGGCTTGAAGCGTCTGCGTGCCAACGGCGGACGGCACCTCGGCGCCATACGGGATAAAAGTGGACTGCCTCCCATACTCGCGCTCGTAGTAGGTGGCGACGGCGTTTGAATCGGCGATGACCGCGTTAGCCATCCTGGCAGCGGCACCCTCCGACCATCGGAGGTAGCGGCGTCCCAATCCGCCCCACTTTCGCCGCGCCCAATCCGCACCGTCGACGTTGATCGCGACCGGGATGTGGGCCAGGCGGAACGCCCGAGCGAAGACGGCGTTGCCGACGCCGAAGATGAGAGCCGCATCGGGGTGGTCGCGGATCAGCGCGTGCGCCGTCGACAGGGCCGAGTGCGTGAGCGTCTCGAGACCCTTGGTCCGCACCGCGGGCAGGACGACCCGCTCCATCCCGAGATAGGTGCTGCCCGCGGCGCCAGGTTGTCCGGCGCGGCAGTAGACGAGCACGCGGTGACCGCGTGCCACGAGCCGCTTGCCGACCTGTTCCACGCAGGTCTCGAAGCCGCTGTAAGAGGCCGGCACACCACGGGTGCCCAGCATGGTCAGCCGCATTCAGCTCGTGACCGGCGAGAGACTGGCGTTGAGCGCCTCGGCGTAAACGGCATGGGTCTGGCGGGCAACCTTCTCCCACGAATAGCTGGCCGCGCGGCGTAGGCCTTTCTCTCGAAGCTCCCGGCGCAGGTCGTCGCGCTCGAGGACGGAACGCATCGCCCCTGCGAGTGCGCTCGTCGAGGTGGGATCGACGAGGACTGCCGCGTTCCCCAGCGTTTCGGGCAGGGCCGACGCCGAGCTTGCCACCACCGGGCATCCGGAGGCCATCGCCTCGACCGGGGGAAGGCCAAACCCTTCGTACAGGGACGGATAGACAAAGAGTGCGGCTCGATTGTACAAGAGGTTCAGCGCGGCCTCGCTGAGGTAGCCGGTGAAGACCACGCGATCTTCAAGCCCATGACGTCGGAGCGCGCGCACGAGGGGGTGGGCCGCGGGCTGCTGCCTGGCGACCAGCACCAGCTTTCCTGGGAATTGCACATCGCTCACGAGCGAGGCAAAGGCGTCGATCAGGCGTAGGAGATTCTTACGCGGCTCGAGGCTGCCGACAGCCAGGATGAAGGGATCGCTCACACCGCCGGGGAGGGCCTGGTGGCGCGCGTCGGGGAGCGGTCGGAACGCGCTGGAGGGGGCAAGGTGGATGACCGCGACCTTCTCAGGGGCGAGCCGGTATCGTCGGATGAGGTCCGCGCGGGTGTGCTCCGAAATCGCGATCACCCTCGAAGCCCGTCGCACCGAGGGCGGGACCAGGGGCGTCAGGATGAGGCGGGTGCGCCAGGGGACAGCCTGCGGATAAACGGCGAAGGAGAGGTCGTGCACAGTGACGACAGTCGCGCATCGGGCGGCAGGCGGCGCCACGTAGGTCACGTGCAGGATGTCGGAGCGGTGCCGGCGCACGGCGCGGGGCATGGCAATGGGGATGCGCAACAGCGCCTGGCTGGGCCAGATGCGGACCAGCTCGAACCGTTCGGGCAAGGTGAGCATGGCTCTCAGCTCGTCGGGGCGCGGCGTCAAGACCTGGTACCGGTCCTCCGAGGGGAGCGAGGCCAGCCCGCGCAGCAGGTTGAGGATGTAGGTCTCATTCCCGGTCTCCCGTTCGCCCACCATGTGAGCGTCGACGGCGATCCTCACCGGTGACCGCAGCAGGCGTGGCCCATCCGTTGCCAAGGATAGTCTCCGCCGGATCGGCGTTCGACTCGCGCACAGGCCCACAGAGTGACCTCCCCGGTTTTGCTACTTAGATGCTACTCATGGTAGGATGCAGGTATGAAAGTGAGCGTGAGCTTGCCCGAGGACGATCTTGTCTTCGTCGATCAATACGCCAAGCAGGAGGGGTATGACTCGAGGTCGGCTGTCATCCACAAGGCTGTGCGATTGCTGCGTGCTTCAAGATTGGGAGCGGCCTACGAGGAGGCCTGGCGTGAATGGGCGGCTAGCGGCGATGAGGAGCCGTGGGGATCTACCTCCGCTGACGGACTTCCGTCCTGATGCGTCGCGGTGAGATACGGGTTGTCGACTTTAATCCTGGTCGTGGCACTGAAGCGAAGAAGCGCCGCCCAGCTGTGATCGTTAGCAATGACGGAGCAAATGCCGTCGCGGCCCGCCTGGGGCGCGGCGTCATCACCGTACTTCCCATCACGTCGAACATCCGGCGGATTTATCCGTTTCAAGTGCTGCTTCCAGCGGCTGCTACCGGCTTGCGGCAGGACTCAAAGGCCCAGGCTGAGCAGGTAAGGTCCATATCGGTCGAACGTCTGGGCGAGCCGATCGGCCTGGTTCCCGGTGCGATCATGCCGCAGATCGATGAGGCCCTGCGACTGCACCTGGATCTCTAGCCGGGAGCCGCTCGAGTCACATCGCTTCTGGGGACCTGCGACGGACCCTCCGTAGAATGCAGCAATGCCGACCTACCAGGCCGACGCGATCGTGTTGCGCCGGTTGGATTACGGAGAAGCCGATCGCATCCTGACGTTACTGACGCGCGAGCACGGCAAGCTGGCGGCCATCGCCAAGGGATCGCGGCGCGCGAAGGCGCGAAGCGGCAGCGGCCTCGACCTTTTCACCCGGTCGCAGATGATGCTGGCGAAGGGCCGCAACCTGGACGTCGTGGCGCAGTCGGAGCGCCGTGGCGATACGAGGAACATCAGCGGTGACCTGCAACGGACGGCATATGCCTGCCTTGTCGCCGAGGTGGTCGACAAAGTCCTGGAGGATCGCCACCCGGTCGATGAGATCTTCGACCTCGTCGTCGTGACGCTTGCTGACCTGAATGTCCTCGAGCGCTCGCCGCGCGCCGATGGGGCGTGGTTCCTGATGCGTATGCTCGACGTGCTGGGTTACCTGCCGCAGCTGCAGGACTGCCCCAGCTGTGCCGCCGTGCTGCCCGAGGCGCCGGGCTGGTTCTCGCCCTTGCTCGGTGGCGTGCTCTGCAGCTCCTGCGGTGCGGACGACCAGGCCGGCTCGCCGGTCTCGGTGAACGGCCTGAAAGTCCTGCGCTTGATGGCGGCCGGCCAGCGAGAGCTCTATGACCGGCTCCGGCTGTCCAGCGAGCTCTTGCACGAGGTCGAGCAGGCGCTCGAGGCGCAGCTCGAATACCATCTCGACCGCCACTTGAAGAGCATCGAATTCATCCGGACCATCCGCTGATGGCGACCGAACCGGAGACCCCCCACCCTAACCCTCCCCCGCAAGGGGGGAGGGAGATCATGGAAAAGCTGGTGTCGCTGGCGAAGCGGCGGGGCTTCTTCTTTCAGTCGAGCGAGATCTACGGCGGCATCCAGGGCGTCCAGGATTTTGGACCGCTGGGGGTGGCCTTACGCAACAACATCAAGCGTGCCTGGTGGCGCGCCATGGTCGAGCTGCGTGACGACGTGGTCGGCATCGACGCCGGCATTCTGATGAACCCGAAGGTGTGGGTCGCATCCGGGCACGTCCAGAATTTCACCGACCCCCTCGTCGAGTGCAAGAAATGTCACCAGCGGTTCCGCGCCGACCAGGTGAACGGGCCGCGCCACGAGACGGACGGCGGTGAGTTCACCGAGGCCCGGCAGTTCAACCTGATGTTCAAGACGTTCATGGGTCCGGCCGAAGATTCGAGCACGCAGATCTACCTGCGGCCGGAGACGGCGCAGGGCATCTTCGTGAACTTCGCGAACATCCTGAATTCGACCCACATGCGGCCGCCATTCGGTATCGCGCAGATCGGCAAAGCCTTTCGCAACGAGATCACCCCGGGGAACTCGATCTTCCGGCTGCGCGAGTTCGAGCAGATGGAGCTCGAGTACTTCGTTCCACCGGCGGACGAGATGAAATGGCTCGAGTACTGGAAGGAGCAACGTCTCAACTTCTACCTGGCCCTCGGCATCCGCCGGGATCGCCTCCGTTTGCGCGCCCACGGCAAGGACGAGCTGGCGCACTACGCGCGCGGAGCGTTCGACGTCGAGTACCAGTTCCCCTTCGGCTGGTCGGAGTTGGAAGGGATCGCAGCCCGTGGCGACTATGACCTGACCGCTCATCAGCAAGCATCGGGCAAGGACCTGACCTACTTCGACGACCTCATCCGCGAGCGTTATGTGCCCCACGTCGTCGAGCCATCCGCCGGTGTCGACCGGACGATGCTCACCGTGATGATCGACGCCTATCACGAAGAACAAGTGCGGGATGAGCAGCGTGTCGTGCTGCGCTTCCATCCGTCGATCGCGCCGGTGCAGGTCGCCATCCTGCCGCTCTCCAGGAAAGAGCCCCTGCTGGCGACGGCGCAACGGGTCGAGCACGAGCTGCGGCCGCACTTTCGCACCGAGTACGACGACACGCAGTCGATCGGCAAGCGCTACCGCCGTCAGGACGAAATCGGGACGCCCTTCGCGGTGACCATCGACTTCGATACGATCAACGACCAGGCTGCGACCATCCGCTCGCGCGACGAGATGACACAGGTGCGGGTGCCGCTCGCCGGCCTCCGCCAGGCCCTCGAGGAGCGGCTCCGCTGAAGGCTCTCATCCTCAGCGGGGGAAGGGGGACTCGCCTGCGGCCCATCACACACACGAGCGCCAAGCAGCTGGTGCCGATCGCGAACAAGCCCATCCTCTTTTATGCGCTGGAGTGCGTCGTGGCCGCAGGGATCACCGACGTCGGCATGATCGTGGGCGACACGGAAGCCGAGATCAGGGCGGCCGTCGGCGACGGGGGCCGCTGGGGCGCGCGCGTCACCTATATCCGGCAGACGGCCCCACTTGGGCTCGCCCACGCGGTGAAGGAGGCGCAGTCCTTCTTGAAAGATGATCCGTTCGTCATGTTCCTCGGCGACAACCTGGTGCCCGACGGCATCGCGGCCTTCGTCGACCGGTTCCACTCCAGCCGGCCCGAGGCGCTCATCCTGCTGGCCCGCGTCCAGGCGCCGGAGCGCTTCGGCGTGGCCGAGCTGCGGGACGGCCAGGTGGTGAGCCTCGAGGAGAAGCCCAAAAAGCCCAAGTCGGACCTCGCCCTCGTCGGCGTCTACCTGTTCACCTCCCGGATCTTCGAGGCGGTGCACGCGATCAAGCCGTCCGCGCGCGGCGAGCTCGAGATCACGGACGCCATTCAGTGGTTGATGGACAACAAGGCGCGGGTCGAGCCCCACGTCATCGCGGGCTGGTGGAAGGATACCGGCCGGTTGGAAGACATGCTCGAAGCCAACCGCATCGTGCTCGACGGCCTCGAAGCGCGCAACGACGGGGAGGTCTCCGGCGACTCGAAAGTGATCGGGAAGGTCGTGATCGAGGCGGGAGCGCAGATCGTCAACAGCGTCGTCCGAGGACCGGCCATCATCGGGGAGCGGACCCGGATCGAGAACTCCTACATCGGCCCCTTCACTTCCATCTATTACGGCGTCGAGATCAAAAACAGCGAGATCGAGCATTCGATCGTGCTCGAGAACAGCAAGATCTTCGATGCCCCGGTCCGCATCGAGGGCAGCCTGATCGGCAAGGAGGTCTTGATCCACCGGACGCCGGCCCTGCCGAAGGCCCTGCGCCTGATGCTGGGCGACCACTCGGAGGTGGACCTGGCCTGACGCGTTATATATAAGGATGCAGCGCTTCCTCGCCGCCGGCGCCATCGCTGCGACGATCTTGCTGAGTTCGGCCATCTCGGGCGCGGCGGCAGGAATCCCGATGCCTGCCTCGTCCGACTATGTCCTCGGGTCTTTCGTCGCGCCGTGCGGGCCGCAGGCCACGTCGAGCTGCCCCCTCTATGCGGATGGCGCGAACCAAAGCGCGCCGTCGGGCGGCGCCTTACGGTACTCGCCTTCGGTGCGCCGTGCGTCGACGCGATGGGCGTCTACGGAACCCAGCTCTTCAACACCTCGAGCTGCACCACTGACGACAAGCTCGTCCCCCTTGCCCAGGCCTGGCTTCGCGGCTACCAGAGCACGCACGGGAGCAGCACGCCCCAGGCCATTCTCGTTCTGGGAACGAGCAACAGCCTGACGGCCGCGCCTGATGTCCTGAACGGCGCGCTCACTGATGCCCAAATGCAGGCCTCGGCCCAGGCCTGGTTCACCAACGTCGTGCAACCCGTTGCTGCCGGACTTTCCGGGCCGGCGCCGGTCACGGTTTGGGCCGGTAGCGACATCGAGCAGAGCAGCTCGGGCAGCTGGTATGGACCCGGTCCATCGAGGATATGGGTCGATGCCTTCGGCGCCGCCGCGGCCGGTTCGCTATCGTCCAATCGGCGCTGTTCGGGGAACGATCCATTCCGCCTCGCCGACTACGGCGACAACGTGCTCACCGGGGGCTGGACCAACGACGATATCTACCACGTGGCCTGGGGTGCGCCGGTCGCGTGCGCCGTGCCGCAGATCTATTTTCCGTTCATGGCGCAGAACTGGGCCGGGCTCAACCAGTGGGCGCAGGCAAACGCCAGGCCGCCGATCATCTTCACCGGCCCGATGTCACGCGGTGGGGCCGGGGGGACGCTGAGCGCTTCCGACAGCTGGAGCCAGCTAGCCGCGGCGACTGGACAGTCATCGCCATACCTCACCGTGATCGGCGCGCTGAACGCCATACCGCCTGATGCGCCGGCCGCGCCAGTCGCGATCGCATCGGACAGTTCGGCCACGGTGTACTGGTCGGCGCCGGCGTCAGACGGCGGCAGCCCGGTGACGGGCTACACGCTCACCGCATCGGCCGGGAGTGTCAGCGGTCCCTCGAAAACCGTCAGCGGCTTGCCACCGGTGACCAGTGCAACCATCGGCGGCCTGACGAATGCCACCGCGTACACCTTCTCGGTGACGGCGACAAATGCCGCGGGCAGCGGGGCGGCATCGCCTGGCTCGAACACCATCATTCCGGGGCGGGGTACCTATCATCCGTTGACGCCGGCGCGCATCTTCGATACGCGCCAGGGATCCGGAGCGCTCGCAGGCGGAAGCACCATCACGGTGCCGGTCGACGGCGCCGGCGGCGTCCCTGCGGATGGTGTCTACGCCGCAGTGATCAACGTCACCGTGACCAACACGACAGCGCCCAGCTACCTGACGATCTATCCGGCAGGGATCCCCCAGCCGCTCGCCTCCAGCCTCAACTGGACGGCGGGGCAGACGGTACCGAACCTGGTCGAGGTCGCGGTCGGTCCGGGAGGCCAGGTGAATGTCTTCAATGCGGCTGGATCGACTGATGTGATCTTCGACGTTGAAGGGTACGTGGCGACGCCGGCCGCGACACCCGGTCCGAGCGGCCTATTCAACGCGGTCGCGCCAACCCGCATCCTCGACACGCGCTCGACCGGGGCGGTCGGAGCAAACTCGAGCATTACCTTGCGCGTGGCCGGCAACAACGGTGTGGTCCCGACGAGTGGGGCCGCCGCCGTGGTGCTCAACGTGACGGTGACGAGACCTTCGGCAGCCAGCTACCTGACGGTGTACCCAACCGGTAGCAGGCCGACCGCATCGAATCTAAACTTCACGGCCGGCCAGACGGTGCCGAACCGCGTCATCGTGCCACTCGATGCCAATGGATCGATCAGCTTCTACAACGCCTACGGCACCGTCGATGTCATCGCCGACATCGGCGGATGGTTCACCGATGCGACCAATCCGAGCGCGACCGGGACCCGCTTCGCGCCCGTCCCACCCACGCGCATCCTCGACACCAGGAGTACGCAGATGCTCGGGCCCAACCAGTCGATGGCGGTCTCCATCGCCGGCAACGGACCGATCCCGAATTCCGGCGTGGTGGCCGTGGTCGTGAATGCCACGGTCACTGGTTCGAGCGCCGCCAGCTATCTCACCGCTTGGCCGGATGGCGATCAGCGCCCCTTGGCGTCCGACCTCAACTTCACAGGCGGCGCAACGATTCCCAATATGGTCGTGGTCAAAGTGGGCTCGGACGGCAAGATCGATCTCTACAATGCCGCCGGCGCGGTCGACGTCGTGATCGACGTGATGGGCTGGTACGGCTAGACAGTTACAGTCGTAACGCTTCTGTGCGTCGCGGCGCGTCTATATAACGGGCGCAAACTGGCCCTTGCCGGCCGCGTTGTATTGGCGTGAGGAAGCTACTCGCGGTTTGCGCCGCGTTGCTGCTGGCCGGCAGCCTTTGGCCCTCGAGCCGGCCCGCGCTGGCGGCCTCCGCCGACGTGTCGGTGCAGCAAACCTTGATCAACCAGGACCGCGCCGCGGCCCAGTTGGCGGCGCTGACCTGGAGCTCGTGCCTGGCCGCTGTGGCCGTGCAAAACGCCGAGCGGATCATGACCCAGGGCTACCTGTCGCATACGAACGGACCCACCCTCGACCTCGGCTGCGGGCAAGGCGCGACCCAGGGTGGAGAGAACATCGCCTACATGTCGGGTGGCATCAACGACGCCCAGGCGAATTCGATGTTCATGAACAGCCCACCGCACAAGGCCAACATCCTGGGGCCATATCAATACGTGGCGACAGCCTGGTCGGTCGCGCCAAATGGCTACGCCTACATCGCCGAGGAATTTCTCGGCGCGAGCGCAACCGTGGTGCCGAGCGGCTATCATCCGCTGCCTCCCGCGCGCATCCTCGACACGCGCACGGGAGTCGGCGGGATCCCGATCGCACCGCTTGGGCCGAACAGCACGCTAACCGTAACGGTGGTTGGCCAAGGCGGCGTGCCGGCCACGGGTGTGGGCGCGGTCGTCATGAACGTGACGGTCACCAACACCAGCTCGCCCGGCTACTTGACCGTGTTTCCGGCTGAAGATCCGCGTCCAACGGCGTCAAACCTCAACTGGATCGCCGGCCAGACCGTACCGAACCTGGTCCAGGTCGCCGTCCGTGAATCGGGCCAGCTGACCATCTACAACGCGGCCGGGTGGACCAACGTGATCTTCGACGTTGCCGGATATGTCCCGCTGATCACCGGCACACCGGGGCCGGACGGCTTCTACAATCCGCTCGTCTCCGCCCGCCTGCTCGACACCCGCACCGGAACGGGTGCGCTCCTCGGCGGCCAGACGCTACCGCTGCAGGTGACCGGGCGCGGAGGCGTGCCCTCGATGGGTGTTGCGGCCGTGGTCCTCAACGTCACGGTCACGGCACCCACGACGGGAGGGTACGTGACGGTTTTCCCAGCGGGGGCGGCGGTGCCACTCGCATCGAACCTGAATTTCACCGCGGGGCAGACCGTGCCGAACCGCGTCATCGTCAAGCTCGGGGCCGCCGGGCAGGTCGCCTTCTTTAACTCGGGCGGAAGCGTGCAGATCATCGCGGACGTGAGCGGCTGGTTCACGGATGCCAGCATCCCCTCGGCGACCGGAAGCGTGTTCACCGGTGTGACGCCGGTCCGCATCCTCGATACGCGCTCCGGAATCGGGGGATTCTCATCCCCGGTCGGACCGGCCGGCACGATCGTGCTTACGCTCGCTGGATGGGGTGGTGTGCCGCTGATGACCTCGACTTCGCCCGTTCCCGCCACGGCCGTGGTACTGAACGTGACGGCCGTCAACCCCTCGACGGCGAGCTACCTGACGCTGTTCCCTGATGGCGCGGCGCAGCCCAGCACGTCCGACTTGAATTTCATGGCCGGACAGACGATCCCGAATCTGGTGGTGGTGCGCATCGGCGCCAACGGCAACCTCGACTTCTTCAACGCCGCCGGCACCACCGACGTGATCGCCGACGTCGTCGGCTGGTACGGCTGATCACGTAAACAATTTTTCCCTCCCCCGCTGGCGGGGGAGGGAGATTTCGGCTAGGATTTCCGGGTATTGTTTCGCCGCTGCTCCGGCTTGCTTATGGCAGCCCTCTTGTTCGCCGGCGCGTCACTGCCGGCGGCTGCGGCCGATTGGCCCACCTACCATCGCAGTAACCTGCGCGACGGCAACGACACGAGCGCCTCACCATTCAGCGCGATCGGCCAGCAGTGGGTCTCGCCGACACTCGACGGCCACGTGTATGCCGAGCCGCTGGTGGTGGGCACGCAGGTCATCGTCGCCACCGAAAACAATTCGATCTATTCGCTCGACGCCACCACGGGCGCTGCCACCTGGGCCGCTCCCGCGCATGTCGGAGCGCCCGTCACCATACAGAATCCGCCGTTCTCGTGCGGCAACATCAGCCCGCTCGGGATAACCGGCACGCCGGTCGTCGACCCGGTTGCCGGCGTCATCTACGCGGTCGCGTTCATCCAGCCGAGGAACTACGAGCTCGTCGCCTACAACCTGAGCAACGGGACGCAGAAGTTTGCACCGATCCCGATCGCTCCGACCGGGTTCGACACGCGCGTGGAGCAACAGCGCGCGGCGCTGGTGCTCGCCAACGGCATGGTCTACGTGCCCTTCGGCGGATATGCCGGCGACTGCGGTAACTACCACGGGTGGGTGGTCGGGATCAAGGCGGACGGGAGCAGCACGACGCTCACCGTCTTCCAGGACCAGGCGCAGGCCGTCTGCCCAGCGGGTGCCACTGGACGTGAAGCCGGGATCTGGGGACCCTCCGGGCCGGCGGTCGACGCCACGGGCAATGTCTACGTCGCCACCGGTAACGGCGGCGACACCACGAACTACGACTGCGGGGAGACCGTCTTCAAGCTGAATTCGTCGCTGGCCTACGTCGACTCCTGGGCAACAAGCGACTGGGCCTCGCTGAACGGCAGCGATACCGATATCGGATCGCTCGGCCCGTCGATCGTCGGCGCCACGGGCAACCTCATCTTCCAGACCGGCAAGAACGGGTGGGGTTACCTGATGAACGCCGGCGCGCTATCGGGCAACGCCAACCACATTGGTGCTGAAGCGTTCAACGGACCGGTCTGCAACGCGGCGATCACCAGCAACAACCCGGCCGGATCGCAACGCGACCAGGTGTTCGGCGGCGTCGCCTATGCCGATCCGTACATCTACGTCCCCTGCCCCGAAGGGATCAAGGCGCTCAAGCTGGGGGCGGGGCCATCGTTCTCGATCGCCTGGAGCAGCAGCCAGGGATCGAGCCCGGGCCCGCCCATTGTTTCCGGCGGCGTGGTCTGGGCTGTCGACACCAACTCCAACACGCTATACGGCTTCGACGCGATCACCGGCCAGTTCCGCTTCAGTACCGGCGTCGGTGGCCAGACGCATTTCTCCACGCCGGCAGCCGGCCAGGGGCGGATCTTCCTGGCGGACGGTTTTGCGGACGTGATCCGGGCCTTCGGCCAGAGCGCCGGACGATACCATCCGCTTGCCCCCAGCCGGATCTATGACAGCCGCGGCGCCGGCGGGGCACTTGGACCGAACACGACTCGCGACATCCAGGTCACGGGGCAGGGCGGCGTCCCAGCGAGTGGTGTGTCGGCCGTCATCATGAACGTGACCGTCACGAACACAAGCGCGACGAGCTACCTCACCGTCTTTCCGACCGGGTTCACTCGACCCGTTACCTCCAACATGAACTGGACGCGGGGCACGACGGTCGCCAACCTGGTGGAAGTGGCGGTCGGGGATGCCGGCCAGGATACGGTCTATAACGCGTTCGGCAACACCGATGTGGTCGTCGACGTGGCCGGCTGGGTCTCGATCCCCGGTGGCACGGCGACGCCCGACGGGTTATACAACCCGCTGGTGCCGGCCCGGATCCTCGACACACGGAATGGGACCGGTGGATTCACCATGCCGATCGGGCCCGGGCAAACGATCGACGTCCAGGTGACCGGACAAGGCCTGGTGCCCGCCAGCGGAGTGGCGGCGGCGGTGTTCAACGTGACCGCGACCAACAGCACCACGGGCGGCTACCTGACGCTGTTCCCCACGGGCGGTACGGCGCCGCTGGCATCGAATGTCAACTTCTCCGCGAACCAGTCGGTGCCCAACCGGGCGGCGGTCGTGCTCGGGACCGGTGGCAAGGTCAGCATCTACAACCCCTCCGGGACCGTCCACGTCATCCTCGACGTCAACGGCTGGTTCACCGACGCGACCACGGGCGGCACCGGCAGCTTGTTCACGGCCGTGACGCCCAGTCGGATCCTCGACACCCGCAACGGCACGGGCGGCGTGTTTGTGCCGGTGGGTCCGAATCAGAGCATCGCGGTCCAGGTCGCTGGGAGAGGCGGGGTTCCGCCGATGGCCAGCACGGTTCCGCCAAAAGCGGTGGTCATCAATGTCACCGCCGTCGCTCCGACCGGAGCCGGTTACCTGACGGTCTGGCCTGACGCGGTCACGCGGCCGGGCACCTCTGACCTGAACTTCGCGGCAGGACAGACCGTGCCCAACCTGGTGGTCGTCCAGGTCGGCGCCACCGGCAAGATCGATGTCTACAACGCCTTCGGCAGCACGCACGTGCTGATCGATGTAATGGGGTGGTACGGCTAGCGTTTCTCTGTCCTACTGCAAGATGCCGAAGACGTCGAGCAGCACGTGGACCTTGGTGTTCCCCCCGTTTTGAATCCGTAGCTTGCCGGCGTTGGAGCCCGTCCCGAACCCAACCATGAAGAAGTTCGGGACCGCGTTCACTGGTCCGCCGTAGTTAACGTTCGACACCGGGGCCGCGACGCCTCCGGGCGTGAGCGCCAGCCAGCCGGGAATGGCAAAGGTCGGCGCGGGATTCCCGGCGCCATCGCTCGCCACGGCCGTCAGGTTGCCGAAGAGACCGACGGCATCGCTTGGGATTCCCGTGAAGGGGCCGAAGTCGAAGGACTGGCCCCCTAGGAGAGGGCCGACATGCGCGCCGGACCCCGTCCCATTTCTCGTGTCGAGGACCCTTGCGGCGACAAACGGGTTCCCCGTGCCGTCAAGGGCGTCCACTCGAACGGCGTTGAGGCGCTTCCAGGCAGCCTGGAAGGTCCCGATCGGGGCGCCGGCCAGGGCTCGCGATGCCCAGATCGAGCCGTCGTCTTCTCGGAGCATTTCGAGCACGCCCGCACCAGGGGTCATGTTCGGAGCGCCAGCCCCACCGAGACTGAATGGAACCTGCGCGAGCCGGCCATTTCCCCCCGCGATCATGTCGATCCCGCTGGCAGCCTGCCCGAACACCCCATAGCCGACACTCGCGGCGCCGACCACCCCCGCGGACGAGAGCGCGCCACCGGCATTGCCGACCACTCCGGCGGACGCGTTTCCGGGGCCGGCGTTGCCGACCACCCCGACGGAGCTGAGCCCCGCACCGGCGGTGCCGACGATCCCGTACGAGGTCACGCCGGCACCGGCCGTTCCGGCAACCCCGTTGGAGGTCGCGCCTCCGCCGGCCTGGCCGGAAACGGCGTTACCGAGATTCGAGCTTGCGGACAAGCCACTCCCGGTGCCGGATCCCTGGAGGACCGCCGCGTTGGCGTTGTTGGCGCCGGCGACCATGAGGGCGACCGCGTTATTCGAGGCGGCACTGGCGTCGATATGGAGGAGAGGACTCGCCGGCGTCGCGGTTGTGGGGTGGAGGTCGGTTGTGGCGTTGGCGTCGTTGGCCTGGCCGAGCGTCATCGCTCCGCCGTTTGCCGCGGAGACAGGGATCGCTTGCAGGGCGACGCTGCCGGCGGCACCGGCCACCGCAGCTCCCGCCAGCCGCAGCAGGTCGCGCCGGCTGGGGCTCCCATCCGTGTGCGGGAGAATTCGGCGAAGCTCGTCGAGTTCTCGTCGCTGCTCCTCGAGGATCGCGCTCAGTCGAGCGACTCGCTCTTCGAGACTCGCTTCGCCTCGGGTTCTATGGCGCGGCATGTTTCACCTGTGCCGCGGGTGGCCTCGACGTTTTCCGGCGGACCGCCGGGGCCTGGCTGGCGACGAGCTTTCCGAACCCGCTCGCGCGTTTCTTACCCGCGGGGGCCTGCGCGGCCGGTTTCCGCGGCGTTCCCGATCCTTCCATGCTCCGCCTCCCTGTCGTTCGGATTCGCGCGTTGAGGCGGAATTATACTGACTGAATTGGCCAAGCGCTTCGTGCTCTTGACCGTGGGGGCGATGCTCGCGTTGGGGTTTTCCTCGCCGGCTTTCGCCGGACGCCCCCACCCTGACCCTCCCCGGCAAGCGGGGGATGGAAATCATCCCGTTGCAACGCACCATCAGCGAATCCCGACGTCGGACGCCAGTCTCGAGTCGCGAGTCCCCACCCCGACCCGCGCCACACCGCGAACATCGCTTCGTCCGAATGTCATTACGGGCGGCACGTGGACACCACTCGGCCCGACCCCCGTCGCGGACGAGAAGAGCATCGGGGCGACGGCGCAAACCACCAGCGACTACGGCCGAGCGTCGGGTCGCGTCACCAGCCTGGCGACCGATCCGGCCAATCCCAACATCATCTACTTAGGGGCGGCGGGTGGCGGCGTCTGGAAGAGCGCCGACGCAGGCGCCAGCTGGAACACGCGCACCGACTCGCAGCCGTCGATCGCGATCGGCTCGCTCGCGGTGGATGCCGTCGGAACGACGATCTACGCCGCCACCGGCGAGGACAACGCGAGCGGCGATTCGCAACGCGGCCAGGGCATCCTCAAGAGCGTGGATAGCGGCACGACCTGGACCGACGTTGGTCAGACAACCTTCGCGCAGGCTCGAATCGGCGGGATCGTCGTCGACCGCACCACCAGCGGAGCCACCGAGCGAGTCTTTGCCGCGACCGACGGCGGCCTCTTCGTTTCGATGAATTCCGGCATGACCTGGAGCCAGGTCGTACTGCCGATTACGCCGCTCCCCGGCCAGACAGCGTCGCAGCGGGTCATGCAGGTGCTGCAGGATTCGACGGGCCGGTTCTGGCTCGCCGTCTCCGATTTCTGTCAGACGGAGCTGGGCAGCGTCATGACCAGCCCCGACGGCGTGACCTGGAGCACGAGGTTCGCGGCGCCGTCGTCCGGCGCCGGCCGCGTTGCACTCGGCATCAGCCCCTCGGGCACGGTTGCCTACGCCGCGCTGGCGACCTGCGCCAACTTCGGGAACGTGCTCGGGATCTGGAAGTCGGTTGACAGTGCCGGCAGCTGGACGCAGACCGCGGCGCCGCCCCCATACTTCAGCGTCCCCGGCGTGACTCCAGCGATAAGCCAGGGGTGGTACGACACGGCGGTCGCGGTCGACCCGACCAATTCCAACAATGCCGTGTTCGGTGGGATCACCGTGATCGCGACCGGTGACGGCGGCGCCCACTTCAGCGACGTCGGCCAGGCCTATCTGGGCGGCAGCATCCACGTCGATTTCCACGCGCTCCAGTTCGCGGGCGCGAACACCTTCTATGCGGGGAACGACGGCGGCATCTGGCAGGGGACGGAGACGCTCGGTTCCACTACGGTCAGCGCGAGCTGGACGAATCTCAACGCCAACCTGAACACGATCCAGGTGTATCGCGGGGCGGCGCTCGACACGAGTCACGTCCTCGGTGGCAGCCAGGACAACGGATCGCCGGGGATCTTTCCCGGATCGCCGGCCGTCGCGCCCGCATGGCAGGAATACCTGGACGGGGACGGCGGCTACAGCGCCATCGACCCGACCCCGGGCTCGACAACCATCTATGCGAGCATCAGCGGCGGCCAGATCTACAAGGGCAGTTACGCCCCGCCCGGCGGGCCGGATCCGTACTGGCCCTACGATACCTTCGCCGAAGCGGACCCCTGCCCGGCCGCCGGCGGGTTCTCGGCGTGCAGCGACCCGGTCGCGTTCGTCCCCCCCACGCTGATGGACCCGAGCAACCCCGCGAGGCTGCTCACCGCCAGGTCCCGGGTCTACCAGTCGACGACTGGCGGTCTCCCTGCGGGAAGCAGCTGGTCGGCGATCAGCCCCTCGCTGGCCACGGCGCCGACGCCCGTGGGGGCGACCGATGTGATCGCCAGCATGACGATGGGAAGCACGCCGGGCACGGCGGCCACGGTGTGGACGGGAAGCTACTTCGGCGCGGTGTGGCGGAGCAGCAACGCGACCAGTACCGCCGCCACCTGGACGAACGCCACCGGCAACCTGCCGGCCTTCAGTCTCACCGCGCACGTCCCCGGCGATGCCTGGATCTCCGGAGTCGCCGTCAATCCGACGAACACCTCGGAGGCATGGGCGACGATCGGGGCAATTGGGGTCGGCCACGTCTGGCACACGACAGACGCCGGCGGGTCGTGGACGGGCATCAGCGGCACCGGGGTGACCGGCGTCCCGGACGCGGTGGTCAACGACATCATCCTCGACCGATCCGATAACGCGACGCTCTACATCGCCACGGACTTCGGGGTCCTAACGTGCGCCACATGCACCGGGGCAACGCCAGCCCCGGCCTGGTCGGCACTCGGGACGGGCCTGCCAAACGTCAAGGTCGACGCCATCACCCAGACGCAGCTGGCGAACCAGGTGGTCGCCTGGACCCACGGGCGGGGTGCGTGGGTGATCGCGACCGCGCCGGTGCTGGCGGTCAGCCCGACGAGCATGACCTTCACGGTCGGCGCGGGCGGGGCGAAGCCGCCGACGCAGACGGCGACCGTCACCAACCAGGGGCTCGGCACTCTGTCCTGGGCGCAGACGTCGAACGCGACCTGGCTGTCGGCGATGCCGCTGTCCGGCACTGACGGTCCCGGCGCGTCCAGTCCGGTGACGGTCACGGCCAACCCCAGCGGGCTGGCGGCCGGCACGTATAACGGGACGCTGACGTTCACCAGCAACGCTGGTTCGGCCACGATCACCGTGACGCTGATCGTTCCCGTCTTTCCGGGCCGG
Organism: Candidatus Dormiibacterota bacterium; assembly: GCA_035544955.1. NCBI lineage: Bacteria > Bacillati > Candidatus Dormiibacterota > Candidatus Dormiibacterota bacterium. The sequence continues at coordinate 254,765 of DASZZN010000009.1, forward strand.
TACAAGCCGCTGGTTCCGGCTCGCATCCTGGATACTCGCCTCGGAACCGGTGGATTCGTCTCGCCGGTCGGGCCGAACCAGAGCATCTCGGTGCAGGTCGCCGGCCAGGGGGGTGTGCCACAGATGGCCTCGGCGACCCCGCCTTCGGCGGTGGTACTGAACGTGACGGTCACCAGCCCGACCGCCGGGAGCTATCTGACGGTCTACCCAACCGGCGTCGTCCGGCCGACGGCGTCGAACCTGAACTTCGTTGCGCGGCAGACCGTTCCCAACCTGGTCGAGGTCGCGATCGGTCCCGACGGGAAGGTCAACGTCTATAACGCGTTCGGCAGCGTCGACGTCGTCTTCGATGTGCAGGGCTGGGTCACGACCCAGGGGACCGCCAGCGGAAGCGACGGCCTCTTCCGTCCCCTGGTCCCCGCGCGGATCCTCGACACGCGATTCGGCACCGGCACCGGGGGTGTGGTGGCGCCGGTCGGACCGGGCGCGACGATTCATTTGGAGGTGGCGGGCAACGGCGGCGTGCCGGGCGCAGCCTCGACCACACCGCCGGAAGCGGTGGTGATGAACGTGACCGTGACCAATCCGAGCGCGCCGAGCTACCTGACCGTGTTTCCGACGGGCGCCTCAAAGCCCGTGGTTTCGAACCTCAACTTCGTCGCGGGCCAGACCGTGCCCAATCGGGTCGAGATCAAGCTGGGTACGAACGGGCAGGTCGACATCTTCAACGCCGCCGGGTCGGTGGACGTGATCGCCGACGTGAACGGCTGGTTTACGGACGCTTCGGATCCAACCGCGGCCGGCGGCGCGACAACCGGCCTGACGCCCGCCCGCGTCCTCGACACCCGGTTTGGCACTGGCGCGCCCCAGACCCCGGTCGGGCCGGGGGCGACGATCTACCTCCAGGTTGCGGGCAGCGGCGGCGTGCCGGCGATGGGGAGTGCGGTTCCGCCCACGGCGGTGATCCTGAACGTGACGGTGACAAATACGACGGGCCCAAGCGACCTGAGGCTGTTCCCGAGCGACGCCTCCCCCCAGCCACCCAATGCCTCCGACCTGAACTTCGTGGCGGGCCAGACGGTCCCCAACCTGGTCGTCGTCAAGCTCGGCGCCGACGGAAAGGTTGGCATCTACAACTCGGGCGGACAGACCGACGTCATCGCCGACGTCCTGGGCTGGTACAACTGAGGCCGCTGCCCGAACTGTCGTAGGCGGCTGCCCATTCAGGCAGGCAGGCCTGCCTAGCCATCAGTCCCAACCGGCCTTGTCCGGAGTTCGCGCCGCCGGGAAACTGGGGGTCTGCGATTTCACGCCGCGTTACCGCCTCGGTCCGGCTGGCGCTTCGTCGCGCTGACGGCGCTTAGCCTTGTTGTGCCGGTTGCAACCGCCGGCTTCATCAACCCGTCGACGGCGCTGGCCGTTGCCCCGTCGCCGCCGGCTGTCCAATTCGTCAACACGAACCTCTCACTCTGGAAGGAAACCCTGTATGCCGGATTTCAGGTTCTGCATGTTGTCGGCGAGCTCCAGAACAACGATCCGGCGCGGAATGCCCAGAACATCATGGTCGACTGCCAGCTCTCGAACCAGGGAACGGCGCTCAACGTCGAGGCCAGGGACTCGGCGGAAGTGGAGGTCCTCCAGCCAGGTGAGAGATCGCCCTTCGACGTGCTCTTCTTCAATCCGCCCGCGGCCGATGCCGCCTCCTGCGTCATCAGCGATGCGGCGAGTCCGCTTCAGCCCAACCACAACTTCCTGGCGCAGATCACCAGCGTGACGACCGGGTCAGACGGCTTTCAGCACGTCAAGGGCACGGTGCAGAACCTGAACGCGGTCACCGTCGCCAACGCCAGGCTCCTCTTCACCTTCTACCAGAACGCGACGGACAATCCGCTGCGGACGATCGCGGAGGACCGTCTCTTTGTCAACGATGCCAACGCGATGGCACCCGGCTCCACCAGCGCCTTCGAACTGCTTCGCGCGCAGCCGGCGTGGGACGGGGTGGCCTCGGCGCTGCTGGTCGAAGCTCCAGTGCCCGGGGTCGGGTTCAGTCCTGCCAGCATCGCGCTCACGCAGGTGATCACGCGCAGCACCGCGCCCCAGGTGATCAGCCTCACCAATATTGGGACCGGCGATCTCCACATCGGCCTGATCTCAAAGGGCGGCGATCATCCGGGCGATTGGAGCGAGACCGATACCTGCGCGGGGTCGACGGTGGCCTCCACCGCGAGCTGCACCATCTCCGTCGTCTTCACACCGGCGAGCACCGGCGATCGGAGCGCAAGCCTGACCGTCGCCGACGATGCCAATCGCAACCCACAGGTCTTCACGCTTACCGGTACCGGCATCGATCCGCACGCGGTCGCGAGCCCGACCCCACTCAACTTCCCGCCGCAGCCGCTGGGGACGACCAGCGAGCGTCTGCTCACGGTCACGAACACGGGCGTCGGCGATCTGCACCTGACCAGCGTGACCAGCGGCGGACCGAACCGCGACGACTTCATCGTTGACGCGAGCGCGGACGGCTGCTCCGGTGCCACGGTCGCCCAAAGTACGGCGTGCACCGTCGGCATCCAGTTCTCGCCGACGGCGGTGGGCAACCGAACCGCCACGCTGACCATCGCTGACAATGCACTCAACAGCCCGCAGCTGGTTACGGTGAACGGCACCGGGATCACGGCGACGGTGAGCTTCAACTCTGCCGATGGGACCTACGCGTTCGGCAACCAGCTCTACCAGACGACGGCGCAACAGACCATCACGATGACGAACACCTCGCAGAGCGTGGTGAACGTCGCCGCGGTCACCGCGGGTGGGAGTAACCCCGGCGATTTCCCCGTCCTCTCGGACGGCTGCAGCGGACAGCGGATCGCGGCCCAGGGAACGTGCAGCGTAACGGTGGGATTCATTCCACAGGCGACTGGTCCGCGAAGCGCCAGCCTGTCGTTTGCCGACAACGCGCCGAACAGCCCGCAGATGGTGACGCTGACCGGGAACGGCACGCTCGGCGGGCAGTACCTTCCGGTCGCCCCCAACCGCATCTACGACACGCGCACCAGCGGCATCGGCCCGCTTGGACCCGGTGAGGAGCGCCCCGTGCAGGTGACCGGCTCGCAGGTGCCGCCCGGCGCGGTTGCCGTGGTGCTCAACGTCACGGTGACCAACACGACCCGCGCCAGCTACCTCACCGTCTTTCCGACTGGGATCTCGCGGCCAACCGCATCGAGTCTCAACTGGACGGCGCGGCAGACCGTGCCCAACCTGGTGGAGGTGCCACTCGGTAGCGGAGGCCAGGTGTCGTTCTTCAACGCCTACGGCAATACGGATCTGATCCTCGACCTGCAGGGCTATGTCAACCCCGCCGCCGCCACCCCGGGAGGTGCGGGTTTCTTCAATCCCTTGCCTCCGCTGCGCGTGCTGGATACCCGATCGGCCGGTGTGGGCGTAACGGCGGCGGGTAAGGTCGGAGCACAGGGCTCGATCGATGTCCAGCTCACCGGCCGCGGCAACGTGCCCGTATCCGGCGTCTCCGCCGTGGTGCTCAACGTCACGGTGACCAACCCGTCCGCGCCAAGCTACCTGACGGTGTTTCCGACGGGCGGAGCGGTCCCGATCGTGTCCAACCTGAACTTTTCCGCCGGGCAGACGGTGCCGAACCGAGTGGTCGTGATGGTGGGCACGGGTGGGAAAGTGACCTTCTTCAACGCCGCCGGCACCGTTGACGTGGTGGCCGACATCGGTGGCTGGTTCACGGATTCCAGCAATGCGCTCGCCACTGGCGCCGGGTTCGTCGGCGTGACGCCCAACCGCATCCTCGACACGCGAAGCGGCGCCGTTCCCCTCCGCCCAGGGGAGACGCGTTCCCTGATGGTGACCAGCGGCTCGGTGCCGTTGATGACGTCGCCGACGCCCCCTCGGGCCGTGGTGCTCAACGTCACCGTGACGAACCCGACGTCGCCCAGCTATCTCACGGTCTTTCCGGACGGCACACCGCCGCTATCATCCGACCTGAACTTCGTATCCGGACAGACGGTGCCGAACATGGTCGTGGTCAAGGTGGCATCGGACGGTACGATCAAGATCTTCAACGCCACCGGGTCGGTGGATGTCGTCGTCGACCTGGTCGGCTGGTACGGCTAAGCGGCGACCGATCCCCTTGACAGGCCCGGCACCCGGTTGGGTATAGTCGGCCAGAAGGGTCGGCGGACGGCAGCTCGAATTCCAATTCAAGGGAAGGGTTTTGGCGATAACGAGCTCAGACCACTATACGTGCACACTTATCTCACCCATCGTGGTGCTGGAGCACCGGCTGGATGGGGAAGATCTGGCGTGGGTGCGGGACCATCTTCGCCGTTGCGAAGCCTGCCGGGAGCGGGTCGACCTTTTCCGCGAGCGGCTCCTACGTGTGCAAGGACCGGCGCTGCCCCCCACGCCCAGCCTGCTTGCATCTGTTCGCCGGCGAGCGTCAGCCTATCGCGAGCGTGCGCTGCCGGCGCGCCGGTATGCGACGGTCGCCGTGATGGCCCTCCTACTCGCAGGGCTGTTCGTGTCGTCGAGTCCGCGATTCGCCGCCGACGCCGTAAAAGTGGCCCCGGTTTCATCCACCCTGGTCGACACGGGATCGGCCGGCGTGACCAGGCCGTCGACTGTGCCTTCGCGCTCCGCCACACTGGAGCCCAGCGCGGTGCCCGCCATTTCCCAGGCGGGAACAGTGCCGACCGTGGTCGTGCCCTCCGCGCACCCAGCCCCCACGCGCCCGCCGGCGCCCACTCCGGCACCCGTCGCGGCGGCGCCTCCAACCGTGCACTTGACGGTAACCCCGCTGTCCGGTCTGGCTCCCTTGACAGTGACCGCCAACGCCGCGGGGTCAGCGAGCGTAAATGGAATCGCCAGCTACGTGTTTGACTTCGGGGATGGCACGGGCCCCGCGTCGGGCGCTATCGCCTCGCACACCTATTGCCGAGTTGGGCATTATCAGTTGTCGCTTACCGTGACGGACACTGTGGGGCTGCACTCCACCGCCTACTGGCCCGTGGACGTGACGCCGCAGGATCCCCCGGCCCCTTCCTGCTAGGCGGCGACCGCAACCGCCGGCGCTACGGGCGGTGCGCGATCGCCTCCACGCCGCGTTTGGCGAGTTCGGCTTCGACGTCAGCGTCGAGGAATCCTCGCGCGGCATCCAACCCCCGTAGGGTTGCGTCCAGGTGGGCCAGCGTCAGCCCGCGCACGAAAATGTGAGCCTGTTCGCCTGAAGCGAGTTCCGCCATCGGTCGCATCGCGGCCGGGATCCATGCCGCATCACCAGGCAGCGACATCGAACGCAGTGCCTCGTGCTCGCCCTCGACGTCGTCGATAAAGTGCTGATGGTCGGCCCGCCGGAGAATGAACAACCGCTTCGACCCAGGCGTTCGGTCGAACAATTCGTACACGCTGGCCAGGGGGATCATCGTGTCTTGCTCGGCCGCGAGATACAGGGTGGGGACGTCGCGATCCCAGGAGAACGTGAGAGTCAGAGGAAGAATCCCCGGCCTCGGGCGCGAGCTTCCACCCGGGACCATCGCGACCACGCCCTTCACACGCGGCTCGACCTCGGCCGTGGCCAACACCGTCCATCCACCGAAGCTGTGCCCGACCAACCCAATTCGCGATGCGTCGAGCACAATCCCCGTGTCCGTCTCACCAAGGAGATGGTCGAGGAGGAATCGGATATCCGGCACCCGGCTGGCGATCACCGCATCGATCCGCGCGGCGCGTTCCGTATCCATCTCGCCCTCACGGCGCGCCAATTCCGATGCGACCCTCTCGGAGTGGTCCATCGCGGCGACGACGTACCCGTGACTGGCGAGATGGGTGGCGAGGAACGTAGCCGACCGCCGGTGTCCACCGCTCGAGTGGGAGTAGACGATCAGCGGGTGCGCCTTTCCCGGCTGCGCCGGATACCAGATCTCACAGGGGAACACCCGGCCCCGCACCAGATCGGATGCCTCGATCGTGCGGACACTGACCGGGAAACGCCCTGAGGCGAACGGATCGTAGTCGGCGACGGCCATCGCCCCCACCCTAGCAGCGCTTCAGAGTCGCCTAAACCAGTCTGACGCGGAGGGTCGGGTCAGGAGGATCGCGACCGGAACAGCGGCGAACGGGCCGGTGATCGCGAGGTAGGCGATGGATGCGAGGTCGTCTTGAGCCGCAATGCTGGCGGCTAACAACCAGAGCATCAAAGCCAGCCAGATCCCCTCCAACCCCAATGCGAAGATGCGTGAGATTTTCCAGAATCGCAGACCGGTAAGCGCGACCCACAGCAGCGCGATTCCGAACAGCAGCGGTGGATACACGGCAACGCGGCCGATGGTGTTGCCGTCCGGACCCAGCAAGAACTGTGGGTCGATGAGTGCCCGAACAGCCGGCGCGACCAGCAGGATGCCCTGAACGCACATGATCACCTGGGCTGCCACGACCGGACGAGCCGTTCGGCGCCGGCGGGATCTCGTCGGTGCGTCTGCGGTCACATCAATCACGACGCTAGCGCTGCGCCGTACCTGCAAGGGCGATGAACCAACAGTCGCTAATGGTGCCTTGCTACGGTACGCCTCATGGCGGCTGCTCGGTTGGCCAACGCCGGGATCGCCGTGGTCGTTGCCCTTGTGGCCACCAGCTGCCAGGGCTCGTCCGGTGCGGCGCCGACCGGATCCGCGCCCGTGGCCATGACGGCGAACCCCTCTCCCGCCGAGTGGCCCACGTACATGGGCGACACGATGCGCAGCGGCGTGGGCCCGGCAACGCCACGTGCCACCTCCCCCCATCGCACCTGGACGGCAAAGGTGGACGGCGACGTGTATGCGGAGCCGCTGGTCGCCGGTCTCTCGGTGATCGTGGCCACCGAGCAGAACACCGTCTATGCGCTGAACGCGGCGACCGGCGCCGTCCGCTGGCGTCAGCACCTCGGCGACCCGGTTCCGCGCCGGCTGCTCGAGTGCGGCAACATCGATCCCAACGGCATCACGTCCACGCCGACGCTCGACACGGCCGCCGGCATCGTCTACGCCGTAGCGATGCTGAACACACCCATCCGGCATGAGCTGTTTGCGCTGAAGATTTCTGATGGGAGCACCATCTGGCACCGCGTGGTGGATCCGCCGGGCGAAGATCCCGGTCACCAACAGCAACGCGGTTCGTTGAACCTGTTCCGCAGCCGCGTCTATTTTTCCTGGGGCGGCTTCACCGGCGACTGCGGCAATTACCACGGCTGGGTCATCGCGGCGCCGACGGACGGCACCGGGTCCTTGCTCACCTGGCAGGTCCCGTCGGTCAATCGCGGCGCGATCTGGGCTCCACCAGGACCGGTGATCTCCCCCGACGGAAATGTCTGGGTGACGACCGGAGACACCGACGTGCAGGCGCAGGGGGGCGTCTACGACGGAGCCAACGCCGTCGTCCGCCTGAACGCCGATCTTTCCCCGATCGACCAGTGGGCATCGAAAGAGTGGCGGTATCTCAATCAGTACGACATCGACCAGGCGTCGATGTCGCCCGCGCTCCTATCGGACGGGTTGGTCTTCATCACGGGCAAGGAAGGGGTCGGTTTTCTCCTTCGAGCGCGCCACCTCGGCTGGATCGGCGGCGAGGCGTTTAACGCCCGCGCCTGCAAAAGCGGCGGCCCGGCCCTCGGTGCGTTCGGTGGCGCCGCGGTGGCAGCGGGCCTCGTCTTCGTCCCCTGCAAGGACGGCCTCGCGGCCCTCCGCATCGACGCGTCGAAGCCGTCCTTCTCGCTGGCGTGGGAGGCCGCGCCCTACGCGAACTCCGCCATCTTCGCCTATGGGCTCGTGTGGACAGTGGCCTCGGATGCCGGGACCTATCGCGGCAACTGGAAGGGCACCCTCTATGGACTCGACCCCGTGAGCGGAGCTGTTCGCGCTCAATTGCCGCTCGGTCCGATCCCGCACTATCCCTCGCCGGCGGCGGCCGGTGGCAGCCTATATGTGGCGGGGCTCGGTGTCGTCTATGCGGTCAGCGTTTGACATGGGCCGGCCAGGGCGCGGGCGCCCTGACCGGGAAGTGTCGCGATCTGCGTGAGCTGACCGCCGTCCCATAGGTAGAGCTTGTCGAAGGAGAGCAGCCAGGTTCCGTGGCTGTCGGCAAGCGCGTCGTCGATCAAGGTGGAATCCGGTGCTAGCTGGACTGCTTGCTGCGGAGCCGTCACCACCCACGCGCCTCCGCGGCTGCTCCCAGGCACGCTGTAGTCGGCCTCCCCCTCGGCAATGGGAAAACCTCGAGCATCCAGTCCAAGCGGACGCAGGGACTTGCCTGGGACCTTGAACCAAACGGACACTGTTTTGCTGGCAAAATCAAACCGCGCCAATCCGCCCAGGGGATCCGTCGCCCAGGCCGCGTCCTGACCGACCACGGCCCAGATATGCTGGCTGAGCCCAACGGAAGGGTTGAAGGGAGCCGGCGCATCGGGCGCCTGTAGCTCTTCGATTTTTCGGGTTGAGGCATCAAGGGTCCATAGGCCGCCGCTATCGGCTCCGCAGCCTTCGAGGCATGGCTTGATCAGGTAGACCTGGCGGCCCGAGTACGCCACCGCCTCCCAGAGGGAGGGACTGTCGAGCAGCACACGGTCAGCGGCGGCATCGACGGTGACGACATGGACTTTCGAGCCGATTGGACCCGGACCGGGACCGTTCTGTGGGGTTGGTCCTGCTGGCGGATAGATCATCTCCGAGTAGGCATAGGAGGCACCGTTCGGCGATAGCAGCCGCGGAGGAACCGGGAGCCAGCGGCGCGCCTTCCAATCGTATGACGGTCCGCCGAGCCCACCAACCGAGGTGCCGTTTGAGCCGTGGTACCGCGAGCTGCTGAGGTCGCTTGACGGATCCGGCGTAAACGATCCCCCCGAATAATCCACAAAGCCGCTGATTCCGCGGCCAATCCCGATTGGCAACTTGCAGGGCGTCTTCGTCGATGTTTGGTTAGTGGGAGTCACGGAAGGGCCGCTGACGACGACCACAGTCGGGGTTGGAGTCGCCGTTTGTGCGGGAGCTGACGCAACCGGACCGCAAGAGCTCAGAGCGATGACGGCTACGGCTAGCCAGAGACGTCGCATGCATACGAAACCCATTCGGCGGGTCAGGAGTTACGGTCCTACCGGTAGACCCCGTTGTGGCCCAGGCTGTAGCGGCCGGCATTGGGGAAGTAGGTAAGTCCGTGGGGCTGGCCGCCCACACGAATCGTGTGCAGCAGCTTGCCGGAGCTCGTATCGATCACATAGAGCACGCCGTTATAGCGGCCCGTCGTCCAGAGCTGCGATCCATCGGGCGATAGCTGGACCATGTCGGGGCTACCACCAATTCGCCAGGTCGCCACAACCGAGCGGGAGGCAAAATCGATGACCGAAATCGTGCCCGCCAGCCGGTTCGTGACGTACAGGGACTTTGTGTCACGAGACACCGCCAGGCCATGCGCGCCGCGGCCGGTCTTGATGAAACCGACCTCCTTCATCGCCACTGGATCGACGACAGAGACGCCCCCGCGCCCCTGGTTCGCCACGTAGAAAACGCTGCCATCTGGCGACAACCGGACGTCGACCGGTAGGCCGCCGACCTGGACAAAACCGACGATCTGCATGTTGACCGCGTCCACCTTGACGACCACCCCGGCGAATTCCGTGCTGGCCAGCAGGTAGCTGCCGTCGGCCGAGAAGTCGAGATGGTCCACGCCACGCCATGGGATGGGCACGCTACGGATTAACTGAAAGGTATGGGGATCGCGAAAATCCAGCCGGCGCAACACCTCGGCGACGACGATCGCTTTGGTGCCGTCCGGCGTGAAGTAGAGGTTGTACGGGTCCGGCACCGCGATGCGTCCGGTCAGCGCTCCGCTGCGGGGGTCGATCACGGACAGCCTGCCGGAGCCCTCATCGTCGACGTAGAGCCGGCTGAGGTCCCACGCCGGGGCGACATGATGGGGGATAGCACCGACGTAGTAGTGGGCGATGACCCTGAACGTTGTTGGGTCGATGACATCGAGCGTGCCGCTGGCACTATTCGGCACATACACCCGTTCCGGGATGCCCGCGACCGATGGGCTCAACGTCCCGGCCATCGTCGCCTGGTAGACGTTGACCGCCGTCGGCGATGTTGCGACCACAGGATCAGCCGTCGTGTCGACCGTCGGCGCAAAATCCGGCTGCGTCGCGGCGACCGGCATACTCGGTCGCGCAGTGGCCTGGGCTAGGAATCCCATCGGATGCATCAACACCACGCCAGTCAGGCTGCCGCACAGGCCGATTCCCGCGGCCAGCGCGATCAGGCTCCGGCCCGGAGTGATCATTTTGCGCCCGGATGGTAGCAGTTTCACGACGCGGGTCCAATCGAGGTGCAAAGGCTGGTCGGATGGAGGTCCGGAATGTTCCCGCCGCCGCAGACCCAGGCCCGATTCATCAGCACCGCCACTTGTATCCCGTGCCGAGGGAGAAACATGCTCTGGCGCTGCCAGGTGGCGTCGATCAGCGTGAATAGCCAGGGAACGACGGCGTTGCCCTCTCCGCCCACGATGACAAGGTGTCCGCCCAGCATGACGGCGCCCGCGCCACTCGTTGCCGCCGGCAAATCGGGAAGCCGGTGCCAGGTTCTCGACGCGGGGTCGAGGCAGTCGACCCGTGCCGAGTATGGGAACTTCCCACCGGCCACACAGGCCATGCCCTGATAGGTGAAGCCGGCGACGTGGTGACGCGCTGCGGGTAAGGCGGGGAGGTCGGTCCAGGTTCCGAGGGCCGGGTCGTAAACCTCGGGTATGGGGACACTGTTCATCGACGTATCTCTTCCGCCAACCGCATAGAGTCGGTCGCCGAGGGGGATCAGGGCAAAGGCCGCGCGCGGGTGACGGACGGATGCGACCCGGTCCCAGTGATCCTGCGCAAACCGATAGACGGTGGCACGCGCCCGGCCCCCTGAGAATCCGCCCGCCACGTAAAGCTGGCCGAGCAGGACAGCGGCGGCCGGGTGGTCGAGTGCCTCTGGCAATGCAGGGCCGAGCGACCAGGAGCCGTTGTAGGTAAAGACCGTGTTCGTATTACGCCCCGTGGCATCAAAGCCAGCGATGACGAACAGGGTTCCGTCGAGCTCGGCTGAGGCGAGCTCTTCCCGTGGCTGGGGGAGTGACAACTCCTGCCGCTGTCCCACCTGAACATAGGCTGCCGGTGGAGGTGGACTGGCAACTGGCGTCGACGTGGGCACCGGCGAGGAAACGAGAGACGGCGGGCGGCTTGACGCCACGGTGCCAGCGGCCGGCACGCATCCAACGAGGAAGGCAGCGAGCCCGGCCACCAAGGGAAGCCGACCGATCATCAGAAAGTTAAAGCGTTGGAGAATGTGAAACCCGGCGGTAAGGTACCAGATTCTGTGCCACTCGCAGCTTATATGGCTCATGTCACCGTTCTGCTCTTGGGATCCACGCCTCAGTTTCGCCGCCTCCGGCTAAGTTAAGGGCGTGCCGACGCCCGGTTCAATCCAGCGAACCTACCTCGTGCTCCTGCTGGGCAACACCCTGGCGGCCTCACTGATCTGGGGAATCAACACGATCTTCCTGCTCGATGCGGGACTCTCGAACCTGGAGGCGTTTGCGGCCAATGCCTTTTTCACGGCCGGCATGGTGCTGTTCGAGGTGCCAACCGGTGTGGTGGCTGACACCGCCGGACGCCGCCTCTCGTATCTGCTCGGGACCGTGACGCTGGCTGCTTCGACGTTGCTCTACGTGCTTCTGTGGCGAATCCACGCGCCCTTCTGGGAGTGGGCAGTCGTATCGGTTCTTATCGGTCTGGGATTCACGTTCTTCTCCGGTGCGGTGGAGGCCTGGCTGGTGGACGCGCTCAAGGCGACGGGCTTCACCGGCGAGCTCGAGGCGGTTTTCGGCCGCGGCCAGGTCGTCACCGGGGTGGCGATGCTCGGCGGCTCGGTCGCGGGAGGCTTGATCGCACAACAGACCAGTCTCGGGGTGCCCTTCGTGCTGCGTGCCCTCATCCTTGCCGTCATGTTTGTGGTTGCGTTGCGGCTGATGCACGATGTTGGCTTCTCGCCCGAGAAGGCTGGCGGGGTGCTGACCGAAATCCGAAAGATCACCTCCGCGTCGATCGAGTACGGCTTGCGAGTGCCGGCGGTCAAGTGGCTGATGGTCGAGTCCTTGTTCACCGGCGGTGTCGGGATCTACGGCTTCTATGCGCTCCAGCCATACCTGCTGCAGCTGTATGGTGACCGACGCGCCTACGTGATCGCCGGTCTCGCGGCAGCCGTCGCCGCCGGCGCACAGATCCTCGGTGGCCTGGCGGCACCCCGGATCCGACGACGCTTCCGCCGCCGCACCTCGGCACTGATCGCGACCGCGACCCTTGGCGTGGTCGTCCTCGCCCTGATGGGAATCATTGAGAAGTTTTGGGTGGTGATCGGGCTTGTTGTGGTTTGGTCACTCATCTTCGCGGCCTCGTCGCCCATCCGCCAGACCTATATGAATGGCATGATCCCGTCGCGACAGCGAGCTACCATCCTCTCGTTCGATTCGCTGATGGGCTCGGCCGGCGGCGTTTGGGCCCAGCCCCTCCTCGGTCGGGTTGCCGATGTGTGGGGATACGGGCCGTCGTACGTCGTGGCAGCTGCCATCTCAGCGATCGCCCTGCCAGCACTCGCGCTCTCGCGACGTCAGAACGCACCGGCGGACACCGTTCAGCCGGTTGCGGCGGAGACTCTTCCCGGGCAGCCTGTACTGTAAAGGCGCCAGTGAACATGCGGGGCTCATCGCCTCGAGGGAATCAGCTCGAGCGATACGGGAGATGGGTTGCGATCGCCGGAATCGCGCTCGTGGTCTCGGGTCGCCTCAGCAACAGCTTTGGACTCCTGCTATTCGGTCTTGCCCTTGCGCTTCTTGGGATCGGCCTCGGCATCCAGGCGGGCAGGGGGTACATGCAGATATATGTCCGAGAGCTGATTCCGGGCGGGACTGACCAGGCGGATCCGTTCGCGGGCCAGATGAATAGCGGTCAATCGGAAGCTCCAGACGGGATCCGCCGCTATGTTGGCACGGTGGTCTGGCCGGGAGGCGTCGGCAAGGGAATCCTCCTGGAGTTGTCGTCGTCGGGAATGAGCACCAAGCCAACCTGGATGACAGGGCTACTCATGGCGAAGCGCCCGTCCTGGACATTGCCCTGGTCCGCGGTGCGTGGTGTTGAGATCGCGACAATTCCCGGGACCGGATCGGCTCCATCCCCCGTTAAGTTCTCGATTGCCCAACCGTCGACCGTCGTCCTCTTCTTCTGCCGAACGCCGGCGGCCCTGCTGGATGATGTCCTTGGACGTCAGGGTCAGCGGCAGAATTAGATGCCGGGTCGATAGACGGCCCCCACGCCTGTCAGGTGACGACGAAGAGTTCCGGATTCTTCCGCGGCCACACTGATAGCAATTAAGCGGGAGCGCTCGGAGATCGCCTGAGGAGCATTCCTGCGGCCACCGCAGCGAGCTCAGAACCCTTCAAAAAGAACATGCCGGTGGTTAACAAAGGATGGCGTGCGAGCTTCCTCCAGTTCCGGAAGAAGGCGGGCCGGAAGAGCAGATTGCCCTGGGAAAGCGATCGTGGATGCTTCCGCAAGTAGGTGCGTGCCGTACCGGAGTAATACCATTTCTTGGCCAGCTGCTCGGCCAAGTGAAGTCGGCCTTCGTCGTGAAGGATGATGGCCACCGCGCGAGGCAATCGCTGTCCCGCCGCAGCGCGAGCGCTGAGATCCCAATCTTCGGGCCCGGTCAGACTCTCGTCATATCCGCCGACGGACCGAAACACCTCTCGTCGGAAAAAGCGCGCCGCTTCAATCGTGTCATCTCCGAGATAGCAACTGCGTTCCAGGGCACGGCAGTGAGCCCAGAATCCCTGCCCGACCGAGACTTCCGGAATGATGACTGCTGGAGCATCGCCCGCCTCAAGCGTGGCTACACAACTGGAGACGACGCCTGGCTCGAGGCGCATGTCCGAATCCACGAAAAGCACATAGGATCCCCTCGCAAGCTCGGCGCCTCGATTGCGCTGGGCGCTTCGCTCCGGACCCCAAGTTTCGATTCGATCCGCGAACCGCTCAGCAATGGCCGCGCTGCCGTCGAGCGAGTGGTTATCCACCACGATTAACTCAAGGTCTCGATAGGTCTGCGCCCGGACACTGCGCAGACATCCTTCCAGCGTGCGCACCGAATTCCGCGTCGGGACGATTACCGAAACAACCGCCATACCAGAGGAGCCATTCGGACAATAACACCCTTCTCGTCGCTGGCGCCGCCTTTCTATGTCCGAGGCTGGCCTCGGCGGTCGGCGTCTGGTAACGGCAACCACAACGGCAAACTCGCGGCGAAGCCCGGCTCAAAGCCCGGCGGGGATTGTGACGAGGGGAGGCTTTAGATTGGTAGAGTCTCGACGGTGCGCATTCTCATTCTGAATTGGCGCTGTCCCCGAAACCCACATGCCGGCGGGGCTGAGGCGTTCACCTTTGAGGTCGCCAGGCGTTTAGTGGCTGAAGGTGATGAGGTCGAGTGGTTCAGCGCAGCATTTCCGTCCGCCGCCGCGGACGAGGAACTAGACGGCATTCGACTGGTCCGGAAGGGAAGGCAGTGGACGGTGCATTGGGAGGCCTACCGTCACTATCGACATTCCATCAGCGAGCGATTCGACGCGGTTATCGATGAAGTGAATACTGTGCCGTTTTTCACCCCTCTCTGGTGTCACATTCCGAGGTGGATGTTGATCTTCCAGCTTGCCCGGGAGGTCTGGTGGTACGAGAGCCCGTTTCCCCTAAATGCGCTCGGCTATGCCACGGAGCCGCAATACCTGAAGTTCTACCGGACAACGCCCGTATTGACGATTTCGAACTCGACCGAGACTGACTTGCGTCGCATGGGTTTCACCGGGCCAATTACCGTATTGCCCGTTGGCGTGGAGCCCATTGAGGAACCAGTTCGGAAGAAGCAGTCAGTACCGACATTTGTGTATGTTGGTCGGCTCGTTCCTTCGAAACGAATCGTTGATATTGTGCGCGCCTTCGCGGCTTTCCACGAGGCGGCTCGTGAGGGCCAGTTATGGCTGATCGGCGACGGCAGCGAATCGTATGTGCGGCGTTTGAAGGCGGAAGCGGCTGCTCTGAAGGTGATCGATAACGTCGAGTTCTTTGGCAGGGTCTCCGCTGGCGAGAAACACCAAAGAATGGCGGCGGCCCACATCCTCCTGATGGCCTCCGTTCGAGAGGGCTGGGGTCTGGCCACGACAGAGGCAGCGGCGTGCGGTACGCCGTCCGTTGTCTACGATTCCCCGGGTCTGCGCGATGCTGTCAAGGATGGAGAGACAGGCCGCGTCGTTTCGGCATCACCCGGCGCGCTCGCGAATGCGATGCTGCAGTTGTGGAACGATCCGTCGCAATACCAACGAATGGCGGCGGCCGCCACCGAGTCGGCCAGGCGGCTGTCGTTCGACACTACCACCGCGCTTTTCCGTGATGCGATCGGCCTAGCGAGCAACTAGGTGTCCTCGCGATGACTGCCAAGGAGTTGCCGCCGGCTGGCTCCGGCGTACATGGAGGAACTCAGTGGGGCTATCGTTCCGTCAGCGCCAGTTCAAGGCGAGAATCGACCGTCTTCCGATCCTTCGTCCTGAAATACCAATCGATCGTTCGGTGAAGACCTTCAACGAACGGCAGGCTCGGGCGCCAGTCTAAGAGCTCCTTGGCGAGGCTATTGTCGGCCACCCGGTTCATGGGGCCGGTTGGCATCTCCGGCCTGAGCAGAATCTCCGCCTCATGGCCGGTGTAGCGGAGAACTTCTCGGACTGCTTCGATTACGCGGGTGCGCTCCATGGTGCCCAGATTGATTGGAGATCCGTCCTCGACTCTTTCCGCCGCCCGAATCGTTCCATCGACGATGTCTGAGACATACGTCCAGTTCCGAATCTGCTGGCCGTTGCCCCAGACCTCAAAAGGGTTCTGCTTGGCAAAAGCCCGCGCAATCATCGCTATGACTGCATGATCCTCCTTCCCCCGCTCGCCGTAAACCGTGAAATAGCGGCACGAGACACCCTTCATCCCATAATCTCGCACGTACGCCTGAAGTGTCATCTCGCCCATCAGCTTGGCCCATCCGTACATGTTGTCAGCGTCGAAGGGTGGCCCGGCCATGTCCTCGGTCAAATAGAGGATTTCATTCGGGTCGCGCTGCCGAAAGTTTGGATAGATACAACCAGACGATGCGTACACCACTTTCTCCACGCCTGACTTGTGACACGCCAGGAACACCCGCCCATCGAGCGCGAGGTTCGATGCGCAGGCCGCCTGGTGTAGCTCCACGTACCCGCGTCCACCATGGTCCGCGGCAAGATGGAATACGATGCTGACCCCCTTTGTTGCTGCTTCCGCAACTTCAGGGTCGAGCAGGTCAGCGTAAACAAACGTAATACGTCCCCCTGCAAGATGGTCGGCGAGGTATTCTTCGCGTCCGGAACTTAGATTGTCGACGACCTTAACGTCAGCACCCTTGGCTACCAGGCGATCCACGAGGTGAGAGCCGATGAATGAAGCTCCGCCTGTGACCAACGTTCGACGCCCCTTCCATTCCACGACGTTGCCCTCCTCAATTTAGAGCTATGTTTGCGGACTATCTGAAAAAGCCGAGCTCCAGGAACCGAACGTAAACATCGCCAAAAGTCCTATTGTCGCGCACGGTGGTGAGAATCCGTTCGAGTTCGTGGGCGGTGACCCAGTTTGCGAGCGCCAATTGCAGCGACTCACCGACCGAATAGTTGAACTCGCAGGGACCCAATTTTGTCAGTATTCCCAGGCACTCTTGTGTGCCACTGATGAATTCGGGTGCGAACTCAAAAGACAGAACTCGGATGGGGCGCGACAGCCCCTTCAGGACCTCGGCTTCGTAGCCCTCTACATCAATCTTGCAGAACGCTGGAGCGCCGAATTCCTGAATCATTTCATCAAGAGTGGTGATCGGCACGGTTATAGATTCTTTCCAGCTGTGGCTCTGAAACGCCCGAAATCTTCCACTTGCCTTGACTGTGTCGAGCCAGTCCTCGGACATAGAGGAAAGGGCATTCGCGGGGCTAATCATCAGTTCGCCCACCCCCGGCCGACTTCCAGCGGCCTTAGGAACAACAGCTAGGCGGCCACTTCGGCCGTACTGCTTTCTAAGCGCTTCAGCACATGACGGCTGGGGCTCAATCGCGACCACCTTTGCGCCGAGATCCAAGAAGACAGCGGTTCGGTTTCCGACATTCGCGCCTACGTCGAAACACAGGTCGCCGTCGCGCACAAACTGCCTGTAAAAGGTCTCAGCATGGTGGCGGCGCCGGGCGGTGTTGCCACTCGCTCGTTGAACTCGATCCCAGGCCGTTTTCGTTGTACCCCAGAGACCGTGCCGTACAAGAAATTCGATAATCGCCCCTACCGCAGGCGAGCCAATGCGCTGAGCTTGCTCCCTTGCCTGAAGGTTGCCTGGCTGCCGCGAAAGGGCCAGGGCAACTGAATAGAGGAGGCAAGATAATGCCAGCGCTGCCATCGCTATGGATACGTAGAACGGTCCAGTCGCTGGCAAGGGTAGGCCAAGCCAAATCAGTGTGTAGGAAATGGCACCTGCGGCGACCAAAAGCACGCCAACAACTCCCAAATTCTGAGCACCGCTTGCGAGGATTCCATTAGGTGCGACGATCCCACCGGGAGAGTCAGGCTCCGGTTGGCGAGTAGGTCTCGTTGGACGTCGGCGAGCAAGGGCGTAGGCCAATACGGCTATGCCGAACGCCCACAGCAGCGTAAACCCAGTCCCGAGGCGTTCCCACGGGTGGGTGGAGAACGAGAAAATCTGGGGCCCGTGCGATGTCGCTACGAAAAACAAGTTGAACAGGGAGTCCCCCGGCAAGTGCGAGAGACCGTTGTTCACGCGCCAACCTACGTCGATGGTCCGCCTCAATTCGAACCATGCTGGGCCCGTGGTCGAGCCGGAGGCGACGACTTCTTCAGAATTTAGGAACGTGGTTGCAAGGCTTTGGCTTGATTCAGTACCCGAGACAACACTCTTTGCAAGAAGTGACGCCCTGATCAGCGGGCCAAGAGTGACGCCGTCAGACGGACTCAAGACGTGGGACCCGGCACTGACGGCGACGGGCCCGTAAACGCTCCACTGAGGCAACCGCTCGGGAGTCAGCTCGTTCTGCATCGATGTCTTAAGCGTGTCAATCGCAACGTTCAGTTTTGCCGCTCGTGACTGTGCCATGAGATAGAAGAGACCGGAAGACTTCAGGTCGTACCTGCCATCCGCACCGGGAATGACCTCAACGGTCTTGTCGTTGCCGACTGTGAGCGATGGCGTCGAGGGATCGACCTGATAGATGACCGGAAGGTCGAGTGCCTGAAGCGCGGGCAGGGCGTCATTGGTCTCACCAGCCGTGCCCACGATGAGAGCTACTGCGGGAGCCTGAACGACTGGCGAACCATTCCCAGGCAAGGTCCAAACAGCCAGCCCATCATCGTGGTTGCCTAACTGCTGGGGCGCGCCAAGTATTGTGGTTAGCTTTAAGACCAACGTTTCCGATGCAGTTCCCGTCGGCGATTCTCCAATGTGCGGCCCAGTCGGGCTAACAATGTAGGTCGCACCTACGCGACGAGCAAGGTATTGAAAAAGTTGGTCGGTCAGGTAACAATAGGCCACGCTCGGATCCTTACAGAACACCGTCAGCGCATCGCGAGCCCCTAAGAGCTCCACGACTGGATGAGTCGCGGACCCAGGGGAGAACGCGTGCCCCAAAGGGACCCTCTCCGGCACGGATAGGTCTGGAACGCCGGGCCGTGCCTGGGTCCAGGGGCCGCCGAACCATAAGACCGACCCGGGGTCGCGATCGCTTTCCAAGATTGTCCGGAGAGCAGAGAAAGAGGCCGGTTCATTTGTCGGTCGAGTGGTTGATCCTAACTGTCCAGTTGCCAATGGAAATAGGGACGCCAGCGCCAAAGCGCCGGTGGCTGCGGTGCATACAACGGCAATGAAAACACCCGCGCGCCGTACGATGGGCCTTTGCTTCTCAAGGGTCACCATGTGCCTCAGCCAGAAGGCGATGAGGATGGAGTATGGAATCACCACGAGGAAGTAGAGCTTTGAGGCCTCTCGAAACATGTTCCAACCCGGAACGTGGTGAAACATCCAGCTATAGATTTCACCGAAGGGTGCGTTCGTCTGTTTGATGAGAAATGCCGAACCCAATGCCACCAGGCCAAGCCACAGAATCTCGGGACTGACTCGGCGAGCGACGAGGGGAAGAAACGCAAGCAGAGGCAGTAGAAAAAATACGGGACTAAACTCCACCGTTTGGAACCAACTTGGTGCTCCCCAGGTCCAGAACGGGTCCACGGCGGCCAGGCCATGGAACAACGTCATGAAGGCAATCCAGGGCCCGGCAGGCAAGTTGAGTCCATAATCCCCGTGATACGTGAACAGCGCGAAGGTCCAATAGCTCTCGCAACCGGCGAGGGTTATTAATGACACTCCTACGAGCACTGCGCGATGCCCCACCAGCTTCCAGATCGGCTGGGTAACAGCAAGCACGATCATGTATGCAAGGCAAGCCAGGACGGTGAGGTACATGATGCGAAACTCGTACGCCGACTGGAGGGCAAGCAATAAGCCTGTCACCAGTGCCCACGCGAGCGATCGCAATCGCATCGACCTGATGAAGCTTGCGAAGACCAGCGGAGCCAGAACCTCGGCCACGGCAAGGAAAGTGTGTCCGACGGTTGAGACCTGCAACAAGGCCGTGTTCCCGGCAAAAATGATCGCCACGAGCAGCGCCCACCGCGACTTCCCGAGCAGCTCGCGGCCAAGCACCCACGGAGCCACAAAGCTGAGTGCAGCAAAGGGCCAGAAGTAGAGCAGCTTCTCGACCAAGCCCCATGACAATCCGAGATGTGTTAAGAGACCAGCTGTGGCGAAAATTGGAAACTCAAAGGACTGGCCAAAGTTCTTCAATCCGAATCCTAGGGTCGGATCCCAGACAAGCGGCCACGGCCACCACGTTTGCAACCTCCCCGGCGATTCCCAGGTCCAGTCGCCCGCGGTGAGAGTGGTGGTAGTAAGCCACTTGTTGTAGAAAAGAAGACCGAGGGCCGAAAGGCCCAGAACCTGTAGTCCAGTTGCAATGCGGTCGGATGGTCGGAAGCGTCTTGTCGCGCGCCTGAAGGGTTCATGCCACACAGACTGAACCGCACCCCGAATGACCCCACTTGCCGATGGCACCGTTACCTGGAGACGATTGGCTCCTCGCCTATTGATGGCGCTCACCGACGCGCGACACCTAAACGCGTTCTAGCCAGGTGTTTAGGTGCATGCCACTATCAGAGGATGCCGCCCTCGCATCGAATCGCTCGAGCCACCACCAGAGCCGCGTGTCGTCGAGGTGCAGCCTGTTCGCGGCCAGATGCAAAAGCAGCTGCCAGACCTTGGCCCAATGGGCTGAGTAAACGACCCTGGACGCCCGCAACCCCACACCCCGGCACATTGTCGTTAGATCTTTTGCCGAGTAGTGACGCAGGTGGCCGATCCGCCGATCATGGCGCGCGTACAGACCTCGAAGGAGCAGGGGCATCCGATCGAGCGCATTAGGTACTGCCAGAAACACGTGGCCAGCCTCGCGCGTTACGCGCGCGATCTCCGAAATGGCCTTGAGATCATCGGGTACGTGCTCGAGCACGGCGATTGCGGCCGTCGCTGCGAAAGCCTCATCGGCAAATGGCAGCCTCTCGCCGTCGCAGACAATAAAGAGGCAGCGCTCACCAACGCCCTCACCATCGGCGAACCGCCGAGCCGACTTCATACCACTCAGCGATATGTCGCAACCCACCGCAATCGCGCCCCTGCGGGCGCTCTCTATCACGGTATAGCCCGACCCGCCAGCGCCTACATCCAGGTAGAAACCGGGTGGTCCTCCATTGCCCCACATACTTGTGACTCGGTTCACATAGACGGACTCCCAGTGTTCCAAGCGATAAGCTCGATACTCGCTGTACTCCCGGTTGTAGAAGGTGCGCTGGTGAGAGTGTTGCATCTCCTCACTCGCGGCTTCGGTGCCCGACAAGATTGGGACCCCATCCTCGACTGGAAATGTGTGTCCTCCACGGCAGCGTAAATTGTCTCGAAACTCCAACTCAGTTCGGCAGATTGGGCATCGAAGGATCTTCGTTAAGATGCCGAGCGCGGTTGTGCGCGTCGTTAGTGCCGGTGTCATCCGTCCGAGGATCCTAACGTTCGGCCCCTGCGACGGCCATTCCGTTCCGTTGCGTTCGAGTCCATGCGTCTGAGAAAATCCGCCGCCATTCGAATTCGGAGCCCAGTTGCGTCGCTGCAGCTCGGGCGAGTTCGAGCGCCGGGCGGTCACTGAGATAGTCAGCGATGGCGTCCGCCAGGGCGTCAATGTCGTACTCGACGACGCGGCCGGCCCCTCGGCTTTCGACTAGTGATGCTATTGGCGGGACGCCGGTGAGAACGACTGGTAGACCGCACGCAAGGTACGTCCTGATTTTGCCCGGGTCGGCGTATTGAGTGAAGTTGAGCAGATCCGGCACATATGGCGCCACGGCGAGGGCGCAGCCTGTCAGCCGTGACTCGACCAATCGGTGATCCTCGATGGCTCCAGTGAACTCAATCGTCGTTTCCAGGCCGAGCTTTTTCGAGAGCTCCCGTAAGGTGCCGGCGTAGGGGCCGTCACCAACGATCATGAGAGCTGCCCGCGGAACTCGTGCCTGAACCTTCGGAAGCGCTTGGATCAGGGCCTGAACCCCCTGCTTTTCCAGTAGGTGGCCGAGGAAGGCAATCCTGTACGGGTCTGCCCGATCGAGTGGGATGCGCGTGACCCGCTCGAAGTTTGCCCCGTGGCGGACAATCAGTTGCGGGGTCCGCGGCTGGCGACCGTCGCGCTCAACACGAGCGGAGACGATCTGTTCGGACACACTCCATACGAGGTCGACATGCCGAACTGCAAAGGAATCGATGGCGTGGTAGGCGCGATTTAAGATAGGGCTTCGAAAGCGGCGCGGGCTATAGTCCACGGTATACAGAATTACCTGGCGCACCCTTCCCCGCGCCCGTAGATACAGTCCGGCCAGCGCCAACAGGCTATCTGCCGCGATAAATGTCTCGAATGGCTCGCCTCTAACGGAGCTCCACCGGACCGTTCTGAACAGCTCGGTTACGTATCGCGCTGCGCCTCGCGGACCGGGTCTGCGCACGCTCGCCAGCGATTTTCCCCGGGAGTACATCTCGCAGTACGAGTCGGTCGAATCCACAAATAGGGGATGGCCAATGAAGAGGAATCGCTCGGTTCGGGGGATAAGGTAGTCGCGGAGAGCGGTTCCAGCTCCAGTCTGCCAGTAGTGACTTGCCAGGACTGCGGTCGTGGGTGCCGTGCCGTTCGATTCGCTCATCGTGCCCGGTGTCGAGCGTAATAGCGGAGAATCCGGAGCCTGTAAAAGATGGCGGCCGTGTCCCATAGGACATTGAAGACTGCCCCAGGACTGACGGTGCTATCGAAGTGATAGTCGAGGTCGACCGGGGCCTCCATAACCTTCCTGTACCCGAGGCTCCGCGCAACCACCAACAGCTCCAAATCAAACGCGAACCGCTTGATGGCGAGGAGGGGAACCACCTCTTCGAGGACTTTGCGCTTAAAGAGCTTGAGGCCGGTTTGTGTGTCGCGGAGCTTCAACTGGAAAAGGGTGCGGATCAGAAGCTGGTAGATCGAGCTTTGAAATCGACGGAAAAACGGATAGTGAACGTTAGACATCGGATGCCGCTTCGACCCGATAACGGCGTCGCAGTCGAATCCGTCCATCACGGCCAGAAACGCCTTGACGTAGCGAGGATCGAGCTCCATGTCGGCATCGATAAAACTGATGAGCTCGCCGCTGGAGCGGCTGACTCCGCACCGCAGCGCGTAGCCTTTGCCCATGTTGACGTTGTACTGGACCACCTTGATGTGCGACGAAACAACGCTCTCCGCTTCGAGGACGGTGTCATCGGTATTGCCGTCTGAGACAACGATCACTTCATAGGTGATTCCCAACCCGTCAAGTTCGCCCAGCAGCCGCCGGAGGTTCTGGGCGATGCGCTTTCCCTCACGATAGGCAGGCACGATGACCGACAGGCGGGTGCCGGGCTTGGTCAGCTCATTCCCTGACGGAACAGTCAACCGGTCTGGCGGGCGATCGAGGATCTCGATGCTTATGAGATCGCCTCCACGGGCCCTGCGCCAACAACGAGCTCAGGCGGGGGGCAGAATACGATCGTCTGTGCGCTTGATCTTTGTGCTAGATACAGGACGCCGAGCCCAACGACCAAGGCCAGCATACAGATATCGACGACCTGCACCACCCGCATGAGGCTTCCGTGGAAGAACAGGATGGCAATCGGTTCCAGTGTGGCAAGCGGAATCAGAATAGCCAGGAATGCCCGCCGACCACTGGTCTGATGGGTGGCGATCAACACCGCGGCGGCGCCGAGCAAGGTCATCCCGGCCGCGTACCAGGGCAAGTAGGCCGCGCCGCGGATGTAGGCCTTGCCTGCGAAAGCTGACAGGAAAAAACCTGAGGCTAGCGTGAGCACCACGAGTCCCACGGCGCCACCCGCTGTAACCAGTCCGACCGATAACCAGACCAACGGCGAACCGCTTGCACCCTGCGACTCGCGGAAGATGACTTTGGGAAAGAGGACGATTGCAACTCCAGCCGCCGCGTAGTACAGCGCCCGACTCAAGGCAACCACAGCCGCGTATTCGCCGGCTGGACCCGGGCCGAAGAAGTGCTTGACGAGAAGGACGTCCGAGCTCAGTAAAACCGCAAGCGCGAGCGTACTGGGAAGAAGGATGCCGAGATAGGCTATCGCTGGGCGCTGCCAGGGCCACCTGGCCTTAATGGCAAGCTTGCGCCGAAGGAGTGCGTGCGCCACCGCGTACCCGATGGCGCCACCCAACGAAACGCCCAGGACGATGCCGACTGCGCCGAAAGCAATTCCAAGGATGACTGCGGCACCAAGCTTGAACGCGGCAAGACCGAAAGCTATGGACGAGAACGCCAGGAAGTGCTGCTCCCCCTGAAGATCGCCTATTAGGAGTGGCAGCGCTAACACAAATGGAAGCCCGGCCGACCCGGCGACGAGTAAGTCGATGGGGACTGCAAAGAAGCGACTGAGCCACGGCGACGCAACGAGCGCAAGCGCCGCGATGGCGAGACCGCCCAACAGGAGGAGTCGATTGCCGTCGTGCAGCATCGCTGCGCTCGAGGCATGCTGGCCGTTGGCCCGATCGCGGCTTGCTTCGCGTGCCATCATCAGGGTCAGTGCACTGGCAGGAAGCCCGACCAGCCCGAGCAGTGTCATTACCGTGAAGATCGCCCCATATTGGGACGGCTGCACGCGGTGGCTGATCACGACTTGAAACGCGAAGCCGAGCACCCCGGCCGCCATCGTGCCCGCCGACACGAGCACGTTGTGAACAACGATACGCTCGCCACGGGACGATGAAAGGACCTTTGCCCCCAAGAGCGAAATCTCTCCTCCTGCCTTTAGAGCCGCAAAGACAGCCTCAACCATAGAGAAGGTTATGCGCTCCGTCAACTCCTTCTCACTGTCAGGAAGGAGGCGCCCAGGCTGGTACCCGGTTACCTCTTTCTTAGGTAGAGGCCCGGCACGTGCCTATGCGGTCAACGAAACTACCCCGGCTGACAAACGTTTGCGGTTACGGATGGACGCCGGGCGTTGGACTCTCGGTCACAATGCGCAAATGCGTTGACTCTCTTGTGGATGGGTGCTAGTGTCCCGAGCGTAGCGTCCTAACGGGAGGGATTCTGGTGCCCGAACGTCGGGCTGTCTTGAGGATCGGATTCGACCGGAGCAAAGGAGGGGTACCTTGCAGTTCAAGAAGAGGCTTAAGCCTTCAGTAGTCATACCCGGAGCACTTGTAGTCGCGGTCCTTGTGCTAAGTTTTGCGGCGTCGCACACCTTTAACCTCTCAGGGGCCAGCCTTGTGAGTTACGGCTACGGATACGGCCCTGGCGGTGCTTGTGCGCCACCTCCTGTTCAGTTCCATCCGTTGGCGCCGGTCCGAATCTTGGATACCCGCGGCGGGACTCCGCTCGGAGGAAACACGACGATGGATGTACCGGTCGGTGGTATGGGTGGCGTGCCCGCCAACGCGACAGCAGCTGTGATCAACGTCACAGCGACAGACACCACCGCCGCGAGTTATCTCACTGTTTACCCCAAGGGAGCGTCACGTCCCCTCGCCTCGACCCTCAACTGGACCGCGGGGAAAACCGTCCCCAACCTGACTGAGCTCGAGTTGGGTGCAGGCGGAATGCTGACCGTCTATAACGCGTTCGGAAACACGGACGTCGTCTTCGACGTCAACGGCTATTGGTCGGCACCCTCGGCCGGCTGTCCGCCCGATGGGCTTTACCGCTCCCTGGTGCCGTCCCGGATTCTCGATACGCGCAACGCATCGAAGGTGGCTGCGAACAGCACCATCGATGTGCAGGTGACTGGCGCAGACGGAGTTCCGGCATCAGGCGTCGAAGCCGTGACGTTGAACCTGACCGAAACGAACGCGACCGCGCCGAGCTACATCACGGCATATCCGACAGGGTCTCCGCGCCCGCTTGCGTCCAATGTCAACTTTGTGGCCGGCCAGACGGTTCCCAACCGGGTGGTCGTCAAGCTCGGAACCGGCGGGATGATCACCCTCTACAACGCCTACGGGACGGTTGACCTGGTCGCCGACGTCAACGGCTGGTTCACGGATAACTCTGGGAGCACCCTGGCGACCGGCAGCGGGGACGTATTCGTCGGCGTAACGCCGAACCGGATCCTCGACACCCGTGGTGGAGGGGCCCTCCAGGCCAATTCGTCTGGGGTGCTAACGGTAAGCGGGGTCCCGGCAGCGGCACACGCAGCCGTTCTCAACGTGACCGTGACGAACCCGACCGCGCCGAGCTACCTGACGGTATGGCCCGATGGCGCTCCGCGTCCGCTGGCCTCGGACTTGAACTTCGTGAGTGGGCTGACCGTCGCGAACCTCGTCGTCGTCCAGCTTGGAGGCGGTAGCAAAGTCGACATCTACAACGCGTACGGCTCGGTTGATGTGATCGTCGATGTGGTGGGCTGGTATCAGTAAGCCAGCCGGAAGAGTCTAAGAAGCGCACGAGAGGGCCCGGGAGACCGGGCCCTCTTCAGTTACCGGCCAAACTGGCCAAATTCGGCGGCCTCTTCTGGTCCGCCGGCTTGACCCTGGTCATCGCCGCTCCCTGGTTGCTGCCGGGCTTCCTCTTCGGCACTGACTGGCCTGGACCGCGGCACTTTAGCGTTCCGGGCACGCTGTCGAACGACGCGCCGCTGCTGGCGCTTCTCGCCCTCGCGGCCCACATCGTGCCGGCCGAGATTGTCGGCAAGCTATTGATCGCCGGCACGCTGCTGGTCGCCGCCCAGGGCGCTTATCGCGCGATGCCGGGGGACGGGTTCATCCCCCGGGCGGTAGCCTCGCTCGTCTACACCGTCAACCCGTTCGTGTACGGCCGCTTGCACTACGGTCAGCTGTTTCTCCTCGCTGCGTACGCGATCCTTCCCTGGCTCGCCCTCTGGGTCCGCCATTTCCTCGCCGCCCCAACCCCCGTTCGGGGGTTGTTCGTGGCTGCGTGGCTGGTGCTAATCGGCGCGCTCGACCTTCATCTGTTTCTTGCCGCATTTGTCCTCTGCGGTGTGATGGGGATCGTCTACGGGATCAGCAAGGCCACGGATCATGGCTACCTGGCCCAGCTTGGCCTGGGCTCCCTGGTGGCCTCCGCCGCCGCGGGACTCGGCAGCGCTTACTGGTTGATTCCATTCGTTAGCGGATCGAGCCCAGAAGCCAGTACGGTCGCCGGGATCGGCGCTTCGGATATCCGCGTGTATCAGGCCGTCGGGGATCCCCACCTCGGGCTGATCCCAAATCTCCTCGGCCTCTATGGCTTCTGGGCCGAGAACATCGGACGCTTTCCATCGTTCAAGCTGTTTGCGCCGCTGTGGCCGATCGTTCTGGTCGCCTTGCTGATGATCGCCCTCGTCGGGTCGCTCTGGGTGCTTCTGGCACGCCACGAGGATAGCCAGCGTGACCTCAGGCCCTGGGTGATGGGGCTGCTGATCGCTGGGGCAATCGCCCTGGTCCTCGACGTCGGCGCGGCCGATTCACGCGTCGCCGTCCTCGTCACCTGGCTCGACCGGGCCTTCCCGCCATACCGGGGGATGCGCGATTCCGGAAAGTGGGCCGCGATCCTCGCCCTGGTCTACGCGCAGCTCGTCCCGCTTGGAGTCATCGCCGTTACTGCCTCGGTCAAGACGCGACTGCCCAGTGGCCGCCTTCGCGACCTCGCGCAGGCGCTCGTTACCGGCCTCGCCCTGGCACTGCCCCTCTACTACGGCAACGGGCTGCTATTCGGGATGCATGGCCAGCTCCGCCCGTCCCAGTACCCCTCCGGCTGGTACCAGGCAGATCGGCTTCTGCTGGCCGATCCGCATCCAGGACGAGCCTTGTTTCTTCCCTGGCACCAGTACCTCGCGATCTCGTTCGTGGATAACACCAACAAGGTCGTGGCCTCACCGGCTCCGTCGTTCTTCTCGATCCCGGTAGTGATCAGCCCGAACCCTGAAATCCCGGGGATCGCGGCACCCGGCGATCCGGACCAGATCGCCATCTCGGGCCTTGTCACCGCGGCCCGTGCAGGAGATTGGGCGCCGATCCTGGCCAAGCACAACATCAAATACGTGCTCGTGGCACGCGAGGTGGATTGGCGCGGGTATTCCTACCTTGCCGAAGAGCGCGGGCTGGAGCTGGTCGCCGACTACGGCTCGGTCGTGGTGTACCGCGACCTGCTCTGGACCACCTACTGAAGGTAGCCGGTGACGTCGATGATCACGTGGCTCGTCGCGCCCATGTAGACGGAAACGGTACCGCCCGCTCCAAAGAGCACGACAAAGGCGTTGGCCCATGCCGATGAGGCTGGGGAGAAGTTGACCGTGGAGTTGCCCGGCCACGCGGTTCCACCGGGAAGATGGCCAGGTACCCGGGTGCGGTGTAGCCGGCGGCTGTCAGGTTGCCGACGAGGCCAATCGCATTCGCGGGTATGCCGTTGCTGCCGGCGATCGTCCACGTTTGGGTGGTGCCGGCCGCCTGGATCCCGCTGACGCCACCAAGGCCGCCGCGGGTATCGACGACCCGCGCCGGCGTCATCGGGATGATCGTATTGAGGCGCCGCCAGTAGGCGACGGCCGGTGAGCCCTGCGGCGCGGGTTGCGAGACCCAGATCGCCCCATTGGCATCCCGGACCTGCTCGAAGTCGTTGGGCCGGTAATTCGGCGGCCCAGACGGCGGGCTGGAGAGGAAGCTATCGGGCAACGTCAGCTGCAGCACGCGGCCGTTTCCGAGAGCCGCCAGGTCGATGCCACCGCTCCCACCGATGACGCCGTACCCCACGTCTGATTCGCCCGAGACCCCGATCCCGGTGCTGCCCTTGCCCCAGCCGTTGAGGCCTTCGGAGACCGTCTTGGAGACCCCTCCGACGGTGATCACGCTGATGCCCCCTACCCCTGGATGGGGGCAAAGCCTGGATAGTCCGCAGCTGAGGTACCAACCGGTGGCAGGGTTCCGCCCGGTCCGATCGCGCCGATCAAGGGGATGCTCTGATTGGGCGAGTTCACCGGCACCGCCGGGGCCGGCACACCCTGGCCAAGCGCCTGCAGGATCGGTGACGGGCTGGTCGCTGACGTGGGAATGATGTTGGTGGGTAGCCCTGTGTCATTGGTGTGGCCCATCAGAATCGGACCGTCCCGTCGCCGCGGCGGCGGGAACGCCGCGAAGCACGGTGGCGCCGGCGGCCCCCACCGCGGCCGCGCCCGCCAGCTTTAGCAGGTCACGCCGGCAGTGCGCATTGCCGTTGCCGGGGTCGATGTCCGGCGTTCCGCCTTCGAGCCGCTCGAGGCGGGCTTTCATCTCCTCCACAAGGGCGGTGAGCTGCGCGACCTCGTCCTGAAGTTTCGCGCTTGACTGGCTTGCGGATCGACGGATCTCTGGCTTCATATCAGTGATCAGCCCGGAGGGTGAGGCTGTGGCTCAACCGGCGCGAGCCGGGAGCGGATCGGGCGTGCCCTCAGCGCCTGGGTCACCGGCGGCGGCCCCTCACGGTTAACCTGATCGGCGGCGTGATCGGGCACCGCGTGCAACGCCCGCCTCGTCGCTGCCGACGCGTTGACCGGTTCAGCGACCACCCTCCGTCTGGCCAACGGCCCTCCCTCCTCCTCCGGATCCCGCGGTGGGGACGCCACCGCACGAAGTTCCCGAGTTTACCGACCGATCTCCCAATGTCAAGAAAGGTTGCCCATTAGGGCACTCAGCCCCCACCCTGCCCTTCACCGCAGCGGGGGAGGGGAATTGAGACACCCGTACGCTCGCGAAAAGGGGAAGGACCGGTGACGGCAAGGGGGGAGTGAGATCGGTAAGCTACCCGCTCATGAGAAAACCGCGAACTCGGCGCTGGCTGCCGGCGGCGCTGCCGTTGCTGCTGGTCGTCCCGCTGGCGGTCGGCGGCACTTCGGCCAGGGCCGCAGCCGCGCCAACCTTCGCCAACTGGGCCCAGTCGCGCTTCGACCTGGCCAATAGCGGTCGCAACCCGAACGAATCGACCATCGATTCGACCAACGCGGCGCGCCTGCAGCAGGCCTGGGTTCGGACAGACGATGAGTCTTCCAATGCCGCCGCGGCGGTGGTCGACAACATCATCTATATGGGCTGCGGCGCCGCGATGTGTGCCGTTGAGGCGCCCAACCAGGTCTTGAAGTGGAAAGCGCGAATCCCCTCGGGAACGATCACCTACTCGGCGGCGGCCGTGGCCGGCGGACTCGTGTACGCGGGGACGAATACCAGCGGCGCCGTTTACGCCTTCGACGTCAAGACCGGCGCCATCCGCTGGAGTTTCCAAACCGCCGGCCACAACGTGTGGGCCGGGCCGTCGGTCGCCGGTGGCGTCGTTTACGTTGGGGGCGACGACCAGAACCTCTATGCCCTCGACGCTGGCACCGGCGCGAAATTGTGGAGCTTTAGCGCAGGAACGCCGATCGTGAACCCACCCGCGGTCGTCAACGGCGTGGTCTACCTTGGGGCCGGCGCCCTGAACGTCCTCTCCGCGAGTGACGGACGGCAGCTCTGGTCCGGGCTGGCGACCGCAGCCGGCGTGACGGCATCGCCGGCCGTCTCCGGTGGGCGGGTGTTCGTTGCTGCCTACACCCCTGGCATCCGCAGCACCCCGAACTTCTATGCCTTCAACGCGGCGGGATGCGGCGCCGCCTACTGCAGCCCACTCTGGTCAGCGGTCGTGGGCCTGCCGCCGCCCGCTCCGGGCGAGCTCGATGGGATCCAATCGTCGCCGGCCGTCGACCAGGGTTCGGTCTATGTCGGCGCTCCCGACGGGAGGCTGTATGCGCTCGACCCGGCGAATGGCGCGGTTCGCTGGGCCGGCCAGACCCACGGCTCGCAAACCACCGCGCAACACCCCAGCCCAACGCCGATCGCGTCATCGCCGTCGGTCGCCAATGGCGTCGTCTACGTCACCAGCTTCGATGGCTACATCTATGCCTACGCCGCTTCCGGATGCGGCACCACGGCCTGTTCCTGGCTGTTTGCCGCCAGTCTGGACGGTGGTCAGGGCAACGGGTATGTGTCGAATTGCTGGAACACGACGACCTCATCGCCGGTGGTGGTCAATGGCGTCGTCTACGTCGGCGGCTGCACCCAAACCTATACCGATGCGCTCTACGCCTTTACCGTGCTGCCCTGTCCACCGGGGAATCCGCCGGCGGGCGGCCAGTATCACGCGGTCTCCCCAACGCGCCTCCTCGATACGCGCACCAGCAGCGCGCTCGGAAACCAGGAGGCGCGCCGGCTGCAGGTCGCGGGAAGTGGCGGCATCCCGAGTAGCGGCGTCTCGGCGGCGATTTTGAATGTCACCGCGACAGCTACGACGGCGGCGAGCTACCTCACGGTGTACCCGAGCGGCGCGCTGCGGCCCATCGCGTCGAATCTCAACTGGGTCCAGGGCCGAACCGTGGCCAACCTGGTCGAGGTCGCTCTCGGGCCCGACGGTGCCGTGAACCTTTTCAATGCCGCCGGCTCGACCGACATCGTGGTCGATGCCCAGGGCTGGGTACAGGCGACCACGAGTACGGCCGCCTACGGCTCATACCTCAATCCGATGGCACCGTTCCGCGTCCTCGACACGCGGGACGGCACCGGTGGTCCCAATATCAAGTTGGGGCCCGGCGCCACGATCTCGGTCCCGGTCGACGGCGGCTTTTCCGACGCGCTCGCCGTCAACATGACGGTGACGAACGCCAGCGCCCCCAGCTACCTGGTGGTCTGGCCGGCCGGGCAGCCTCGCCCGAACAGCTCGAATCTGAATTTCGCGGCAGGGGAGACGGTCGCCAACCGCATCATGATGCCAGTCGCCGGATCCATCAACATCTATAACGCGGCCGGTTCCGTCGACGTGATCGCCGACCTCAACGGCGCCTTTCGCCCGGAGCGCTCCAACGGGACGACGGCCTGCCGCCTGATGCCCGTCACGCCCACGCGCATTCTCGACACCCGCAACGGTGGCAGACCGCTGGGACCGAGCACCTCGATGGCGGTGCAGGTCACCGGCACGGTCGTCCCGGCGAGCGCCAGAGCCGTGGTGTTGAACATCACGGTCACCGACACCTCCGCCGCAAGCTACCTGACCGCCTGGCCCGACCAGAGCCCGAGGCCGCTCGCGTCCGACCTCAATTGGACGGCTGGCCAGACGGTGCCCAGCCTGGCCGTGGTCGAGCTGAGCACCGACGGCAAGCTCGACCTCTATAACGCGGCCGGGACCACCGACGTGGTCGTCGACGTGGCCGGCTGGTATCAGTAGCTACCCGCTGCAGAGAATCGACGAGATTTTCGTGCTGAACGGCGGCCAGTGACAGAACTGGAGCACGATAGGGAGCTGAAGTAGTCCCACCGCGAGGTAGGCAATGGCGAAACCCACTACTAAGCCGGGCACGATCCACAGCTCGCGGAGGCGACGGGCAGCTACGCCCTGAATCACTCTCACCACTAGCGCGGCCAGGCAGAAAATCGCGAGGAGGTGGATGACAAGGCGAGGCAACGATTGCGGCTGGACGCTCATTCCGACAATGAGAAGCATGCCAACCGCAGGCGCCGCGACCACCGCCGCGATGACGGATCGCGGGCGGATAGCGGCGGGGATCAACAGCGCGAACGGGATGACGAACAGGACGATCGCGTACACCAGCACGAACCAGTAGGATGCTCGGCCCGGTGACAGGATCGGCGGCACTGTATCCAGGACCTCTAGGCCGTTACGACCTCGACCGTTAGTGAGGGCAGTGTGTACTGCGGTGGGGAAGTGGCCGGCGGTGAGGGCGGGGCGTAGCCGGCGGGGAGGGCAAAAGTAGTGCGGATCGTGTAGACGCCCGGAGGCACGCCCAGGGTTGGCATCTCGACGCTGTACGATCCGGCAGCGCACGTATTCGTCTCACCCACAAGGCAGTTGAACATCGTCGGATCGTCGTACGGGGCCTGGTGCCAGACGACCCGGCCGGCCTGGTCGAGCGCGGCGATGTCGATTCTCCAGGGCTGATAGACGCGGGTGGCCCTCAGGCCAAAGATCGTTAGAGTGATGTGTTCGGCTTGACCCTTGACGACCACCGGCGGCGTCTCGAGGCTGAAGTTGCCGCTCCGCGTATGACCATGGCCTGATGCGCGAAGATCCACGAGTCCTTTGCCGGCCAGTTCCAACGGCTTTCCTCCGTTGGAGAATTGCAGTTCCAGGGGCATCAGGGTTTGAGGGAGCGACTGGAGCGATACGGCGACGACCCAGTGCTCAGGGACGGCTGCGGCAGCGGCGCCGGGTGGGCAGGTGTTGTTCCAGTTGATCACGAACGTCAAGGCGCCGTTCTTCAGGTAGACCGTGTCCAGGTGGTTGTCGGCGCATGCCGCCGGTTGCAGGGCGACGAGGAGCGAGCCGGCCGGGGCGCTGAATGTGGCGAGGCACCCCGGCTCATCCGCGGCCGTGCAGGCCGCCGGTTGCCCGGCGACCACTTCTTGCGACCTGAGATCGTCGACGCTGGTCGCGGCGAAGATCCCGGGCTCGAACCCGCCATGTTTCGTCAGCACCGTGAAGTGGACTGGCGTCGCTCCCCGCGGTGGCGCTACTTGCCCGCAGCCGACCAGCATCGTCATGAGGCCGAGTGCGGCCGCGATCCTCAAGCCGTTCACCGATAGTAGGACGCGGCCCGCCGTGAAAAAGTTCCGCGCTTTTTTTGCGATCTGAGGCTGTCGTCGGCGACTACGGCACGCAAGACGCGGCGTTTGCCGCCTCGGGGATGCGCGCCTCCCCCCAGGCCTTACGCAAAAATCCGTAGAAAGGACGCTTATCGAGCTCCCGTTGAACTAATGGGAGCACGGCATTGGGCTTAAAACGCGGCAGGCTGGCGTGGGCGCTGGGGCTCACCCTGCTCATGGCTGCGATCTCCGGGGTTGCCGCGCCGCACCAGGCGCTGGCCGCTCTCACGGTACCCGCCGGGCTGAACTTCGGCCTCGGTAACGACCCGGGCAACCTCGGATGGATGACGTCGAGCGGCGTCCCGTGGCGCTACCGCTACACCTACCTGAGCGCCGGCGTGAACACCGGCAACGGCTGGGAAACCTGGAACTCGCCGCCGGGCCAGTACGCCGCGTACTACATGAGCGCCAGCGCGACCAACGGGTACATCCCGGTCTTTTCCTACTACGAACTGCTGCAGTCGAATCCCTCGACCGGCAGCAACGAAAGCGATCGAGACTTCAGCAACCTGAACAATGCGACGACGATGAACGCCTATTACGCGAACTTCGTCCTGCTGATGAAGACGGCCAAGACCTTTGGCGGGCAGGTCATCGTCCAGATCGAACCAGACCTGTGGGGTTACCTGGAGCAGCGGGCCAACAATGGGTCGCCGGCAACGTTATCCGCGTCGGTGGCTTCGTCCGGCTACGCGGATGTCGCCGGAATCCCGAACACCGCCCAGGGCTTTGGCGATGCGCTGCTGCACCTGCGCGATCTGTACGCGCCCAACGCGGCGCTCGGAATCCATGCCTCGTTGTGGGCCACGATGCGAGACCTGGCAAGCGATACGGATCCGACCCTTGACCCCAACGTCGTCGCCGATCAGACCGCAGCCTTCCTGAACGCCGCCGGCGTCGCGAGCAACGCCTACGGGAGCACCTTCGATGTGGTCTTCAACGACGTCGCCGACCACGATGCCGCCTGGTACGGGGACAACTCGCACTGGTGGGACCGGACCAACACGACGTTCCCAAATTTTGCCCGTTATCTGACCTACATGACCCGGCTGCACGCCGACACCGGTCGCCCGCTCATCGCCTGGCAGGTGCCGGTGGGCAACCAGTTCTTCCTGACGATGAACAATACCGACGGGCACTACCAGGACAACCGGGCCGAATACTTCCTCGGCCACACCAGTGACCTGGCCGCCGCCGGAATCGCGGCGGTGCTCTTCGGAAAGGCCAACGGGGGCCAGACCAACTACACCGACGACCGCGGCGATGGGATCACCAACAACGGCGGACGACCGACCAGTGGTTTCCAGTGCGCGGCGTGCAACGTGCATGTGTCGCAGTTTGCGGACGATGACGGTGGCTATCTCCGGCTGGCCGTCGGCGCCTACTATGCGGCCCCGCCCGCCCCTGTGCCTGGACCGGGCGGCGCCTACCATCCCGTGGTCCCGGCTCGGATCCTCGACACACGGACCACCCTGGGTGGACACCCGAGCCAGCTTTGCGCGGGCCAGACGCTCACGCTCCAGGTCGCCGGCGTCGGCGGCGCGCCGAGCGGCGCCTATGCGGCCGTGATCAATTTCACCGTGACGAACACGTCCTCGGCCTCGTACCTCACGGTTTTCCCCGGGGATGCCGCGCAACCGCTCGCGTCCAGCCTGAACTGGACCGCCGGCCAAACGGTCGCCAACCTCGTTGAAGTCCGCCTGAGCGCGAGTGGCGCGGTCAGCGTCTTCGACGCGTACGGACATGCCGATGTCGTCGCCGACCTGATGGGCTGGGTTTCCGCTCCAACCGCCACGCCCGGCGCGGCGGGTCTGTTCAACGCCGTGGTGCCCGCCCGCCTCCTCGACACCCGAGACGGCACGGGCGCGCCGAAGGCTGCGGTCGCCGGCGGCAGCTCCATCAGTCTCCAGGTCACGGCGCGGGGCGGGGTTCCGGCCGGAGGCGTGGTGGCGGTTGTTCTCAACGTCACGGCGACCAACGTCACCGTGCCGACGTACATCACCGCCTGGCCCGACGGGACGGCGATGCCCACCGCGTCGAACCTCAACCCAGCCGCCGGGCAGACCGTCGCGAACCGGGTCATCGTCAAGGTTGGCAGCGGCGGGCGCGTCGACCTCTTCAATGCGGCCGGCAGCGCCGACCTGATCGCCGACGTGGGCGGCTGGTTCACCGATGGCTCGGTGGCGACATCGGGCGGCACCTTCGTCGGGCTGACACCGTCGCGCATCCTGGATACGCGCAACGGCACCGGCGGCCTGGGCACATCGCTCTGGCCCGCGCAGCCGGTTGCGGTGCAGGTCGCGGGTCGCGGTGGCGTGCCTGCGATGACTGCGCCCACGCCCCCCACCGCCGTGGTGATCAACGTGACCATTACCGGGCCGACGGCCGCAAGCTATCTGACGGTATGGCCGAACGGCGCCGCACAGCCGCTCGCGTCCGACCTGAACTGGGTCGCCGGACAGACCGTTCCGAACCTGGCGGTCGTGAGGCTGGGGAGCGGCGGGAGGCTCGACATCTACAGCCCCTACGGCTATACAGACGTGATCTTCGATGTCGTCGGCTACTACCAATAACCCGTTTGAACTATCGGCGGCGTCGTGGTAACGTCGGCCATTCATGCGTAGGTTGATCGCGTCCCTGGGGCTGGTTGCCGGGCTGTTGATACCGCCGCCACTCAGCGCTATCGCCGCACCACCTGCGGTGACGCACGCCGATCCCATGGTGGGTCCAAATGCGAGGGACGAAGCGCGTCATGCACACGACCGGCTGCAGTTGAGCCCGGCGACAACGAGCCCCCACCCAGCCCTCCCCCGCCTGCGAGGGAGGGTGTATGGCCAAGCTGCGAGAGCAAACGCACAGCAGGGACCGGCCGTAAACCCCGCGGGCGGTGTCGACCGTGAAGTGTTCGGCTTTGCGCCCTATTGGGCGATCGCGAACAACTCGCAATGGAACTACTCGCTGCTCACCACAGTGGCCTACTTCGGCCTCGACATCAATTCCGACGGCAGCATCAACACCAGCACCAACGGCTGGACGGGATGGAACAGCCAGAACCTGGTCAACACCATCAATGCGGCACACGCGGCCGGCGATCGGGTGGTCGTGGTCATCAAAGCGTTCGACGTCGCCACCATCAACCAGATCGTCAACACCCCGGGCGGGACCCAGGCGGCGATCACGAACACGATCAATGCCATTGCGGCAAAGAATCTCGATGGGGTCAACGTCGATTTCGAGGGGTCCACGAATTCGCTCTATCCCGATTTGCAGAGCGGCTTTACGAACTTCATAAAGCAACTGTCCTCGCAGGTTCATCAGCGCTGGCCGCAGGCGATGGTCAGTGTCGACACCTACTCCGGGTCGGCCAGCTGGGACGGCGGGTTCTTCAAGATCGGCGACCTGGCGCCGAACGTCGATGCGTTTTTCATCATGGCCTACGACATGGCCTTCGGCAACATGCCCGGCCATGCCGGCGCCAACGCACCGCTGAACGGCGGGACGTACAACGACACGCTCTCGGTCTCGCAGTACCTGTCGAAGGCGCCGGCCTCGAAGATCTTGCTCGGCGTCGGCTACTACGGCTACAAGTGGAGCACGGTCGATAATTCACCCAACTCGGCCAGCAGCGGCGGCGCGGAGGCCGACACTTATGCCGGGGTGCTCAGTGACCTCAGCTGCGGCGCACAGTCGCTGACCCAGTCGTGGGACAACATCGCGGCCTCGCCGTGGGTGTCGTGGTACAGCCCGTCAACCGGCGATCCCTGCGGCGGCAACCACGGCAGCTGGCGCGAGCTGTACTACGACAACGCCGCCTCGCTGGGCGACAAGTACGACCTGGTCAACAACAACAATCTTCTGGGGACCGGGATGTGGGCGCTCGGCTACGACGGGACCTCGCAGGACCTCTGGAATGCGCTTCGTGTCAAGTTCGGCAACCCCTGGCCCGGTCAGTACCATCCCGTGGTGCCGACGCGCATCTACGACACCCGGAACGGAGCCGGACGGATCGGTCCCTGGCAGACTCGTACCGTCGCAATCGCGGGCGCGCCCGGCGTACCGGTACCCCTCAACGGGGTTGCCGCCGTCACCCTCAACGTCACCGTCGTGGGCGCCAGCGCCCCGAGCTACCTGACGGTCTATCCCGCCGGCAACACGCAGCCGGCGACCTCGAACCTGAACTTCCAGGCGAACACGACGGTGGCCAACCTGGTCGACGTGACGCTCGGCCGTAACGGCGCGATCAACCTCTTCAACGCCGCCGGCTCCACCGACGTGGTGCTGGATGTCTCCGGCTGGACATCAATCACCGGAAACGACAGCGACACCGCCGGGCTCTACTGCCCGCTGGTGCCGAGCCGGCTCCTCGACACCCGCTCGGGTCTAGGCGGTTCGACGACGGTTGGGCCGGGGCAGACGATCAGTTTCACGGCGCTCAACCGGGGCAATGTGCCGTCGACCGGCGTCGCGGCGGTGGCGCTGAATGTCACGGCGACCAACCCCAGCGCGGCCGGCTACCTGACCCTCTTTCCAGGCGGTGGCTGGCCACGCACCTCGAGCGTCAACTTCACGGCCGGGCAGACCGTCCCCAACCGGGTAATCGTCGGGGTGGGCTTAAACGGCCAGGTCAGCATCTTCAACGGGGGCGGCACCGTCGATGTGGTCGTCGACGTGAGCGGCTGGTTCACGGATGCGTTCGACCCGGCGGCGACGGGTGGCCGCTTCACTGGGGTTGCGCCGGCGCGGATCATCGACACCCGGTTTGGCACGGGCGGGACTCCTCGGGCACCGGTTCGTGCCGGAGCCCCGCTGACCGTGCCCGTTGCCGGACTCGGCGGGGTGCCCGCCATGTCCGCCATCGTTCCGCCGCGCGCCGTCGTTGTCAACGTGACCGTGACCAACACCTCGACGGCGAGTTACCTCGCCGTCTATCCCAGCGACGCCGTCACGCCTGGCAGCTCGGACCTCAACTGGATCGGCGGGGGGACGGTGTGCAACCTGGTGCTGGCCAGGCTGGGGGCTGACGGGCGCATCACGCTGGCGACCGGGAGCGGGAGCGCCGACGCGATCATCGACATCGTTGGTTGGTTCAACTGAGATCGCGGCTGACAGTTCCGGACTAACCTGAGAGGAGCCCGGGAGTGCAGGCAATGCCCAAAGAAGTGCGTTATTCTCCCAGCCTTGCGAGCCCCAAGGATCCGATTCATCACGCTCAGTGCCGTCGGGTTCGTTCTCGCCGGAGGGTGGCAATCGCAGTCTCTGGCCGTGGCGGCCGCCCCCAGTCAGGTCGCCACGCCGTCGACCGCGGCAAAGGCGCCGCTCCCCGGCCTGATCAAGGACGAACACCTCCGTCCGGTTTCGACGTCTAGGAAGATTTCAGCCTCGCAACTGTCGATGACACCGGCGAACCGGCGGCAGAGCGAAGCCGCGGCGCAACCCGCTGGGGCGCGACCCATGCAGGCCGCGCAGGCGACGAGCTCGGCCGACCAGTTCCTGACTCGGCCCTACCTTGTCTGGCACAACATCACCTCGGTCTTCGATCACTGCAACCCGGACTACACCACGGACGGCAAGGTGTGCGAGTTCGATGGATCCACCGGGCTGAAGTCGAATGGGGTCGACCCGTCCTTCTCGCTGGGCTATGCGCAGACTCCGGGCGGCCGGGATTACCTGTATTACGACGGCCACAATGGTTGGGACTACGCGCTCGCGTACGAGAACGTCTACAGCGCCGCCCCCGGAACTGTCCGGCTGGCCGGCATCGATTCCGTCAATCCGTGTTTCGGCACGAACGTCATCATCGACCACCCGAACGGGTACAGCACGCGCTATGGGCACATGTCCGCGCTCTATGTCAGTCCCGGACAGCTCGTCGACCGTGGCCAGGTCATCGGGGTGAGCGGCAACACCGGATGCAGCTCGGGTCCCCACCTCCACTTTGGCGTGTACGTCACCGCTTCGTGGACCGCGGTTGATCCCTGGGGCTGGTCGGGCGCGGGTGGCGATCCATGGCCCAGTGACCCGGGCATTCTCTGGCTCACGGGCACGGCGCGCTTTCCAATCCCGACGCCGCCGACCAACGTGGCGGCCGTCGCTGGAAACGCCTCCGCGATGGTCAGCTGGACTCCGCCGGCCTTCAATGGCGGCACGGCGATCAGCAACTACACCGTCACCGCCACGCCCGGGTCCCAGGCAGTCACGGTCAACGGCTCCGCGACAAGCGCCATCGTCTCGGGCCTGACCAACAACACCTCGTACACGTTCGCCATCACGGCAACGAACGGCATCGCGGCCACCCAGTCGAGTGCCTCGAACGCCGTCATCCCGTCGGCCTGGACGGGATTCTTCCGGCCGCTGACGCCCGCCCGCCTGCTCGACACCCGCACCGGCGTCGGTGGAACCGCCGCCCGCCTGGCCGGTGGCCAGACGATCGACGTCCAGGTGGTTGGGCGCGGGGGTGTGCCGGCAAGCGGTGTGGCGGCGGTCATCCTCAACGCCACGGTGACCAATCCAAGCCAGCTCAGCTACCTGACCGTCTATCCCACGGGGATCGCGCGTCCGGTGGCGTCGAACATGAACTTTAACGGCGGGCAGACCCTCGCGAGCCTCGCCGTTGTCGGCGTTGGCAGCGGCGGACGAGTGTCCGTTTTCAACGCGGCCGGCGCGGCCGACGTCATCCTCGACGTGACCGGGTGGGTCGCCTCAGACGGCACCACGACCGGAACCGCCGGGATCTTTCGACCGACCGCCTCGGCGCGGATCCTCGATACCCGTAGCGGAATCGGCTCGCTGGGCTCCGGGCAGTCGCTGAGCCTGAAGGTGGCCGGCCAGGGCGGCGTCCCGGCCGCCGGGGTCTCCGCCGTGGTCATGAACCTGACGGCGACGAACGAGACATCCGCCGGCTGGCTCAGCGCCTTCCCAAGCGGTGTGAGCACGCCGCCCAGCTCGAATCTCAACTTCGAGGCCAACGCGACGGTGGCCAACCGCGTGATCGCCTCACTCGGATCCGACGGCAAAGTCACGATCTACAACGGGGGTGGACGCGCGGACGTGATCGTCGACATCACCGGCTGGTTCAGTGACGGCTCGGACACCACGCTGACCGCCGGCGACTACACCGGCACGATCCCGACGCGGATCCTCGATACCCGTACCGCGGGAGGCCCGATCGGGCCGGGGCAGACCATGGTCACAGTCGCAGGGCTCGGCCCGGTCCCCGCGATGGGTGCACCCGTGCAGCCTCGTGCCGTGCTGCTGAACGTGACGGTGACGAATCCGACGGCGGCGAGCTTCCTGACGATCTACGCCAGTGGGCTCAGCCAGCCGGCCACGTCCGACCTCAATGTGACCCCCGGGGTCACGGTCACGAACCTCGTCGTCGCGGCGGTCGGCGCCGACGGCAAGGTCGTGGTCTTCAACCAGGCTGGGTCCTCACAACTGATCGTCGACGTCGAGGGCTGGTACAACTAGGGAGCATCACTTTCTGATGCTCGCCAGACCGATGCCTTCGGCCCTCGCCGCCTTGGCCAGCTGATCGTCCCAGCATGCAAGCGCCGCCTCGGGCGCCTGGGCCAGCGCTGAGGCCAGGTGAATAGCATCGAATCCGCGAAGTGCGCGACGCTCGGCCAGCTCGCCAGCGCGGTGCACGATCTCTTCGGAAACCGCGAGCCGGTCAAGCGCCGGCCACACGTCATTCAGCGCCGCAACGGCCTTACGAGCTTCTGCCCCGGTCAGGCGTCGGCTGCGGGCCGCCGCGGCCACGGCAGCGCGACATTCGGCGTATGCGAT
This sequence comes from Candidatus Dormiibacterota bacterium, assembly GCA_035544955.1. Lineage (NCBI taxonomy): Bacteria > Bacillati > Candidatus Dormiibacterota > Candidatus Dormiibacterota bacterium. The sequence continues at coordinate 296,003 of DASZZN010000009.1, forward strand.
TACCGAGGTGGAACGGCGGTCGGCCTTGCGGAAAAGGTCGATGGCTATCTCGGAGTCAACTTCTCCGAGGACCAGCAGCTTGACGAGAGCGCTGCTATCGAAGTAGACGTTCGTTCCCGCGCTCCTCGACCACGACGTCCGACAGCGAAGAGCCAGGTCGCATCCTTCCGCGGACCCTGGGGAGGCCGGGCGGCTTGGTGGCGAGTGTCACCTCACCCCGCCGAACCAGCTCCGCCAACCGGCTCGGCAACTCCGTTGAGCGATGTGGGACGAGTTCGGCCACAGGCCGTCCCCGCTCGGTAACGACGATCGTCTCACCGTTGGCAGCCCGCCGGACGAACTCGCTCAGCCCGGCTTTGAGGGCGCGGATGCCGATCTGCAGCATTGTGGTCACATTTTATCAAATTGTAGTCATCTTCGCAACGCGCAAGCGGCGGAGGAAGATTGCCGCATTGGTATCCTTGATTCGGTAACCGTCGCTTTTCCAAGGAGGCACGCGCATGGCCGTCACCACGCAGGCACGTCCCGAGTCGCGCTCAACCACGACCAAGAAATGGGTCTTCCTCTTCGAAGAGGGCAACAAGGACATGCGCGACCTGCTCGGCGGCAAGGGGGCGGGTGTCGCCGAGATGACGCGGGCCGGGCTGCCGGTTCCCCCAGGGTTCACGATCACCACGGAGGCCTGCAACGCCTACTACGCTTCGGGCAAGAAGTTCCCCGACGGGATGTGGCAGCAGGCGCAGCAAGCGCTCCATCAGGTCGAGGAGAAGACCGACAAGCGGCTTGGCTACACGAGCAACCCGCTGCTGGTGTCGGTGCGTTCCGGCGCGAAGTTCTCCATGCCCGGGATGATGGACACCGTCCTCAACCTCGGGCTCAACCCGGAGACGCTCGAAGGACTGGCGAAGCTCACCAATGACCGGCGCTTCGCCCTTGACTCGTATCGACGCTTTATTCAGATGTTCGGCAAGATCGTCCTCGGCATCGACGCCGAAAAGTTCGAGAAGCGCTTGGAGCACGCTAAGGAAAAGGCGAGGGTCAAGACCGATCCCGAGCTGAAGCCGGAGCAACTGGAACGGCTGGTCAAGGAGTTCAAGGAGGTCGTCTTGAAGGAGAGCGGGAAACCGTTCCCGGACAATCCGACAGAACAGCTCCACGCCGCGATTGAGGCCGTCTTCTCCTCGTGGAACAACAAGCGCGCCACCGACTACCGCAATTTCAACAAGATTCCGCACACCCTGGGGACCGCAGTCAACGTCCAGACCATGGTCTTCGGCAACATGGGCCACGACTCCGGGACCGGTGTCGCCTTCACGCGCGACCCCAACACCGGCGCGAAGGTGCTCTACGGCGACTACCTGGTCAACGCCCAGGGCGAGGACGTCGTCGCCGGGATCCGCACGCCGCAGCCGATCGCCTCCCTCAAGAAGCAACTCCCGGAGGTCTACGGCCAGTTCGAAGAAACGGCGAACCAGCTGGAAAAGCATTACCGGGACGTCCAGGACCTCGAGTTCACGATCGAAAAGAAAAAGCTCTGGATGCTGCAAACGCGTTCCGCCAAGCGCACCGCGCAGGCGGCCGTGAAGATCGCCGTCGACATGGTCGCCGAGGGCCTGATCACCCAGGACGAGGCCGTCCAGCGGGTCGAGCCAACCCAGGTCGACCAGCTGCTCCATCCTCGGATCGACCCCAAGTCCAAGCCGAAAGTGATTGCGAAAGGCATCGATGCCTCACCGGGCGCAGCCAGCGGCAAGGCCGTCTTCGACGCCGACCGCGCGGAGGCGCTCGGTAAGAAAGGCGCGGCCGTCATCCTGGTGCGGATCGAGACCAACCCCGATGACGTCCACGGCATGATCGCGGCGAAAGGCGTGCTCACCGCGCGCGGTGGCAAGACGAGCCACGCCGCCGTCGTCGCGCGCGGCATGGGCAAGCCGTGCGTGGCCGGCGCCGAGAGCCTGAAGATCGACCTCGAGAAGCGCTTCTTCACGGTCGATGGGGTGAAAGTCGAAGAAGGCGACCTGATCACGATCAACGGCTCGACCGGCGAGATCATCCTGGGTTCCGTGTCGATGATCGAGCCCGCCATCAACAAGGACCTCAACACGCTGCTGACCTGGGCCGACGCCCGACGCCGGCTCGGCGTCTGGGCCAATGCCGACTATCCGCGCGACGCGAAAGTCGCCCGCAGCTACGGCGCCCAGGGCATTGGCCTCTGCCGCACCGAGCACATGTTCATGGAGCAGGAGCGGCTGCCCATCGTTCAGAAGATGATCCTGGCCGCTGACGAGAAGGAGCGGCGCCGGTGGCTCGCCAAGCTGCTGCCCTTCCAGCGCTCGGATTTCGTGGGCATCCTCAAGGAGATGCACGGCCTGCCGGTCATCATCCGCTTGATCGACCCGCCGCTGCACGAATTCCTGCCGAACTACGACGAGCAGCTGGTCAAGGTCACGACGATGCGCTTGAAGAAGGCGCCCAAGAAGAAGCTGGAGGCGGAAGAAGCGCTGCTCAAGGCGATCGAGGGGATGCGCGAGCAGAACCCGATGCTCGGCCTGCGCGGCATCCGGCTCGGCCTCCTCTATCCCGAGATCATCGAGATGCAGGTGCGCGCCATCCTGGAGGCTGCCATTTCGCTGAAGAAGAAGAACGTCGACGTCAAGCCCGAGATCATGATCCCGCTGGTCAGCCACGTGAACGAGCTGCAGCGCACGCACGAGACGGTGGAGCGGGTGGTCAAACAGGTCTTCGCCGAGCTGAAGACCGAGATTCCCTACAAGTTCGGCACCATGATCGAAATCCCGCGCGCCGCGCTGACGGCGGGGGAGATCGCGAAGGTTGCGGAGTTCTTCTCCTTCGGCACCAACGATCTGACGCAGACCACGTTCGGCTTCTCGCGCGACGATGCCGAGGGCAAGTTCCTGCTCAAGTACGTCGAGGAGAAGATCCTGCCGGTCAACCCCTTCGAGTCGCTTGATACCATCGGCGTCGGCCGGCTGATGAAGCTCGCCGTCGAGGAAGGCCGCAAGGCACGACCCAACATGGAAATCGGCATCTGTGGCGAGCATGGGGGAGACCCCGCGTCGATCAAGTTCTGCCACACGCTGGGCCTGAACTATGTGAGCTGCTCCCCGTACCGCGTACCGGTAGCGCGGCTGGCGGCGGCGCAGGCCGCGATGGAAACAAAAGAGCGGGACCGCTAGACGCAAACAACCCCCTCCCCCTGGGGGACTTTCTCTCTCCCCCTTGGGACTTTCTCTGCTAAGCACTCGCACTTTCTCCCTCCCTTTGCTCCCTCCCCGTTTACGGGGAGGGTCGGGGAGGGTTAATCCGCCGACTCAGCGACTCTTCAGCCTGACTTCAGCGCGTCATCCGACGATTGGCGCATGACCGAGCCAAACTCCCACTTGACCGAGTGGTCAAGCAGTGAAACGATGCGGGATACGTCGACTGCGAGCGCGCTGGTCCTGGGGTTCGGCTCCGGGAGGAGGGGAACATGAGTGTGATCGCGGCACCGAGCGCAAACGAGACAGTTCTCTACCGGTCCTCAGCCCAATTTTGGGTCTGGTCGAACGCAGAGGCGAAGCTTCGCGGCTTCGCCATCGGCAGCACCGCATTCATGGCCGGGTTTTTCACGGTCGCGCTTCTTCGGAAGTGGAATGCACAGCGAGCGAAGTGGCGGCAGATCGATGACGGCTGGGTCGAGTTGACAACGGAGCGGATCCGCCTGCAGTCGGCCGGCGAGGTGGAGGCAGGCGAGGCCCCATATGGGACCATTCGTGAGATTCGATATGAGGGCGACCGGGTTGCCGTCAATCTCATGGTTGGCGATCAATTCAAAATCCGGCCCACTGACGCGGCGCTCTTTCGGACGACCCTCGAGCAGGTCGCCCGCCCTAAGTTGTGGCGTGCCCTGCCGCTTGAACAGCCCACCTCGCAGGCCCCCGTCGTGCAACTGGAGCAGCGGGCCGGAGCCTTTAGCTTCGGAATACCAGCCGGTTGGACCCTCGTCGCAGACCTACAGAAGGCTTCCAGCCTGCTGCACGAGAACGTGGTTGCTGCGGTGGTCCACGACATTGGGTCCGTCGTGAACCCAAATGTCCGCGTCGCGCGTGAGGCGGGCCCGGTCCGCCGCGACGATCTTGAGCGGCTTTCCTGCGCCTTCCCGTCGCTGATAGTCGTGAATACTCCTGGTGGCGAGGTCATCGGACCACCCCGCCGGCTCGACATCGGTGGGGAGATGGGAATCGCGGCGACGATCCGCTTTCCCTCTCAGGACCTGGGAGGGCCCTGCCGCATCATGCGCATCCGAATCGCCCGCGCCGGCATCCCATACAACATCGAATTCATGGCAGACGACCGGCTCTTCGACACCTACCTTCCGGGGTTCGAAGCCATGCTTGCCAACTGGACGTGGCGCGACAAAGCGCCAGCTATTTCGAAGACGGCAACGCCCCGGGCGGCGGCAACGTCTGGCGGGTTGTTCCGAAAGCGCCTTCTCCCAGCTTTTGGCCTCTTCCTCCTCTCGTCCATCAGCTTCAGCCAGTCGAGCAGGACACAGGCCGCGACGGGGACGGTCATCAATATCTCGACGCTTGGCCCCAACCTTTGGATCGGGTGGGCCCTGGTCGCCGCCGCGTGGAAGGTTCTGTTGGCGAAGCGTCCCGGACTTCGCACCCAACGCTGGGGACGCTTTGCCGCGAGTTGGGCCGCAGCGGTACTTGCCGCCTCCGTCGCCGCCCTCTACTGGGTCACCGTACGCGGCACGAGTGAACTCTCCACGCCGCAAGATCAAAGCACCGCGCTGCTGTGGATCGGTGGCGCCGCCCTTGCAGCCGGGGTAGGTATGCGGTGGGCATGGAGCCGCGTTCTCCGCTTGGTTGCCCCACGATCGGCAAGCTAGCTCAGGAGGTCTTGGCGAGCGATCCCTGTCCCAGCAGATTTCCGCCGGCCTCGTCGTAGATCTTCCACTCCAATGCTCCGCCGGTCGGCGAGATACCAATTTCCTTCGCCTGGCACCCGGGTGCTCCGCTCATCAGGCCCCCCTGAGGCTGGGGTGCCAGTGAAGCGGAGGCACTGTTCGGGCTGTCGAGGACCAGGATGCCATGGCATGCCGCATTGGACTCCAGGCCAGGGAACCTGTATTCGCCGACGATGTCGCCGATCTTTCCGCCGCGGATCGTTGCTATCAGCGCATAGTCGCCTCCGCCAAAGAAATGTACTGATCCTTGCCAGGTACCGGCGTACGCGGTCGGCAAATCAAGTTGCGCCCCTCCTTGTGATAGGGAACCCTGACCAACAAAGGTCCCTCCCGGTTCCTCGTACACCTTCCAGTCAAGGGATCCCGTAGACGGGGTGATCACAATCCGCTTCGCTAGGCACTCAGGCGCCCCATTTATCAGTGGACCGACTGGCTTCGGAGTCAACTGCGATGAGCCACTGGAGGCTGCTTCGAGCATGAGGTTTCCTCGGCACACACTCGCACCCAGTCCCAAAGTCGGGTAGGTGTACTCGCCGACTTCGTCGCCAAGGTTTCCAGTTCGGAGCGTCACTTTCAATGCACGGTCAGCAGGTTGGGTGAACAAGTGCACGCTTCCAAGCCACGTTCCGAGTGCGCTCGCGGGTAGTGCTGAGAGTGTGACCGCTTTGCTCGAGGGAGCCTGGCTTGGCGATGACGTCGCGGCAGCGCTCGAGCTGGCGCGTGCCTGGGTGGTCGTGGCAGCTGCCTTGCTGGACGGCCGCGAAGCGGCGATCGCGACCCCACCGCCAATAAAGAGAATGAGTGCCAGCGCGGTAATTGCCGCTGGGATCCGGTTCCGCAATACGGTAGCCCAGAGCGCCGCCCTCGACAAACCGAGGCTGCTGCTGCGAGCCGGTGGTACCGCGACCGCAGGCTCTAATCGTGTACCCGAGAGGGCTTTGAGGAACTCCTCGGCGAGCTGAGTCGCCGAGGCCGGACGTTGATTCGGTGACTTGGCAAGACCGTGTCCGAGCGCCTGGTCCAGAGCTGCGGCGTTGGGCAGCGCCGGGCTGAGCTCCGTCAACCGCGGAGGCTCACGGTGGAGGTGACCCTGTATCGCCTCAGGTCCCGATCCAAAGGGCGGATGTCCGGCGACCGCCTCGAACAGCAGAGCCGCGAAGGCATAGATGTCCGAGCGCGCGTCGATGGCCCGCGTCTCGCCGCGGCACTGCTCCGGGGACATGTACGCAGATGTGCCCAGGGTTACCCCCTCTGCAGTCAGGCCGGCCTGATGCACCCAGCGGGAGATACCGAAGTCAGTGAGCAAGGCCGCATTGTCTTGCTCCCGAACGAGGATGTTGTTCGGCTTCAGATCACGGTGCAGGACGCTATGAGCATGGGCATAGTCGAGAGCGGCCGCGATATCGCGTGTCCAGGTTGGGAGGTTGGAAGTGACCTCTGAAGGTTTCGCCTGCAACCGCTCCGCGAGGGTCCTGGACTCGATCAGGTCCATGACGAGGAAGCAGGCATCACCTTCGATATCAAAGTCCGTGATCCGGACAATGCGCGGGTGATTGAGTTGCATGCCGGTTCGCGCCTCTTCACGGAAGCGCTCCTGCATGCGCGGCTGGGGAGCGAGAGGCGCGTGCATCAGCTTGACCGCGTGCCAGGTATCGGTTAAGAGCTGGCGGGCGGCGTAAACGGTCCCGAAGCCGCCAGACCCAAGCCGGCGTTCTAGCCTGTACTTTGCTTTGAGAACGCGTCCGATCCACGGATCGACTGTGCGGTCTGACCGGACGGTAGCGTCGTCCGGAGCCCGCCCAGCGTTATCGAGCGTCGTTGGAAGGTTTCGGTCGGCCGCCGCACGCCCGTCGTCTGCGCCGTTCACGCGTCAGATCCCCGCGTGCCGCGACGGAACGCCGGCAGGTAAGCCATGGCTGATCCCCGCCGCTAGTGTATCCACAGGCCCCTCTCTTTGCAATTAGGATGGCTTCCAACTGATGCAAGACCGTCAGCCCGTCCCGCTGCGGGTACGCCTGGGCGAACGAGAAAAGGTCATCACTGAGGCGGTTGTGATCGGCCGCGAGAGTGCACCGCCGTTCGACTGCTCTGACCCGCGGGTTTCTCGCCGTCACCTGCAGCTTCGTCCAGAGTCCGATGGATGGATCGCCGAAGATCTACGGACGCGCAACGGCACCTACCAGGCCGGCGAGCGAATCGGCAGGGTTCGCGTGGGCGCCGGAGTCGTCCTTCTCCTGGGCGATGCATCCAAGGGCATACCCATCGAGCTTGTGCCGGTGCCGTCTGGATCCAGGATTGCCGAGGCGACACCGACGCTGACGCTCGCGCGCTCCCGGGTCGAGGCGATTCACCACGCAGCAATTGATCTGGGACCGATGACGATCAGCTCGGCGATATCGGGGGACGTCACGATAGGCCGAGCGACTGACAATACGGTGGTACTCGCTGATCTAACCGTCTCCCGCCACCACGCGCGCCTGGTGCAAGCACCGGGCCGCACCCCTGAGCTGATCGACCTCAGGTCCCACAACGGCACGTACATCAATGGCGTTCGGATCGAACGAGCGCCGGTGACTGACACAGACGTCATCGGAATCGCCAATCATAGCCTCCGGCTGCGCGGAAACCGCCTCGAGGACTATGCGCGAGCCGACGACGTGAGTTTCGAGGCGGTCAACTTGAGCGTCCATATCGGTCCGAGCCAGCTTCTCGACGAGGTTAGTTTCAGTGTCCCACGACACACCTTCCTTGCGGCCGTAGGGCCATCCGGAGCTGGGAAATCAACGCTTCTGAGTGCACTCGCCGGATTCCGGCCGGCCGATCAGGGAACCGTACATTGTGGCGGGCGCGATCTTTATGCGTCCTATGACGAGTTCCGCCAGCGCATCGGCTACGTGCCGCAGGATGACATCCTGCACCCGCAGCTCACGGTTCGACGAGCGCTCCGGTACGGAGCCGAACTGCGTTTTCCGTCCGACGTCTCTCGCGCCGATCGAAATGGACGCGTCGATGAAGTCATCTCCGAGCTCCGCCTTTCCAGTCGAGCGCGGCAACGGATTGACCGACTGTCCGGTGGACAGCGCAAACGGGTTTCGATTGCCCTCGAACTGCTTACCCGTCCGAGGCTGTTGTTCCTGGACGAACCTACATCTGGCCTTGATCCAGGGATGGAGCAGGATCTGATGGAGCTACTCCAGCGGCTGGCCGCGGACGGCCGAACCGTGATCGTGGTGACCCACTCGGTGCAAAGCCTCAACCTTTGTGATCGAGTGCTCTTCCTGGCTCCGGGCGGAAAGACCGCCTATTACGGGCCGCCTAGAGACGCCCTGGCCTACTTCGGCAGGTCGGACTTCGCTCAAGTTTTCCGCGATCTCGAGCGTGGACAGCGTGACTTCAAAGAGGAGTTCCGCAAGAGTCCCGTCTACGACCAATTCGTGCGTCCGGCGCTCGTCCATTCTGAGTTCTCCCAAGAACGCCGCGCGGCAGTTCCAGCCCAGGCCCCGCCGCCCAGGCAGAATCGGTGGCGCCAGTTCTTGACGCTCTCGCACCGCTACCTGGCGGTCATAGCGAGCGACCCCGCGAACACCGCAATCCTCCTGCTACAAGCTCCGATCCTGGCTGCGATCATCCTGCTTGCCGTCAGTCCGGGCGGCTTCGATGCGGCCAACTCCAGCGCCCTCAACGCTGGGCTTCAGGCGATCCTTTTTCTTGTGGTAAGCGCGACCTACCTTGGCGCGGGAAATTCGATCCGCGAGATCGTGAAGGAGTTGCCGGTCTATACGCGCGAGCGAATGGTTGGCATCTCAATTCCCGCCTACCTGGCATCGAAAGTGATCATCCTCTCGGTGGTGACCGCGGCACAAGCCGGCGTTCTTGTCTGGTTGGGAACATTGCGTCAGGGCGGTACCGGCGGCGGCGCGCTCCTCCCTAACCTCCGGCTTGAGCTCTGGCTGGCGCTCGTTGCCACCGGCCTGGCAGCGATGGCGCTCGGTCTACTGGTCTCTGCGTTGACGAGCCGCGGTGACAAGGCTCTTACCCTGCTTCCCCTCATCCTTGTGCCTCAATTGGTGCTCACGCTCCCTCAGCTTCGCATTGACGACAAGCCCATCCTCGGACCGATCAGTTATGTGGCGAGCGCCCAGTGGGGTCATGCCGCGGCGGCCTCGACCATCCACCTCAATCAACTGATTTACCGCCGTGCCTCTTCCTTCGACCCGAGTCTTCCCGCAGGCGTAAATCCGGATCGTCCTTCAGCGGCGCTGGTTGATCGAGTTGCTCAGACTACGGACCTGGCGCTGACCACGCGGTGGCGGCACGACCCCCGGACCTGGATCACCGACGTCGGGGCGCTCGTTGGGCTATTTCTCGTCGAATTAGTGCTCGCCGGATATGCGCTGAAGCGCCGCGATCCTGCCCTGCTCTCGGCGTCGGCGCGTCGCCGGCGTTAACGCACTTTCGAGACGCGGAAACCGATCGGCGAGCTGATCGGCGCGGACGGCGGGAGGGCGGCCTCGAAGTCCTGTCCTTCGACACAATCAGCGTTTCGCCCGAGCGCGAGTCGAGCGGCCCGCTGGCACATCGATTCAATGTCTCCGCCTGACAGCCCGTCGATCGCGTCAGCCAACCGTTCGATGTCGATGTCTTCTGCTAGCGGAAGCGTTGCCGTATACAGCTGGATGAGTCTGAGGCGTCCTCCCCGATCTGGGAGGCCGATTTCGATGTGCTCGCTGAGGCGTCCGCCCCGGATCATCGCCGGGTCGAGCATATCGATCCGGTTCGTGGCGCCGATCACAAATACGCCCTCGAGCGGCTCGAATCCATCGATTTCCGTGAGAAGCTGGTTGAGAAGGATGCCCATGAAGCGATTGCCATCTGCTTGGTCGCTTCGTCGTCCGGCAAGCGCATCGAGCTCGTCGATGAAAACGATCGAGGGTCGGTGCTCGCGAGCCTCCTGGAACAGGCGCCGCACCCTCTGCTCTGCAACGCCGACCCACTTGTCCAGGATGTCGGCGACACTGATCGGGAAGAAGCTGCATCGCGTTTGCTCCGCCAATACTTTGGCAACCGTCGTCTTCCCGGTCCCCGGTGGGCCGAACAGGACCGCGCCGCGCGGCGCCTTAACGCCGAGCGCCTGGCCTCGGCGCGGATCTTCGATCAGCGTCTGAAGGACGTGCAGCGCGCTGATCGTCGCATCGGGCAGGACCAGGTCGTCCCACGTCTTGCCCGATGGATCGGTCGATTTCCGGCTGGCTGTACTGTCGAGCGCCGCGTCCAGGTCGGTCTGCGCGATCGCGCCACGTCCTGCCTTGAATGCGGACATCGCGGCCAGGTTGACGAGGCGCTCAAGATGTGCCGCAGAACGATCCTTGCTGCATTCGATCGCGTTGCCGAGGTCCAGCTCTTCCAGATTGGCGCGCCCCCGGAGGTGGACCTCAAGAATTTGCCGAATGGCCATTCCGTCGAGGCGTCCCACGGCTATCGGGTGATCGAAACGGCCAGGTACCAGCAGCGAGGCGTCGATCGCATTCAGGGCGGGCGCAGTTCCGATCAGAGCCAATCCATCGGTGTGGCTTGCCCGATCCAGGCCCACGATCCAGTCATCGGCGTCAACCAGATCGAGTCCCTCGATCAACACCACAACTGGCGCCTCCGCTGCCGCCGCTCTTAGCAGATCCTCAACCGCGGAAGCCTGGACACCGCGCTGACCCTTGAGCGTGAGGAATCGGCAGCCGAATTCGCCGGCGGTCGCAGCTGCCAGATAACTCTTACCGGTCCCAGGCGGCCCCCACAAAATGGCGCCTCCTTTCTTAAGACGAAGGCGCCGCGCCGCCTCCGGTGGTTGAAGCGCAAATTGCACGACGTCGCGTAGCTCGGCTTTCTCACGATCTCGGTCGCCAACGTCGGAATACTTCGGAAGTGCCACGTCGGATCGTGGGACGTTGGCTCCAGCGACCTGAGGGATCTGCAATTGGTCTAAGCAGTGGAGTAAACGGCTGCCAACGTCGTCGATCCCCAACAAGCTTGCCCGCTGTGGGTCTGAGCCAAACAACACCTGGCAAGCCAGGTCGGCCATTAGCGCTGCGTCATCACTTGTCATCGCGCTTTCCGCCCAGCTTGCCTCTGGGTGCCCCTTCAGCCAATCGCCGAAGGCCGACCTGAATCGCCTTATCAGATCATCCGTGACCGTAAGGGGCGTATCCGTCATGGGAACGAAGTCACAAGCCGGAGGCTGCGCCTGCATGTCCGTATGCAGAATCCGCACCCGGCGAAGGCCGAGCAATCCGATCTTGCCGTCGGTCTCGGACACATTCGCCTCTGTGGCGAAGATGGAGTACGTATCGTCAGTCAGGCGAGGAACGACCAGGATCGTCCGCTGGCTCGCCAAGGCATGGTCAAGGAGTTGCGCGAAGGTTGGATTCAGGTCGCGGCGGGCCCACACGATCTGGCACTGCGGAAAGAGGAGCTGGGGCAAGAATATGGAAGTCCCCCGTGCTGCCGCGGTAGACGCACCTGTTTTCGCTGATCCTCTATCGGCTGGGGCAGCGCCCATTGGACGCGTCACGTCCGGGTCCGCGATGCACAGAATTTGAACCTGACCCAGCTCAATCACGTCCCCCGCGCCCAGGCGTGCGCTCTGATCGGCGCTAAGCCGACGCCCGTTGAGCCAGGTCCCGTTCAAAGAGCCGAGGTCTGACACGAATAGTTCACCATCCGCCTGACGGAGGGCGGCGTGACGTCGCGACACCGACCTTTCCGCGTCCACGTCGGTGAGGTCGATGTCAGGGACGACCGCGCCATCGAGGGAACGACGTCCAATGGTCGAGACCTCTCGAGTAATCTCGAACACCCTGGGTCCCGCCTTAAAACGCAGCCGGGCGCTCACGCCTGGACTTCCTGGATGATCGTGGCTTCGAGCCAGTCTCGCCACACGAAGCCGTCTGGTAGCGAAAACACCGCGGACGTGCTGCCAAAGGTCAGGCTGTCACCGGAGCGCAATGAACAGGATTCGTTCGGCGCGAGGCGACGTCCGTTAACCGTTGTCCCGTTGGCTGATCCAAGGTCCTGGACATGGATGGTGTCATCCCGGTATATGAGCTCGGCGTGCCTCCTCGAGACCGATCGCTGAGGGTCGAGGCCACTAAGGTCGACGTCGGGTCGACCACCGCCGTCCCGCGAGCGGCGACCAAGCAGGCACTTTGGCAGTGTGATCGGGATTTCGATGGTGGAGAACTTTAAGACCGGGCAGGGGCCCACCACCGTCGAGGCGGTGCCCGCCGCGCCTGGTTCGGAGGTTACCCAGCCTGCCCGCGGGGCCTGAGTCAGGATGTCCTTGAGCAAGCCTTGGAGAGCGACGCTCGGCTCCATGCCAAGCTCGTCGATCAGCCGCCGCCGCGTCCCGTAGTAGACATTCGAAGCCTCTGCTTGGCGGCCGGAGCGGTAGAACGCCAACATGAGTTGGCCGCAGAGGCGCTCGCGGAGAGGATGCTCGGCGACCAGCGCTTGCAATTCGCCCACCAGATCGCGATGACGTCCAAGCGCGAGCTCGGCGTCGACTCGCGACTCGAGCGCCGCCATTCGCTTTTCATTGAACCGGGCTCGTTCGGCAACAGCGAATGGGCTGTCGCCGACATCCTCGAATGCCGGACCGCGCCAAAGCTCTAGGGCTTGCCGGAGTTTGCGAGCCGCAACCTCGGGGTCGCGGGCAATGGTCTGTTGACCCTGCTGAACGAGCAGGTCAAACCGATCTAGATCGAGTTGGTCAGCATCGACCCGAAGGACGTACCCGGGCGCCTGGCTCACCAATCGACGGTAGGGAGCGGTCCGGGTCAAGGGTTCCACCAGCTTTCGCAGCTGGGAGACATAAACCTGCAGGACGTTACTTGCGGTGTCGGGCGGGTCTTCCCCCCAAATCAACTTGATCAGCCGCTCGCTGGCTATAACTTTGTTGGCATTGAGCAGGAGGATGGCGAGCAAGGCGCGGAGCCTTTCGCCGCCGACAGGAAGGGGCCGATTCCCTTCCCAAACCTCAATCGGTCCGAGAACCCGGAATTCCATTTCCCTGCGTCTCGGCTCTCATTGTGCACCCGGCGAGCGGATCCATCAACTGAGGCATCATGCGAGGCACTGGATCTTCAGCGGGGCTTCAGTGCCGAACCAGTCGGTATTCAGCGCATGGCAGGATCGTGCTCGTCGCAGGGGCTACAGGCCCCGAAGCAAAAAGGAGGTCGCTGAAATGCACGATCTAGCGAAGACACGGAGATTCGGGGCCGCGACAAGATTCCTTCGAATCGTAGTGGCGGTGCTGCTGACGGGCAGTGCGCTTGGCGCGTTCTATCCAGCCACTCCCGCACTCGCTGCCAACAACACATTGCCTCTACCCGCACCGAACTGGTGGAACGGTACCTGCGATGGGAATCGATGGGCCAATGTTGGAGTCCCCGCTAGCCAGCTTCCATCGATCATCGCCCAGTGGAACGGCCTAATTGCTTGTGGGCCGGCGGATACACCTGGAACTCTCCCATCCGTCCAAGAGACCGCACCCCTCTCGCTCAATTGGGAGTGGCAGTGCGTTGAACTCAGCGAACGGTATCTCTACCAGCGCTTCGGGCTTCCTCAACAGCAGCTGAGTGGGGGCTCACAGGTCGTCGATGTCTACTGGTCGTACCTCCAGGCGCACAGTGGCGCTGCTCCATTGACGCTAGTTCGGCCTGGGAATGGTCGACTTCCCCTGCCTGGAGACGTCGTCAGTTACTCCGACGGTGGCTACGGGCACACCAACGTTGTCGTTGGAACTGGCAACGGAACCTTTACCACCATCGACGAAAATTTCAATGGAGGGACGACGGGAAATGCTACCTGGACAGCCACCGGCGGAAACGGCCAAAGCATCGTAGGCTGGCTCCACGTTACGGCGCCAGCAATTTCACCGGTCCGGGGAATTGCTTTGAGCTCCCCGGGACTATTCGGAACAGGAAAGGTTGGCTATTACGTAACAGGTGAAGGCCTCGTGCGTCCATTTGGCGGAGCGGTACCCGTCAAGGCAACCGGGCTGTGGTCTCCCGGGTCGGATATGATCCGGGGTTTGGTGCTCCGCGGCGACGGCAAGAGTGGCTATACGCTCGACTTGCTTGGTGGGATTCACCCGTTTGCCGCGGCTGGCGTGAAGATGCCGGCGACTCCGACGGTCACAGGTCTTTGGCCGAGTGGCGATATGACCCGCGGGATCGTCCTTCGGTCGGATGGCAGGAGCGGCTACACTCTCGATCTGCTTGGAGGGATCCACCCCTTCGCGATTCCGGGTGCGCAGATGCCTTCCACTCCGACCGTCACAGGTTTCTGGTCGAGCGGCGATATGACCCGCGGAATCGTGCTCCGGTCGGACGGTCTGACTGGCTACACCCTTGACCTGCTTGGCGGGGTTCACCCCTTCGCCGTCCCAGGGGTGCAGATGCCGCCCACCCCGACCGTGACCGGCTACTGGACGAGCGGTGACATGACGCGCGGTCTAGTGCTGCGCAGCGATGGCACGACCGGATACGTTCTGGACCTGAATGGGGGCATTCACCCCTTTGCCGCTCCGGGCGTACCGATGCCAGTCGTCCACAGCCTGTCCCAGGTCTGGCCCGGACAGGATGTGGCTCGCGGGATCGCTTTCGAGCAAAACCTCGCGATGCCAAACGGGACCGGCTTGGATGTTAGTGTCGACGGCAAGTTTGCTTACTTCTCTTAACGACCTTGCTCCTGTGCGACTCTGGGTGGAGGCGTCGGCCTCCGCCTTTCAACACTGATGGAGGGACGCGCTAAGCACGCGTCCCTCCCTCCTACTAGTCGCGACTCGTAGGGATGGTTGTCAGTGGTAAGAAATAGTCTCACTGAGCCGGTCGAGCACATCTTGCGAGAGGGCGGGTGGTTCCCGGGGCG